>DATFPH010000370.1:0-30318 GCA_035264905.1 Thermoanaerobaculia bacterium
CCGGGTGGACCGCACGGCGGACCTGGCGATCCTGGGATTCGAGCCGGCCGGGCGCGACGGCTTCCGTTGCCTGCACGTCGGCGTCTGGCAGGGGAGCGGATGGGTTCACGCCGGGACGGTGGGCACGGGCTTCGACCGGCAGGAGACGGCGGAGATCCACGCCCGCCTGGAGACCGCGCGCCGCGGTCGTCTGGGTCGAGCCCGAGCTCGTCTGCGAGGTCCGCTACAAGGAATGGACACGCGGCGGGCACCTCCGGCAGCCTGTTTTCCTCCGCCTGCGCGAGGACAAGGCTCCGGAGGAGTGCCTGCCGCCGGACGACGCCCCCTCCCCCGGCCCCTCCCCCGCGGAGCGGGAGAGGGGAGAAAATCCGGAAACCAAGGGTGGGAGGGGGTTCCCCTCTCCCGCTCCGCGGGGGAGGGGCCAGGGGAGGGGGCTCACCAATCTCGACAAGGTCTTCTGGCCGGAGGAGGGCTACACCAAGGGGGACCTGATCGAGTACTACCGGACCGTGTCCCCCTGGATGCTGCCGTACCTCTGCGACCGCCCGCTCGTGCTCGACCGCTATCCGAACGGGATCACCGGCAAGTCGTTCTTCCAGAAGCACGCGCCCGACATGGCCACCGCCGGCCGCCTGCGCACCGTGCCGATCCGCGGCGACGGCACGCGCGAGATCGACTACTTCCTCTGTGACGAGCCGGAGGGATTGCTCGCGCTGGTCAACCTCGGAGCGATCCCCTTCCATGTCTGGGCGAGCCGCCTGCCGGACCTGGACCGGCCGGACTGGTGCATCCTGGACCTCGATCCGAAAGGAGCGCCGTTCGCGCACGTGGTGCGGATCGCCCTGACCATCCGGGAGCTGTGCGAAGAGATCGAGATGCCGAGCTTCATCAAGACGAGCGGCGGCAGCGGCCTGCACGTCCTTCTGCCGATGGGGCGGCAGCTCGACCACGAGCGGGTGCGCCAGCTCGCCGAGCTCCTGGCGCGGGTGATCGTGGAGCGCCTGCCGGACGTCGCCACGACGGCGCGGTCGATCCCGGCGCGGAAAGGGAAGGTCTACGTCGACGCGCTCCAGAACGGCCGCGGCAAGCTGCTCGCGGCCCCCTACAGCGTGCGGCCTCGGCCGGGAGCGCCGGTGTCGACGCCGCTCGCCTGGAGCGAGGTGGGACCGCGCCTCGACGTGAGGAAATTCACCATCCGCTCCGTTCCCCGGCGGCTCCGGCAGCGCAAGGACGATCCGCTCCGCGGCGTGCTGGAGATCCGTCCCGATCTGGCCAGGTCGCTGGCACTCTTATCTGAGAGGGTCTGAAGGGAGAAGGGGGCGGGAAACGCCCGCCCCGCGTCGCCTCCCCTACAAGCGAGAGAGGGTCGAACCGCACCACTGCCCTGTCAGGTGACAGGGAGGGGAGGTGGGCAGTTTTCCCCTCTCTCACTTGTGGGAGAGGCGACGCGGATGAGGGCTCGCATCGGTCGTACGGTTACTGGACCGGCGCGGTCCAGATCTCCTCTTTCGCGTTGTTGCGGCGGTCGGTCCACACCGGGAAGAACGTCCCGTTGTAGCCAGACAGGCCGTTGTAGTCGCCGTACTGGTTGCCCGAGTCGGCGCCGGCGATCGTCTCGTCGGTCATCGCGGTGGTGACCTTGGTCGCGGCGCTCCAGGTCACGCCGCCGTCGGTCGACGCCTGGAACCAGACGTCCGTCTTCTTCCGGTTCACGTCGTTGACCGTGTCGTAGTACATGACGCCGATCTGGCCGTTGACCTCGTCCACCGCCAGCCACTGGTTGAACTGATCGTTTTTGCCAGCCTGGTTGTTGATCTTGACCGGTGCGGACCAGGTGCTCCCGCCATCGGTCGAGCGCGAGAACCAGATGCGCGTCTTGCAGGTCGAGGAGGCATTGGAGCCCGGCTCGTTGCTCGCCGCGGTGCAGCCGGTCTCGCCCGAGAGGTCGGTCCAGGACGCGTACACCTCGTTGCGCGTGGCGGTGCGGTAGGCGCCGCCCGCGATGTAGATCAGGGCGCGGCGGTTGTTGAACGACGGGACGCCGATGTCGTAGCCGTCATAGGTCGTGGCGACCACCGTCCCGGCGCCGAAGCTGGCGCCGCCGGTGGTCGACTTGGCCACGACGACGCGGCGGTTGCTGGTGGTCGGCCAGAAGGCGAAGACGTCGCCCGAGCTGTTCGTTTTGATGTCGCAGCCGATCGCCGTGCCCGAGGACTCGGCGCCGCTGACCTGGAGCGGCGTAGCGCCCCACGAGCCGGCGGGGCCGGTGCGGCGGTTCACGTAGAGCGGCGTGCCGTTGTGCCAGCACACGTAGATGTAGTCCTTGAACGGCGACGTGCTGCTGTGGTCGACCCACATGATCTGCTTGTCGGTCGACTTCTGGGTGCCGGAGAAGGTGGCGTCCGCGACCCAGGTGGCGCCGCCGTTCGTCGACTTGAAGGCGCGCATCTTGAGGATGTTACCCTTGATGCCGATCGAGGTGGACCACGCCGTGCCGTCGGAGGTCCAATCGACCGTCGGGTCCGAATGGTAGGAATCGGTGCCCAGAGGCAGGTAGGTCTGACCCCAGGTCGCGCCACTGTCGGCCGAATAGAGCTGCGCCTGCGCGCCGCTCGCGGAGATGTTGTTCGACGCGGCGATGATCTTGGCCGAATTCCAGAAGTTGATCCGGATGTCCGACTCGCTGCGCGGGCTGGTCTGCGCGCCGGAGATGCGCCCGTTGCTCCCAACGGTCGCCGCGAGGCTCACGCCGACGATTCCGTCATCGTCCGCCACGGGAGACATCGCGATCTCGGGCAGGCCGGGCAGGAGGTCCTGGTGGGTGAGCATCCACTCGTGGATCTCCTTGAGCACGTGCGGATAGCCCCCGGTCGGGTCCTTGGGCGAATAGACCATGTTCGGATGGCCCTTACGCCACCAAACCCGGAGCCATGCCGGCACCGGGTTCTTGTCGCGGGCCTCATCGGTCCGCAGCATGTCGAAATTCTGGTTCTCCCGAATCAATGCCTCGAGAGAGCTGCCGGGGATGACCCGGTCCTGGGCGAGCTGCCGCTCCAGCGACGGCCAGGCGGCCTGCTTGGGACCCTCGGCCCGGCTGACCGCCGGGAGGAGGGCAAGGGACAACAGCATGGATCCAACCATCCATCTCCGCATAACCAAGGCGCCTCCTTGTAAGGAAAAGCACATCGTACTGGTCACGGGAAAAGCAATGGGGATGCCAGGGCGGAATCGTCAGGATAAACCCTGAAGAATCCAGAGCTTCCGGGCAATTTCGACGTTTTTCCGGGGCAGTCGTTGACCCTGGGTGGATCAAGATCTGATCCCATGGGTCAAGCCCTCACCCCCGGCCCCAACAAAAAAGGCCCCCCTTCCATATGGAAGGGGGCCAACAAGGGAGGCCAGCGGAGAGCTTGCGGCCTTACGGCACGCAGGCGGTCACGCTGACATCGTCGAGGAACCAGCCGTCCCCGGTGATCGAGCAGTCGGTGACCGTGGTGAAGGCGACGCGCACGGACTGTCCGGCGCAGCCGGCGCTGCCGCCGGTGATCAGGTTGCAGACCGAGTCGAGGTTCACCGTGGTCTGGGTGAACGTGGTGGCCGAGCCGGTGAAGATCGAGGCACCGGCGGCACCGGCCGGCGGGCAGGAGGCCGACACCGTGCCGTTGTAGGTGGTGCCGGTGAGCGCCGACGCGGGCACGAAGGTGTAGTTGGTGCCGTTGAGAGAAACGGCCAGTGTGCCGCCGTCGAAGCCGCTCTCGAACGCCCGGCGGTGCCAGAAGGAGAGGCGCGTCGTGTTGGAGCCGGCGGGAATCGTGATGCCGGCCGCGCCGTTCGGCTGCGCGTAGTTGTAGTCGTTGTTGGTGTAGTCGGCCGTGCAGGTCGTGCCGCCGTAGCGGAAGACGTTCGTGCCGCCGTGGGCCGTACAGGCCTGGACGCCGCGCCAGCTCGCGGCCGAGCCGCCGGAGACGAACGTGCCGGTGCTCCAGCCCGCGAGACCCGTGGCGCCTTCCAGCGTGGCGTTGTAGAGCGTCTGGGTGGTGCAGGTCGAGCAGGCCGAGGTGGTCGCCGATGCCTGCGCCGAATTGCCCGACTCGCAGGTCGAGCTGTTGGCCGCGCGCACCACGTAGAAGTAGGCCGTATTGCAGGCGAGGCCCGTGTTGGAGAACGAGGTGCTCGTGGTGGTGCCCACCGAGGTGTACGGGCCGCCCGAGGTGGTCGCGCGGTAGACGTAGTACTCGGTGGCGCCGGAGACGGCGGACCAGGAGAGATTGATCTGGCCGGAGCTCGCCGCCGTGGCGGTCAGGCCCGTGGGCGCTGCGGGCGGCGTGCAGGTGCTGCCGCCGCTCTCCTGGACGTTGGCCGTCCAGATCTCTTCGCTGCCGCCGCTGCGGCGGTCGGTCCACACCGGCCAGAAGCTGCCGTTGATGCCCGAGATGCTGTTGTAGTCGCCGTACTGGTTGCCCGAGTCGGCGCCCGCGATGGTCTCGTCGGTCTGGGACGAGGTGACCTTGAACGGCGTCGACCAGGTCACGCCGTCGTCGAACGAAGCCTGATAGTAAACGTTCGTCTTCTTGCGGGTCGAGTCCGCGACCGTGTCGTAATACATGATCGCGATCTGGCCGTTCGACTCGTCCACCACCAGCGACTGGTTGTACTGATCGTTGAGCCCCGCCTGGTTGTTGATCTTCACCGCGGCCGACCAGGTGGCGCCGCCATCGGTCGAGCGAGAGAACCAGATGCGCGTCTTGCAGGTCGAGGAGGCGTTGGAGCCTGGCTCGTTGGTGGCCGACGTGCAGCCGGTATCGCCCGAGAGATCGGTCCAGGTGGCATAGACCAGGTTCCTGGTCGCCGTCTTGTACGCGCCGCCCGTCACGTAGATCAGGATGCGGCGGCTGTTGAACGACGGCACGCCGATGTCATAGGAATCGAACGTCGTCCGGACGATCACCGGCGCGCCGAAGCTGACGCCGCCGTTGGTCGATTTGGCGACCAGGATGCGGCGGTTGCCGGTGGCCGGCCAGAGCACGAACACGTCGCCCGAGCTGTTGCTCTTGACGTCGCAGCCGATCGCCGTGCCGGTGGTCTCCGTGCCGCTGAGCTGCAGCGGCGTGGCGCCCCAGCCCGTCGAGGTGCGCCGGTTGAAGAACTGCGGCGCGCCGTTGTGCCAGCAGAGATAGATGTTGTCCTTGAACGTCGAGGTCGCGCTGTGGTCGACCCACATCATCTGCTTGTCGGTGTTCGTCTGGCTGCCCGACACGGTGCCGTCGAACGTCCAGGTGGCGCCGTTGTTTGTCGATTTATAGGCGCGGACCTTGAGCGTCGTACCGGACGAGCTGATCCCCATGGTGGTCGCCCACGCCGTTCCATTGGAGGTCCAGTCCACCGTCGGATCGGAGTTGAAGGCGTCGCCGGTCTGGAGAGGCAGCGTGGTCTGGCCCCAGGTCGAGCCGCTGTTGGTGGAATAGAACTGGGACTGCTGGCCGCTTGACGAAATGTTGTTCGAGGCGCCGATGATCTTGGTCGGATCCCAATAGTTCACGCGGATGTCCGACTCGCTGCGGGGGGTGGTCTGCGCGCCGGAGATGCGGACGTTGGTGCCGCCCACGGTCGCCGCGTCGAACATCCCTTCGATCCCAGGCTCCACGTCCTGCTCGGGAAGGCCCGGCAGAAAGTCCTGGTGGGTGGTCATCCACTCATGAATTTCTTTGAGCACGTGCGGATAGCCGCCGGTGGGGTCGCTGGCGGAATAGTTCCCCTGCGGATTGTTCTTGCGCCACCAGACGCGCAGCCAGAGGGGGACCGGGATCTTGTCCTTGGCCTCGGCCGCGCGCAGCATTCCGAAATCCTGGTTTTCGACAATGAGCTGCTCGAGGGCGCTCCCCGGAATGACACGGTCCTTGGCGAGCTGCTTCTCGACGCTCGGCCAGACGATGGACCGCGGGGCCGCCTGGCTCGCGGCCAGCGGCAGGATCAACAACAGCAAGACAGCGACAGCGATTTTATTCAGCGAAACTCCTCCTCCGACGGGTTTGAGGACGACGAATGAAAAGGGCCGGCGCCTGCGCGCCGGTCGCTTGTTTCTTGCTTCTGTTCTGTCTTTTGTCCGCGGCCCTTGCGTGCGTGCGACGTCTTGGGAGGGGTCGCCTCACTCTCTCTGGTGCACGGCGGCTCGCCAAGCGAGCCGCCGTCGTGTCCAGACGTTCCTCGGGGATTACTGGAAGTAACCGGTCACGTCGAGGATGAGGTGGACGGTCCCGGCCGCCCCCGGCCGGACCTCCAGCGTGCCGGAGCCATCGGAGGCCAGCGGGAGGACCGTGTTGTTGGAGAGGGTCTGCCCCGTTGCGAAGTTGATGGCGCTGGTTCCCGGCGGCCCTCCATCTCCCGGATAGATCTGGAGATACCCATCGCTCTGGGATTGGGTGACCGTGACGTTGAGCGCCAGCGCCCGGGCGCCGGCCGGGATCCCGCAGAGCGAGGTGAGGGGGAACGACCGCTCCACGCCGGGCTGCAGCGCCGGGCCTCCCCGGGGGCCGTCGGCGAGACGGGTGTCGACGAGACGGCAGGGAGGCACGGTGTAGAAATCGGCGCCCGGGTTGGAGGGCGTGGCGACGCAGGTGGTCACCGCGACGTCGTCGAGAAACCAGCCGTCGTCGCTGAGCCCGCAGTCGGTGATGGTCGTGAAGCCGAGACGGACCGCCTGGCCGCCGCATCCGCCGGTGCCCCCGGTGGCTTCGTTGCAGGCCGCGTCGAGGTCGACCACGGTCTGGGTGAAGCCTGGCGAGCTGCCGGTGAACGTCTCGACCCCCGCGGCTCCGCTCGGCAGGCATTCATTGCTGAGCGTGCCGTTGTAGGCGCTCCCCGCGACGATCGCCGCGCCGGGAACGAAGAAGTAATTCGATCCGTCGAGCGAGAGGGCCAGCGTGCCGCCGTCGAAGCCGGCTTCGAAGGCGCGCCGGTGCCAGAATGACAGGCGGGTCGATCGCGCTCCGGCGGGAACCGCGATCCCCGTCGCGCCGTTGGGCTGGGCGAAGGAAAAATCGTTGTCGGGATAGTTGTCCGTGCAGCCGGGGCCGCCGTACCGGAAGACCTTGCTTCCCGTATTGGCCGTGCAGGTCTGGGCCCCGCGCCAGCTCAACGTGCTGCCGCCCGCCGCGAAGATCCCCGACGTCCAGTCCGTCAGACCGGTGCCGCTCTCGAATCCGTTGCTGTACAGCGTCTGCGGCGCGCAGAGCGGGCAGAGCGCCGTGACGGCCGACGCCTGGGCCGAATTCGCCGAGAAACAGGCCGAGCCTGCCGCCGCGCGGATCACATAGTGATAGGTCGAGCTGCACGCGGCTGCCGGATCCACGAACGACGTGCCCGTGGAAGTGCCGATCAGCTTGTAGGGTCCGCCCGAGGTGGCCGAGCGGTAGACGCGATAGGAGCTCGCGCCGGTGGCCGGCGCCCAGGAGACCGCGATCTGATGGCCGCCCACTGCGGCCGCCGTCACGCCCGCGGGGATGGCCGGCGGTATGCACGGGGGCGCCGCCGGGGTCACCGCCAGGCAGGTGCTGGGAGCCGAGCCGCAGGACTCGTTGCCGCCCGGCTGGGCGACGACCTGGTAGAAATAGGTGAAGCCGTTGGCCACATTGGTGTCGACGAGCGGCGCGCCGGCGAGGTCGTTGGCGATCTTCAAGAAGCCGGCGTTGCAGCCGCGCTCGTTCCGGTAGACGTCGTAGACGCCGGCCGAGCCGGCCCAGCTCAGGGTCACCTGATTGTCGCCGCCGGTCAGGACGAGAGACGGCGTGGCCGGGGGCGTGCAGCCGCGGAAGCTGACGCTCGCCCCCGCATCGCTCGTGCAGGCGATGCCGTGGCGGTTGAACGCGGCATAGAGCGCCGCCGAATGCGGGGTCCCGTTGGCCAGGTTGCCGTCGTCGTCATCCACCGCGCGCAGGGTCTTCCACAGCGAGCCGGTGTTGCAGCCGTTCGACGTGAAGGTCGTGCCGGCGGTGCAGGAGAACGCCGCGGTGGCGGTCGAGCGCGACAGATACCAAAGGCGGTCGGCGACGGCCCAGGCCGAGCCGCTGCCCGGATTGGGCAGATCGCGGCTCACGAAGTCCCACAGCGCCTCGGACGAGATGTACGACTCGCAGTGGCCTTCCCGGTTGCAGGGACCCACATAGCCGACCGGGCTCGTGGGGCACCGCGCCTGGGTGAAGTTGGCGACCGTGTGCGCCGTCGCCGACGCGCGCTTGGCCCAGTCGATGTCGCGCACGCCCGTGCAGGAGGTACAGGTGTCGCCGTAGCCGCCGCAGTTGGTGGCCCGGAAGCCGGCGCCGACGCACGAGGTGTGAGTGGCCAGCGCGGCGGTCCAGTCGCCGTAGGTCTCGCCGGTCCCATTGTCCGGGGCCGAGCCGTTGCCGTCATTGCTGTCCAGGCCATGGCCATACTCGTGCAGCGACACGCCTTCGACCTCGCCCGTGTTGGCGCAGCCGCCGCCCGAGCGGTAGAAGTTGACCGTCGAGCCGTTCCAGTAGGCGTTGCAGGTGTTGTTGATGTTGACGTTGGCCGTGAGCTTGGCATTCAGCCAGGCGTTGGCCGGCAGCCAGCCGCGGGCGATCTCCTTGGCCCGGTTCAGGTGGTAGAACTGGGTGCGCGCCGAGTGGGTGTTGCCGGCGCCGCCCGTGCCCGGGGCCGTGCAGTCGGTCCCGGCGGAGGTCCCGAAGGTGATGTTGCCATCGGGGTCCGCGCCCAGCGAGAGGGCGCCGCAGTTGTCGGACACGCGCACGTACGGACCGTTCAGCGAGGAGGTGACGGTGCCGCCCGGAAAGGCATAGATCCCCGCGGAATTGGTCGCGCCGCCCGAGGAGACGTCGGCGAACGGCATGGGCAGGTTGGTCGAGGCGCCGAGGATCCTGGCGCCGCCGGTCACCTGGGCATAGTCGTTGGTGTCCACCAGCTCGAGCATCTCGCCGGTCGCCGCGTCGACGCGGGCGCGCCAGGTCTCCATCCCCTCGCCGCGGCGGAAGATGAACTGCCAGGCGGTCGCCAGGCCGCGCCCCTTGCCGAGCTCGTAGCCGTCGGCGAAGCGCGCGTCCTCGACGCGGACCGGCAGCAGGCGCAGCGATCCGCCGTCCAGGAACCGGTCGGCGGCGGAGAAGCCGCCTACGTAGGACGACAGGCTCGCCAGGGCCTGCTCGCGGGTGGTCTTCGCGCGCGGCGCCGCGAGACCGGGCGCCGGCAGGTTCTCCGTGCCGAGCTGGATCAGGTTGCCGTGACTGATGCGGAAGACCACGCGCGCGCCCTCGATGGGAATCCCGTCGCGCACCACGTCGAAGTCGACGAACCAGAGCTCCTCCGCCGGCTGCCCCGAGCGCCCCGCGTTCAGCGCGAGAGAGCCGGGGGCGACGCCGAGGAGCGAGGCGACCTCCGGCAGGAAGGCGCGAGCCAGGCTCTCCAACGTCTCCAGATCAGGCTTCGTCCGGCCCCGCAGATGCGCGGCGATGTCGCCGCGCGTCAGTTGATTGCCGCGCCCCGGGACGAACGGGATGCCCTCCCCCTCGGCGATCTCCAGGCCGCCGTGGCGCTTGTCGACGACCGCGCTCCAGGCGCCGTGCGCGCCGCGGAAGCCGGCCCAGGCGTCGCGCGCCTTGGCGTCGAGAGCGGTTTCGACGTCCTCGATCGGCTCGAGCTCCGGGCGCGCCTGCAGGCGGTCGCTGACGAAGGAGAGCGCGGCAAGCGGGCTGTCGCTGTGGGAGGGAGAGATGGCCGCCGCGGTCCCGGGCCCCAGAAGGAGCAGGCCGAGAAGAGCCGCGAGACGCGAGGATAACGAGCGAATACGTTCTGCGTTCAAAGACACTTGAAGCCCCTGCGAAGAAGAGTTGAACGTCGAACCGTGAATCTGAGGAGATACCTTACTGGAAATAACCCGCCACGTCGAGTATGAGCTGGACGGGCTGCCCGCTCGCCGCCCGGGCTTCGACCCCGCCGGAGCCGTCCGCGGGGAGCGCGAGGAGGGCGCTGTTCGACCGGGTCTGCCCGGCGGCGAAGTCGATCGTGGCGGCGAGCGGCGGCGGAGCGTTCCCCGGATAGATCCAGACGGACCCCGCGGCGGCCGGCTGGGCGACCGAGACGTTGACGGCGAGCGCGCGGGCCGTGGCCGGGATGCCGCAGAGACCGGCCACCCGGAACGGCCGCGCCTCACCCGAAGGCAGCGCCGGCCCGCCCAGGAGCCCGCCGGGCAGTCCGTCGGCCTGGCGCGTATCGATCACGCGGCACGGCGGGAGCGTGTAGAAGTCCACGGCCTCCCCCGGGCCGCTCCCGCTCTCCCGAAGATTGGCCGTCCAGATCTCTTCAACGCCGTTGCCGCGGCGGTCGGTCCAGGAGGGCCAGAAGCTGCCGGCGTGGCCCGAGAGGCCGTTGTAATCGCCATATTGATTGAGATTCGAGCCGTCCTCGGTCTCGTCGGTCGGCGCGGTGGTGACGCGGACCGGGGGAGACCAGGTCGCGCCGTCGTCGAACGACGCCTGGTAATAAAGATGCGTCTGCTTCCGTCCGGGATCGGCGGCCGTGTCGTAATACACGATCGCGAGCTGCCCGGTCGCCTCATCGACCGCCAGCCATGGATTGAATTGATCACTTTTCGTCGCTGGATGATGCAGGCGGACCGGCGCGGACCAGGTGGCGCCGCCGTCGGTCGACCGGGAGAACCAGATCCGGGTCGTACAGGAGGACGCCGCGCTCAGGTCCGGCTCGTCGGCTTCCGAGGTGCAGCCGGGCTCGCCGGAGAGATCGGTCCAGCTCGCGTAGACCAGGTTGCGGGTCGCGGTGCGATAGGCGCCGCCCGCGACATAGATCAGCGCGCGTCGGTCGTTGCACGCGGGCAGGCCGATGTCGTAGGAGTCCCATGTCGTGGCGATCGCCGCCGGGGCGCCGAAGCTCGCGCCGCCGTCCGTCGACCGGGCCACCAGAAGGCGCCGGTTGCCCGTGGCCGGCCAGAAGACGAAGACGTCGCCCGCGCCGTTCGTCTTGACGTCGCAGCCCAAGGCCGTGCCCGCGGTCTCCGCGCCGCTGATCTGCCGCGGCGTCTCCCAGCCTGACGCCGTGCGCCGGTTGACCATCTGGGGCAGGCCGTTGTGCCAGCAGACGTAGACGTTGTCGCGGAACGGCGACGCCGCGCCGTGATCGATCCACATCTTCGGCTTGTCGGCCCGGATCTGCGCGCCGGAGACCGTGGCGTCCCAGCTCCAGGTGGCGCCCCCGTCCGTCGACCGGTAGGCGTGTAGGCGCAGCCGCGTGCCGGTCGAGGTGAGGCCCATCGCGACCGCCCAGGCGGTGCCGTCGGAGGTCCAATCCACGTTCGGGTCGGAGTGGAACGTATCCCCCGGCGCGAGCGGCAGCGCGGTCTGGCCCCAGGTGGCGCCGCCGTCCAAGGAGTAGAGCTGGGCCTGCTGGCTGCTGCCGCCGATGCTGTTCGCGGCGGCGACGATCTTCCGCGGATCCCAGGGGTTCACCCGGATGTCGGACTCGCTGCGCGCGCGGGTCTGGGCGCCGGAGATGCGGACCTCCGTTCCGCCGGCGCTCGCGGTCCTTGCCGGCGCCGGGGCCACGTCGGGCTCCGGGAGGCCCGGCAGGAGGTCCTGATGCGTGACCAGCCACTCGTGGATCTCCTTGAGCACGAGCGGGTAGCCGCGGGTTGGATCGCCCGGCGCGGACCTCATCCGGGGATGCGTCTTGCGCCAGTGGACACGGAGCCAGAGCGGCACCGGGATCTCATCGTCCGCCTCGCCAGGAGCGAGCAGCCCGAAATCCTGGTTTTCTTCGATCAGGGTGGCGAGCGCGCTGCCCGGCACCACCCGGCTCGCCTGGAGCTGCCGCTCGAGCAGCGGCCAGCGGGGAGCCGGATCGGCCCGGAGCTCCGCGGCGGCAGCCGCGAGCAGGATCGACAGAACGAGGCTCGGCCAAAGCCTTCGCGCGGACAGGGATACCTCCCGGATGAAACGGACAAAAGGTGATCGGATTCTACAGGAAGGAGGACAAGAAAAAAGCCCCCTTCCGCGTGGGAAGGGGGCCGAAGCGAACCGATCGAATGCTCTGCGGGGGTCTTCCCGGCTAGTGGACCGAGACGTCGTCCACGCGGAACGAGGTCAGCAGGGAGGAATCCGTCGTGGCACGGAACTGGATCCGCACCGTCTGGCCCGCGAACGAGGCCAGGCTGAACGAGCCCTTCTGCGAGTAGACGCCCGCGGTTCCCTTGTTGAGATTGCTGTAGGTGGCCAGGGTCGCCAGGAGCGTCCCGGAAGTGTTGCGTACCTCGACGAAGAGCTGGTCGAAGATCGTCGTCGTCGTGGTCTCGTCGGAGGTCACGTTCAGCCAGAACGTCAGGCCTGCGGTGCTGCCCGCCGGGATGGTGATCTGCTGGTACGTCGTGGCGGTGGCGCTGTTGGCCGCGCCGAGGATGAGATAGCCGGTGCCGCTATGGGGGAAGCTGCCGGTCGACCGCGTCGAGCTGCCCGCCAGCACCCACGGCGTCGAGCTGCCTTCGAAGCCGCCGTTGGTGATCAGCTCGGTGCCGCCGCCGGGCGCGGTGTAGCTGCCCACCAGGGTGACGCCCGAGAAGGCCGAGAAACCGTTGATCAGGACGAAGTACGTGCCGGTCTGCGGCGTGGCGAAGTTGCAGGCCTCGCTGTTGCCGCTCAGGAAGGGCCGGCAGTCCCAGGTCGAGGTCGTGGGCTGCGCGCCGAAGCGGACGTAGAGGTCGGCGTCACCGGTCCCGCCGGAGATCTGGAACGTCAGGTTGGTGGCTCCCGCCGGGACGGCGAGGCTGAAGAACTGCTGCGATCCCGTGGCGCCCGACAGGCCGGTGACCGGAACGCCGTTGGTCAGCGCGGTGACTCCGCCGCCGGCCGTGGTCACCGTCAGGGAGACCGCGGTCGTGTGGGTGATGCTCCCGCCCGTGCCGGTCACCGTGATGGTCGAGGTGCCCGTCGCGGCGGTCGAGGCGACGGTGATCGTCATCGTCGACGAGCCCGAGCCAGGCGCCGCGATCGACGAGGGGCTGAAGGAGACCGTCACACCGGACGGAAGCCCGGAGGCCGACAGCGCGACGGCGCTGCTGAAGCCGCCCGAGACCGCGGTCGTGATGGTCGAGCTGCCCGAGGCGCCTTGGGCGATCGAGACCGCGCTGGGCGAGGCCGAGATCGAGAAGTCCGGCGTCGGGGTGCCGCCCGTCGGGGTCACCGAAACGCACGTGCTCGGCGCCGAGGCGCACGCCTCGTTGCCGCTCGGCTCGGCGGTGACCTGGTAGAAGTAGGTGAAGCCGTTCGCCACGGCGGTGTCGGTGAAGGAGCCGCTGATGTTGTTCGCGGTCTTGATGAAGCCGGCGTTGCAGCCGCGCTCGTTGCGGTAGAGGTCGAAGACGCCCGTCGAGCCGCCGATCGCCACGCTCACCGAGTTGTCGCCGGGGGTGAGGGTGACCGTCGGGGTGGCCGGCTGGGTGCAGCCGCGGAAGCTGGTGCTGGCGCCCGAGTCGGTCGTGCAGGCGATGCCGTGGCGGTTGAACGCCGCGAACAGGGCCGCCGAGTGCGGCGTGCCGTTGGCCAGGTTGCCGTCGTCGTCATCCACGGCGCGCAGGGTCTTCCACAGCGAGCCCGTGTTGCAGCCGCTCGACGTCCAGGTGCCGCTGGCGGTGCAGGTAAAGGCCTGGGTGGCCGTGGAGCGCGACAGGTACCAGAGGCGGTCGGCGATCGCCCAGGCCGAGCCGGTGCCGGCACCCGGCAGATCGCGGTTCACGAAGTCCCACAGCGCCTCGGACGAGACGTACGACTCGCAGTGGCCTTCCCGGTTGCAGGGTCCGACGTAGCCGATCGCGCTCGTGGGGCACCGCGTCTGGGTGAAGTTGGACACGGTGTGCGCCACACCCGACGTGTGCTTGGCGAAGTCGATGTCGCGCACGCCGGTGCACGAGGTGCAGGAATCGCCATAGCCTCCGCAGTTGCTGGTCAGGAAGCCGGAGCCGACGCACGAGCTGTGGGTGGCCAGGGCCGCCGTCCAGTCGCCATAGGTCTCGCCGGTGCCGTTCTCGGGCGAGGAGCCGTTGCCGTCATTGCTGTCGATGCCGTGGCCATACTCGTGGATCGACACGCCCTCGATCTCGCCGGTGTTGCCGCAGCCGCCGCCGGAGCGGTAGAAGTTGATCGTCGAGCCGTTCCAGAACGCGTTGCAGGTGTTGTTGATGTTGACGTTGGCCGTGAGCTTGGCGGAAAGCCAGGTGTTCGACGGCAGCCAGCCGCGCGCGATCTCCTTGGCCCGGTTCACATGGTAGAACTGGGTGCGCGCCGAGTGGGTGTTGCCCGCGCCGCCGGAGCCCGGCGTCGTGCAATCGGTGCCGGTCGAGGTGCCGAAGAGAATGTTGCCGCTCGCGTCGGCGGCCTTCGAGATCGCGCCGCAGTTGTCGGTGATCCCCACGTACTGGCCGGAGAGGGTCGAGGTGACCGTACCACCCGGATAGCTGTAGATGCCCGCCGAGTTGGTGAATCCGCCGGACGACACGTTGGCGAAGGGCATCGGCAGATTGGTCGACGCGCCGAGGATCTTGGCGCCGCCGGTCACCTGGGCGTAGTCGTTGATGTCCCGCAGCTCCAGGACCTCGCCGGTGCGGGCATCGATCCGGGCGCGCCAGGTGGCGTTGTCGCCCGCGCGGCGGAAGACGAACTGCCAGGCGGAGAGCAAGCCGCGGCCCTTGGCCGGGGCATAGCCTTCGGCGAAGCGCGCGTCGTCGAGACGGACCGTCATCAGATGCAGCGAGCCGCCATCGATGAAGGTATCAGCCGCGGAGAAGCCGCCGATGAAAGCCGACAGCGTGGCGAGCGCATCCTTGCGCGCAAGCTTCGCCTTCGGCGCCGTAACGCCTTGAGCCGGCAGGTTCTCGGTGCCGAACTGGATCAGGTTGCCATTGTTGACTCGGAAGGCGACACGGGCGCCATCGATGACCATTCCGTTGCGCACGACGTCAAAATCGATGAACCAGAGGTGCTCCGCCGGATGGCCGGAACGTCCGGCATTCAGCTGGAGCGTCTTGGGATCGACTCCGAGCATGCCGGCGACGCGTGGCAGGAACGCCCGGGTGATGCTCTCCATGGTGGCGAGGTCCACCGAGCCCCTTCCGCCGAGATAACCGGAGATGTCCGCGACCCGCAGCTGATTGCCGCGGCCGGGCACGAACGCGATGCCTTCGCCTTCGGCGATCTCGATGCCGCCGGTGCGCTTGTCGATCATGGCGTTCCACTCCCCATGCTCGACGCGGAAGGTGTCCCAGGTGCTGGTGACGCCGGCGCCCGCGATCATGCGGACGTCGTCGAGAGATTCGGGCTCGGCGTTCGCCTGGAGCTTCTCGCTCACAAAGGCGATCGATCCGAGAGGTCCATCATTTTGCTTCGGGACGATGGCGGATGCCATTCCGGACAGAGTGAGCAGACCGATCAGCAGAAAAATGATCGGCAGCGCTCGCGATCTGGAGCTCATATGTTCTTCTCTCCTCCTCCGAAGAGGATGTCGTGACAGAATCCCTGAAAGCTACAGCGATTACGATTCGACGACAACGAGACGAGGGGCGCAGATCTCTCGCGGCGAGGCGGTGGGCGCCCCCGGCGGCTGCTATACTCGCCAGCCGCTGATGCGTTCACCATGTCCTCGTCAGAGCCCTCCAGGGGCGCGTCGATACTCGATGCAGAGACCACCAATAGGTACCGGTGCTCGGGAAGGACGAAAGCGAGCCTCGCTCCGGCAAGCCGCGATCATTCTTTTTCTCCTCGGAACGTCCGTCCTGGCCGCCGCACCGCCCCCCAGGCCCGCGCCACCGCCGCCGAGCATTGTCCTGATCACCCTGGACACCACCCGCGCCGACCACCTGGGCGCCTGGGGTTGGCCGTACGCGCGGACGCCGCACCTGGACGCCCTGGCGCGGCGCGGCACCCGCTTCGTCCGCTGCGACACGGCGGCGCCGATCACCCTGCCGAGTCATGCCACCATCCTCACCGGCCTCTTCCCGCCGCGGCACGGCGTGCGCGACAACGGCACCTTCGTCCTGCCGGACCGCGTCGAGACGGTCGCCGAGCGGCTCGCCGCCCAGGGCTGGGATACCGCCGCCGTGGTCTCGGCCATCGTCCTGGCCCGCCGGCACGGCCTGGGGCAGGGGTTCCGGATCTACGACGACGACCTGGGCGCGGGCTACGCCGCCGGCACCGAGGTGAGCGAGCGCCAGGCCGAGGCCGCCACAGACGCGGCCCTCGCCGCCGCCGGCCAGCTCGAGCCCCCCTACTTTCTCTGGGTCCACTACTTCGATCCGCACGAGGAGTACCGGCCGCCGACCCGCTTCGCCGATCCCGGGAACGATCCCCAGAAAGGCGGGCCGCACCGCCTGTACGACGGCGAGATCGCCTACATGGACGACCAGATCGGCAAGCTCCTGGCCGGCCTGCCCAAGGACGTGCGGGTCGTGGTCGTGGGGGATCACGGCGAGATGCTCGGCGAGCACGGGGAGGAGCACCACGGGATGCTGCTCTACCGCGGCGCCCGGCGGGTGCCGCTGATCCTGGCGGGTCCCGGCATCCCCGCCGGCCGCGCCGAGGAGTGCCTGGTGCGCACCGCCGACGTGGCGCCCACCCTGCTGGCCCTGGCCGGCGCGCCGGTCCCGGCCGGGCTCGACGGCGAAGGGCTCCTCGGCCGGAAGGTCTGCGGCCGCACGAGCTACACCGAGAGCTTCCTGCCGTTCTTCTCCTCCAAGTGGTATCCGCTGCGCTCCCTCTCGACCGACCGCTTCCTTTATCTGAAGGCGCCCGAGAGCAGCATCTACCAGCTTCCCTCCGATCCGGAGGAGACAACCGATCTGGCCAGGCAGCAGCCCGGGGCCCTCCGTCTCTGGGAGAAGCGGTTGCGCGACCTGCTGCGGGCCGCGGGCGAGAGCCTGGATGCGCCGGTGCGCACCGAGAACGCCCTCTCCGAGGAGCAGCGCCGCCAGCTCGCCAGCCTCGGGTATGCGGGCGGCGGCTCCGGCGGCGCGGTCCGCGCGGACCTGCCGGACCCGCGCAAGATGACCGGCCTGGCGCGCGACCTCCATGCCGCGACCGATCTCGTGCAGAGAAACAAGTGCCCGGAGGCGCTGCCGGCCCTCCAGGACATCGTCCGGCGCGACCCGCACAACTTCCCGGCGCTCAGCCTGGCCGCCTACTGCCTGGAGGAGGGGGGGAGGGTCGCCGACGCCCTGGCCCTCTACCAGCAGGCCAGCCGGGAGAACGAGCTCTCGGCCGTGCCGGTGGCCAACGCCGCCGACTGCCTCGTCAAGCTGAGACGGCGCGCCGAGGCGGAGAAGGAGTACCGCCGCGCCCTGGCCCTCGATCCGACCCTGGACGAGGCGGCCTCGAACCTCGCGCGGCTCCTGCGCGAGCGCGGACTGAAAGAAGAGGCCCTGCGGGTGCTCGACGCCACCCTGTCCGCGGGAGCCCACGGCGAGCAGGTCTTCGAGGAGCGCGGCTTCGTCCTCGCCGAGATGGGACGGCTCGCCGACGCACTGCGCGACTTCCGCGAATCGGCGCGGCGCAACCCGCTCGATCCGGTCCCCCTGGAAAATGCCGCGCACGCCGCCTACCGCCTCGGCCAACCGCGCGACGCGGTCCAGCTCTACGAAAGGCTGCTCCAGATCCAGCCGAACCGCCTCGACGCCTGGAAGGCGGCCGGCGCCATCTACCTGGACCTGGAAGATGACGAGGGCGCGGTCCGCTGCTTCCGCCGCGCCCTCACGTTGGAGATCGACCCCGCCGAGCGGGGGAAGCTGGAGGCGCTGGTGCGGGAGCTGGGGGGGTGAGGGGTGCGCCGCCCCCCGAAACGCCCAGGCCTGGGGCCCACGCACCAGGGAATGTCTGGGGGGCGTGGGGGTATGTCGTGGGCCTGGGGTCCCCACCCCAGGCTTTAAAATGCCGGCCCCTTCGGGGGCTCGCTCCCGCGCCGGCCGGACCGTTGTCGGATTGGAACAGTGGTTCTTGCCCAGGCGGTACCTGTCGTCGAGGGAGCCAGTCCCGAAGGGCCGGCATGATAAAGC
Organism: Thermoanaerobaculia bacterium; assembly: GCA_035264905.1. Lineage (GTDB taxonomy): Bacteria > Acidobacteriota > Thermoanaerobaculia > Multivoradales > UBA5704 > UBA5704. The sequence continues at coordinate 18,074 of DATFPH010000370.1, forward strand.
CTGGGGTGGGGACCCCAGGCCCGCGACGGTCCCTTGCCTCGCCTCGGGGCGCGACCATTCACCCCAGCAGATACCGTTCGTCGTATTCGATCCCATGCCGGCGCAGGAGCGTCACGAGCTCTTGCCGGTAGGAGACCCGCGCGTGGCGCTCCTCCTGGCGTTGAATGTAGAGACGCACATCGTTCGCTCGGGATTGGCTGACGGAAAACGCTCCGTATCCCACCTGCCAGGCAAAGCGGGTTCGCCTGTTGTGATATCGGTTCTCGTTCATCCATCGCGACGAGTTGCTTTTGATCCTGCGGACGAGCCGGGCAACGGGAACATAGGTGGGGAGCTTGACCAGCAGATGGACATGGTCGGGCATCCCGCCCGCCTCCAGGAGAATGCCCCGTTCTTCCTGGATCACGCCGCCCATGAACCCATGCAGGTCTTTCTGCCGCTCCTTGAGAATCCAGGGGTTTCGGTGTTTCGTGCTGAATACGACGTGCGCTAAAAGATTGGAGAACGATGTCGCCACGGTCCCTCCGCGTATCTGTTGGGAAGCAAAATTATCGCGTGAGGATACCACGAGGGGAGGTCGGGTCGCGCAGCGATGCTCCCTTGAGGTGCCGGCACGTGGGCCTGGGGTTCCCACCCCAGGCTTTAAAATGCCGGCCCCTTCGGGGGCTCGCTCCCGCGCTGGCCGGACCGGTGTCGGATTGGAACAGTGGTTCTTGCCCAGGCGGTACCTGTCGTCGAGGGAGCCAGTCCCGAAGGGCCGGCATGATAAAGCCTGGGGTGGGGACCGGTGGGGACCCCAGGCTTCAATCGGTTGTCTCGGCAGGCTTTCGGCAGGCAGATTAGTCCTTCTGATCACCCGTCTTCACAGGGTCCGGAACCTTCTTGAGCCAGTTCCCGAACGTGAGGTTGACGAGCGGACCCCCGGGGGTGACGGTCACCGTGGGGTTTGTCGGATTTGTGGGGGTTGTCTGGACCCAGCCTCCCTGCGTGACCTCGGAGATCGTGTAGGTGGCCGGTGCGAGCACGCCGAGGCAGGTCCTTCCCGTTGCATTTGTCGGCTGCGAGGTGACGACGTTGCCGCCGGCCACGTCCGTGGCCACGAACGTCCATCCCTGGAGAAAGGGCTCGTTCGAGTCTTTCACGCCGTTCCGGTTCAGATCGTTGAACTTCGTGACGCAGATCTCGGACCTGCCGGTCGGCTGGCAGCAGTCGCACATCGTGGCCGTGAGCTTCAGATAGTCCACGGACATGTCGTCCTGGATGTAGACGTCGAGGTACTTGTTCATCTGCATCGACGAGAGCAGGCTGGTCGTCCCGTTGTTGGGGAGAGGAAGAGCTGCCAGGTCGAGCGTGTGGATTGCCCCGGAGGCGCCGTTGAGAGGTGGACCGAAGATGGTTGCCGACCACCGCGGGAAGCCCGAGATGGACGAGAAGCCCAGGGTGATCGAGTCGTTGATCGCGAGCGGTCCGAGCGACTTCAGACGAAATTCCAGCTTGGCGCCGACGAGACATTTGCACGGAGGGAGCCGGAACGTGTGGATGAAGTGCCGGTCCTGTTGTATGCCGTCGAAGCCGGTGTACGGACCGCTGATCGTGGCCTGCAGCGTGGCGCTGGGCGCGGGTGTTTCGACGCCGTTGGCGGTGGAGAAGTTGTCGACGACGCCCGCCAGAATGTCCTGGCTCGGGCACTGCGCGGGCAGGGGGAGAGGGGCGGTCAACAGCGCGTCCGTGATGGGCTGCGCGGGAGCCTCGACCGGCTGGGGGCGCGGCGCCTGCGCCATCCCAGTCGCCACCAGGCTCAGCAAGAGCACCCCGCAAGAGGCCAGCCGGCGGAACCGCAAGACAGAGGACTCGAGTTTCGTTCGCATGATTTTTCTCCTTGATTGGCTTGTAGGGCGGCAGCAAACCCGTACGTCACCGAATCTGCTGCCGCCCCAAATACCGCGTGTTTTACGGATGTTCAGTTAGCCGGCGGTCGTGACGAGCAGGTGGAACGCACGATCGCTGAACTGTCCGGACGAGTCGTGCGTCTGCACCCAGACTCCTTTGTTCGCTTCCGGCCCGGTCAGGCTGAAGCGCAGCGCGACGCCGATCTGGCCGGTCGGCTCTGTGAAGATGCCGGGGCGGCCGATGGTCGCGACGTAGGCTCCGGCGCTCACATCACCGGTGAATACGACCTCGTAGATCCCCTGCGCGAGCCGGGTCACACGCCAGACGTTGTGCCCGCGGACCAAGGTGCCGTTGGTTTCGACAACCGCCCAATACTGCGCGACACAGCAGTGCTCATTGCCTGTGATGGCGGGTGCCGTGACCGCTTGCGGGAGCACCTTCTGCGCCGCGTCAGTCGGTCCATTGAGAACGTTATCCTTGATTGCATCCGCTTTGGTGGTGGCCATCTTGTTTCCTTTCGTGAAAGTGGTTGTTGATCGATCCGTTGCATCTGGTTTCAATCCGCTTGCGCGAAGAATGTTTACTGGTGGAGATCCACTTCATCGAAAGAAAAAACGGCCGGCCCCACGAAGGGCCGGCCGCTGCGAAAACAAAGGACCTAAAGGACTCCAAGGACCCAAAGGACATTCCAAAATGGGCGTCCTTGAGCTCCTTCTCGTCCTTTGGGTCCTTGAGGTCCTTTTCCTCTGTGGCTCCCTACGGCCCAAACACCCATGTAATCCGCCCCACCTCCTCACCGCGCCAGAGCTGGCGCAGAGCGAGGCTGTGGCCGGGTGCCAGGGGCGTCGCTCCGGCGGTCACCGTGAACAGCGAATCAACGTAGGCTCCGGCGGCGAGCTCCACGCCGCGGAGCTTCGTGCGCGGACTCTGCGGCAACGTGAACGGTTTCGAGCTGTCGCTGAGCCAGGGCTGGCGCTGGCGGAGCTTCGCGGCCAGCGCGGGAGGCGTTTGCAGCGTCACCGCCGTTCCGGCGGGCAGGCGCTGGATCACCTCGAAATCGAACACATGCGCCCTCTCCGGAGTCCCCGCGATGGCGAACGGCAGAAGCGTGCTCCCCGTGGAGACGTGGTGCACGTTGCGCCAGGCCACGCCGGGCTTGCGCAGGAAAGCGCGGAACTCCGCCCAGTCGAAGTACGGTGGGCCGGGAGGCAGGCCGACCGCCCACGGGAAATACGGCGGTCCGAGCGGCGACGGCGCCTCCGCGCTGAGGACCGCGAGGAAGCTCCAGGGGACCGACACCGGAAGCACGACGATGTTGCCGGGATTCGCTTGCCTCGATCCATCCGCCGCCGCGGCGGCAACGCGCCCGGTCCGGTTCGCGCTGGCCGGCGGCCAGTCGAAGGCGGGGGTCTCGACCGGGAGATCGCCTTGCGGGATGACGCTCACGTCGGTCCCCGTGGTGTTGACCGGAATCCAGCGCTCCGGCGTGATCAGGATCGCGGCCGGGCTGGCGAAGAGCTGCACGTGCGCCTGGCCGTTGCCGAGCCCGCGGTTGCGCAGCGCGACGAAGACCTTGTCCGCCGTGACGCGGATGTCCGGGCTGGAGCTGATCGCGTCGTCGCCGGCCGAGCGCCGGACGTAGACGTCCGGCACGAGTTGCAACCGGTCGCGGAGGATGGCTTTGAGATCGGGCATGACGCCGATGTGCCCGGCCACGTTGGGACCCTGGCGGGTGCCGGTGGCCGGGTCGCCGAGGAGGGCCCGCATCGCCCGCGGCTCCAGCCGCTGATTGGTGAAGGCCTGGTGCAGGCTCTGGAGAAGCGCGGCGGCGCCGGCGATGATCGGCGAGGCGCTGGACGTGCCCGAGAACGTGTTGGTGTACAGGTCCGCGGCTCCCGTCCCGGCGAGATCGCCGAAGCCGCAGGTGGTCACGGCCTCGCCCCACCCGAAGCAGTCGACGCGCGAGCCGTAGTTGGAGAAGGGCGCGCGGTCGTGGGGGAGCGCGGCCCGGGAGGCCCCGACAAAGATCGCTCCCGAGTCGCGGAAGCCGGGCGCGCCGCGGCGGAGGCTGCGGCCGGTGTCCGGATCGGCGTAGCCGTCGAGATTGAAACCGCCGTTGCCGGCCGCTTCAACCACGACGACGCCCAGGCCCGACGCGAGGCGGATGGCGTCGAAATCCGCCTCGTCGACCTCGGTGGGCAGCAGGGCGCGCTGCACCTCCAGCAGCAGGACGTCTCCCTGCTTCAGAGGCACGAGCGAGGTCAAGGTGGCTAAAACCGTCGGGCTCAGAGCCTGGACGATGGCCGCGGCCACGTGGCCGTTGGAGCCGTCCTTGTAGTGCGACGTGAGCACGAAATTGCCGAGGTCCGAGGCGGCTCCCTTGACCCCGAAGGTGCTCTGCCCGGTCGCCGCCAGCTGTCCGAGGACCGCCGTGCCGTGGTGGCCGGAGCTCCCCTGGCCCGAGCGGTTGGTGCCAAAGATGGGATTGGGTTGCACGAGCGAATGGAGATCATTGTGGCCGGGGTTCCACCCCTGCTCGAGATCGCAGACGGTCACCTTCGGCGCCGGCGCCGGAAGCCGCTTCCACGCCCAGGCCGCGCCGATGCCCATGGGGGCGTCTTCGAGGTAGCCCTGGTCTTCGGCGAACACCTGGCCGCCCGCCGCCGCGCTGATCTGCTCGGGATCGGCGGCGGTCAGCTCCCGATAGGCCAGGTCCACCTCGGCCAGGCGATTGAGCCGCTGCACCACCGCTTCCGCGAGGCCCGGAAGCTCCCGCAGATCGATCCGCCAGTAGGCCGCGAGACTGTGGAGCGGCGGGAAGGCCGAGAGGGCGGCCGTCTTCTCCAGGGCATGGATGCGCTGGAGGGATGCGGTGCGGGCCGGGGTATCCGGACTTCTCTCGAGCTGAAGCTCCACGAGAGGGCGGGAGACCAGGGTTCCAGGGGGCGGCGGAGGGAACCTTTCAGGGTTCCCGGGGTTCCGCACGGCCAACCTGCCGGTGACCTGGCCCCCGGAAGGGTCCGTAACGTCCGACGGCGCGGGCCTCCGGGCGTTCGCGTCGGTCTCCTCCGGCCGCTCCAGCACGGCCTTGAGGCCGGTGAGCTTGAGCTCGTCCGCGAGGTTCCACAGTGTCGGAGCGGCCGGATGCTCGATCCCCGGCGCCAGCCGCACGATCACGAAGCCGCTGTAGTCCCGCGCCGTGACGAAGGGATTCGGCGCCGCGGTGGCCGTCCCCGGCGCCACCGTGGCCTGGCCGCCGGACCCGCAGCCGCAGCAGCACGCCGTGGCCACCACCGCTCCGCATTCACCGGAGCCGCCGGCCCCGCCGGAAGCCCAGGGGCCGGAGCTTGGGTCGTCCGGTTTCGGCATGTAGTAGTCGGTGCCCGGATCGTCGGGTTTGGGCATGTAGTAGTCCGTTCCCGGGTCGGTCTCTCTCCGCCCAGGGAGGCCTGATTTGGCTCTCCGAGAGGCCGAGGACGAGTCTTCGTGGATGTTGATGTGCAGGCAGCGGTTCATGGGAGTCTCCTTTGTCGCGTCCGAGCGACCGTTCCAACGACCTCAGAATCCCGTTGCCCGCGAGAAGGGTGCTTCAGCTCGAAAAGGGCGGCAGCGGACGCCAGTCGCCGAGGAGGACGAAGCCCGCCCACTGGGAGGGGGGGCGGCCTTCCTCCCGGAGGGACCGCTGCGCTTCCGCGAGAGCCTGCGCCGGGGGAAGGCTCTGGCCGAGGAGACCGCGGTAGAAGCGGACCATCAGATCGCGCGTGGCCTGGTCCTCGACTTCCCAGAGGCTCACCAGCACCCGGGCGGCGCCGGCATGGAGAAAGGCTCGTGGCAATCCGCTGACCAGACCCTCGCCGGGCACCTCGCGGCCCCGCGCCGTCTCGCAGGCGGACAGCACCACGAGCTCCGCTGGCAGGTCGAGGTCGTAGATCTCGTGCGCGGGCAGCGTCCCCGGCACCGGCCGGCCCGCGGCGTCGCGCTCCGACAGGGCGAGCGCGGAGAGCAGCGGCTGCTCGGAATCGAGCACGCCGTGGGCCGCGATGTGAAGGATGCGGAAACCGTGGAGAGAGCCGCCGGTGACGGTCTGCCGGGACGCCGCGGGGCCGCGGGCCACGAGCACCTTGCCGGCAGGAAGCCCGGCGGTGATCGCTGCGGCCTCCTGCGCCGTGCCCGGGAGACGGCCGCGGCCGTAGACAGGATCGGCGACCACGGCCAGCCATCCCGGGGCGGGCTGCCGCCCTGCCAGCAGGCGCCGCTGGGCGAGGAGCGTCGCCGCCGAGGGGAGATAGGCGATCTCATGGCCGTCCACGAGGGCGGGAGCCGCGGGGCAGGACGCGGGATCGCCAGGAACCGGCAGAGCCGCGAACGAGAGAGCCTCCAGAGCGCCGTCGGCGACCACCACGAGGCGACGATGCCCGAGAAACGGCGCCACCGGCCCCAACAGCATCCGGCTCAGCTCGCACAGCACCTCCGGATTGCGGCGTGGCCAGTCGAGGCTCTGCACCTGGTGCGTGGCTTCGCGGGCGACCGTCTCGACCGTGCTCCGCGGCGGTAAGCGGACTGCGGCGAGCGTCTCGCCGGTGACCGCCCAAACGGTGCTCGCCGTCTCTCCCAGGTGGTACTCCAGCAGCACCGTGTCGGCGTCCAGCAGCTCGCGCCGGACCGTGGCGAGAGACACTGGCCCGGGCCGGGTCAAGGACGCGTAGCGCGGGCTCCCGCGGCGGATCTCGCCGCGCAACGACTCCAGCTCGCCGATCTTGGCGTCGATCTCCCGGCGTAGCTCCTGAAGCTTCTCCGCCCGGGACTCGCTCTCCGCCTGCCGCCGCGTCTCCAGGAGGTTGAGCTGGCGTTGCAGAGCGCGCTCCCGGGCAACCAGGCCAGGGGCGGCGTCGCGCCGCAACCCGGCGCCTCTTTCGGCGAGGAGGTCCTGAAGCACCCGCGCCCGTGCTTCTTCGGCGGTGGCCCAGGCCTCCTCCTCGGCGCCCAGCCCCAGCAGCAGGTCGATCTGCAGCTCGAACGCCTGGCGCGCGCCGGAGAAGAAGGACAGGCGCAGGTCCTCGGAGAGCACCGTCGGCCGCACCCCCTCGAAGATGTCGAGCGCGCGCCGGCTCGCCGCGAGGGCTGTCTCCAGGTCGCCCAGGGACCGCTCGCTGCCGGCGACGCCCTCCAGACATTCAGCCAGCCCCATTCGGTCACCCAGGGCGGTGAAGAGCGATGCGCAACGGTGGTAGCCCGCCCGGGCCGCGGCGGGGTCGCCGCGCTTCTCCGCGAGCCCCGCCGCGAGGAGGTAGACCGTGGGCTCGGACTTGAGACAGGTCGCCGCTGCAAGGATGCGCAACGCCTCGGCCCTCCGCGCGTCGGCCGCCGGCCGCGCTCCCAGCGCATCCTCCACCAGAGCGAGACGCAGGAGGACGACCGCGCTGCCGCACGGGTCGCTGTCGCGCTGCATTCGGAGCGCCTCCTCGGAGTACCGGCGCGCTTCGTCCAGGCGGCCCTGCTCATAGGCAAGCCGGCCGAGCTGGCTCGAGGTGCGGGCCTTGTCGCTCTCCTGCCCCGGCTTCCAGGCGTCGTGCGCCGCGAGGAGCAGCTTGCGGCCATTGCTCTCGTCGTGAAAGGAGCGGGTATAGAGGACGCCGAGCTGGTGCAACGTGTAGGGCCGCCGGGGATCGGACGGCGGAAAGAGCTCCAAGGCCCGGCGGTAGTCGTCGAGCGCTCCCTGCAGCTCTCCTTGTTGCTGGCGGACCTGTCCCCGGCCGTGAAGCGCCGTCGCTTCCGTCGTCCGGTCCCCCACGCGCCGCGCGAGGGAGAGGGCCATCCCATACTGCTCGGCGGCGTCTCCCGCCTCCCATGCATTGAACAGGGTGGAGCCCGCGTTGGTGAGCGCCAGGGCCTCCCACCGCCGGTCGCCGGCGCGGCCGAAAGCCGCCGCCGCCTTGCGGTACAGCGCGGAGGCCTCCCGGAGCTTCCCGCGGTCCCGGTGAAATCGCGCGATGCGCTCCAGCGCCTCGGCCTCCAAGGCCACCTCGCCCAGCTCCCGCCAGGTGGCGAGCGCTTGCGTCAAGCGCTTCATCGCCTCGTCCGCCTCCAGACGCTCGGCCCCGGTGAAGCTCCGATACGCCTCGGCGGAGCGCCGGTCGACCGCCGACGCCGGCCGCAGGGCTTCGATGCGGGCCGCATAGCGGCCGGAACCTCCGGTATCCGGCGCACGGATGACCACAGCGTAGTCTCCGGACCGCTCGGCCACCGCGAGCACCAGCTCCGGGCCGCGGTCGCCGATCAGCCGGTCGACCTCCAATACTGGCGTGTTGCTCGGATCCAGGAAAGCGACGAGGACGTCGCTCCCCTGCTGGTCCACCACCAGGCGGAGCAGAGACCCCTTCTGTAAAGGAAGCCGGTAGCGGTGGAACTCGCCGACAGAGATCGTCGCCGCGACCGGACGGCCGCCGGACCGCAGCTCCCCCGCAGGCCACTCGCGTCCGGGCGTGTGGCAGGCGGCAAGGAGGAGGACGCAGGCTGACCTCAAACCGCGCAGCGTTCGGGTTCCCCCCTCTCCCGGGGGAAGCGGTGGGCGATGGGAGAGGGGGGCCAGGGGGGTGAGGTCACCCATCGCCCCGCGTCACCCGGAACCCATGCTCCTCCAGCACCTGCCGCGGCTCGCACCCCAAAAGCCGCAACCCATACGATCCCGGCTCCAGCCGCAACAGCACGGTGAGCCTCCCGAGCTCGTCGCGCTCCAGCCCCTCGATCGTCTGGCGGTCCCGGCTTCGCGGCCCTTCCACCTCGGCGGTATAGCTGGGGCAGCGCTCGGCCGGAGAGAGCACCAGGCGCAGCGGCGCGCCGGGCGCCAGGACGACGATCCGCTCTCCGCCCGCGCGACCGCCGGAAGGGAGCTCCAGGCTCGGCAGGTTCGCCACCGGGCTGTGCAGCTTCTTCTCGAGCCTCCACCCCCAGGAACCGAGACCCAAAGTGGCCAGCAGCAACGAAGCGGCGATCGCCGACAGCACCGGCGGGAGACGGCGGGGCTGGGGCGCGGCGTCCGGCAGCCGGTCCCGGAGGTCGCGCCAGCTCGCCACCGCCGCGATCTCCGTCGGACGCACCCCGGCCTCGGCTCCGGCGGCGTCGAGCTCCGCAAGATCGAGGAGCGCACGGGCGGCGGCGGGATCAGCGGCGAGCCGCCGGGCGATGCGTTCCTCGTCTTCCGGGGCCAGACGGCCGGCCAGATAGTCGAGGAGCTCCTCCGGCTCCGGCTCGGGCGTCCCGGAGGCATCGCTCCGGGCTTGCTCCGCCAGGGCGGCGATCAGGGCTTCGGGATCGGTGGGTGGCCGGGTCATGATGTGTTCAGTCCTCCAAATCCCCGAGGGCGAAGTCGGCCAGTTGCTCCTGGAGCTTCTTGCGGGCGCGGAAGAGATGCGCCTTTACCGTCTCGACTGAAATCTTCTTGACCACCGCGATCTCGTTGTAGGAGAGCTGGTGATAGAGGCGCAGCGTCAGGCAATCGCGCATCTGCTCCGGCAGCTCCGCCACCGCGGCCCGCAGAGCCCGCCACCGCTCCTCGTCGAGCAGGCTGTCGAGCTGCCGGCCCGGCACGGTCAGTGTTGCCTCGGGATTTTCCATGCCGTCGCGTGACACCTCCACCACCGCGCGCTTCGCCGTCGCGGCTGTCCGCCGCCGCTTCAGGAACGTCGTCGTGGCGACCCGATACAGCCAGGCGGAGAAGCGCTGACGGTGCTCGTAGCCGTCCAACCCCTTGTAAATCCCAAGGAACGTCTCCTGGGTTAGATCGAGACAGTCCTCCGGCGGCAGGCCTTTGCGGGCGAAGAAGCGCTCGATGGCACGGAAGTAGGTCTCATAGAGGAAGCGGAAGGCCCCCTGCCGGTCGTGGCCCTCCTGAAAACGGCGAACCGCCTGCTCGACCAGGTCTGAGCCAGTCGAGCCGGCCGTGCCGTCCTGCGAGGGCTCGCGCGCACCAGAAGCCGCGGACGAGCCGGCGACCTGTTCGGTCATCCAACCGCCTCCGGCGACCCGGGAAAGTCGCTGAAATGCAGACTTATTCAGTATCTCACAAACCGGCCGTTCGCCAAGCCAAGGGGTGAGGGGCTCCCCAGACTTGCCCGCGGAGCCGAGAGGCCACACAATACGTCGGACTTCTTGAAAGCACTGTGTCGACCGGAGGCCGCTTGCTCAGAGACTTCTTGCGCAGCATCAGCCTGTTCCGAGACCTGGAGCCTGCCCAGCTCCAGCGTCTCACGGAGATCGCCCGGGAGGAGCGTGTCCCCAACCGGCAGGTCATCTTCCGGGAAGGGGACCCGGTCGACGCCTTCTATCTGGTTCGAGAGGGCCTGGTGACCGTCTTCCGTGAAGAGAAGGGGAAGCCGCTCCAGGTCCTGGCACGTCTGGAAGCCGGCGGGTTCTTCGGCGAGATGGGGCTGCTCAACGACAAAGCGCGGCGGATCGCCTCGGCGCGGACCGCCCTGCCCACCGTCCTGCTGCGCATCGAGAAGGACGCCCTGATCTCGCTCCTCGCCGACAACCCCATGCTGGAGCTCAAGTTCCGGGCCGAAGTCATCCGCCGGCACGGCATGAACGTCTCGGCCCTCCTGGGCCTCGCCGGGCAGCGGGACGTCCGCATCCACATCGGCGCCCCGGCCCGTATCCTCTTGGACGACGGCGAGGCGCTCGACGTCACCCTCGAGAACCTTTCCCTGGGAGGGATCGGCATCTCCGGCGGGCCCACCGCATGGCAGATCCATCAGCCGGTCCGCTTCAGCCTGGCCGTTCCTGGGGAGGACCCCATCCTGCGGGTCATCGGCGTGGTCACCTGGAAAGAGAAGAGCTCCGTCGGCATCGCCTTCGGCCCCGACACGGCCGGCGACGCCGCCCTCATCCACCGGGTAGTGCGGATCTTCCTCGAACGGCGGAAGTGAACGGGAGCGGGCGGGTGCGCTCCACCATGATCTCAAACGCTGAGCGAAAACTACGTCTTGATTCTTGTCTCGCCCTCGTTGGGTCAGATCGAGGTGCAGAGGCTCGAGTGGTACGATGACACATACGACAAGGGAGAAAAGGGCCTCGGCGATGTGCTGGAGCTTCCGGGCGAAACCTCCGTGCTGGAAGTCGCAGCACTCGCTGGAGGAGACGTCGTAGCACGCGACTGGAAAACAGGAACCGTTTTACATGGCAGGCTGCAGTGACTCGTAGAGAGGGCATGATGAGATCACCCGCAGCTCTTCTCCTGCTCTCCCTGGCCATGGCCTGCGCTTCGGCTCCTGCTGCGCCTCCACCCGCGGTCGCGGTTCGGGGTGCGATGGAGGGTTTCATGGAGGCGCTCGGGTTTCGCGAGGACAATCGTTGCGTGCGCGGGGACGCGCGTGGCAGACTGGCACCGCAATGCAAGCACCCCATCCCTCGAACATCGCGCTCCTGGCCCTCTTGCCGCTGCTGGCGTGGCGGGTGTACGCCCGTTTCCGCAGGATGGTCGGCCGCCAGCGGCTGTCGCCTGCGCGTCCGTGGATCACTCTGACCATTTTCTTCATCCTGGTTGCCGTGCTGGCGTACGCCGGGCGCGCGCACGTGGAGCGCTGGGGGTGGCTGGCTGCCGGCTTGACGGCAGGCTCGCTCCTGGCCGTCTTCGGCCTGCGTCTCACGCGCTTCGAGCCGACGCCCCAGGGTCTGTTCTACACGCCGAACGCCTATCTCGGCATCGCGCTCTCGCTGCTCTTTCTCGGCCGGATCCTCTATCGCGTGGTCCAGGTCTATGCCATCACGACAGCCGCTTCTCCCAGCGGCGCACACTTCGTGCTGGGCCCCCTCACCATGACGGTCGTCGGCGTGCTCGCCGGCTATTACATGACCTACTCGCTCGGTTTGATCGGCTGGCGCCACCGCGTATCAGGCGCCCAGGCAACCTGATGTGGACGTCCACCCGGTTCACAGAGCGGTTCGGTCGCCGCTATCCGATCGTGCAGGGACCGATGGGGGGAGGCGCGTCGACGCCTGAGCTGGTGGCGGCGGTCTCGGGCGCCGGCGGATTGGGATCGCTCGGCTGCTATCATCTGGAGCCCGCCGCGATCCTGCGCGCCGCGGCCGAGATCCGGCGCCTGACTCCCGAGCCGTTCGCTCTCAACCTCTGGATCCCCCGGGAGCGGGAGGACGCCGGGAGTCTGAGCGCGGCCGAGGCCTCCCGGGCCCTGGCGCGTCTTCAGCCCTACCGGGCCGAGCTCGGATTGCCGCCCCTCCCGGAACCCCCAGCCCCCACCGTCCAGGACTTCGAGCGGCAGCTCGAGGCCGTGCTCGAGGCGCGGCCGGCGATCTTCAGCTTCATCTTCGGAGTGCTGCCCGCACCGCTGGCGGCGGAG
>DATFPH010000371.1:0-19896 GCA_035264905.1 Thermoanaerobaculia bacterium
CCATGTACAACGTTCCCTCCAGTCGGGTAGACTCTTCTTTGCGGGTCGTCCGGTTCATCGGGGTTCTCCTTTCTAGAGTCAGTTACCCGAAACATACAACCGGCGACCCGCTTTACGTACCCCCCTGCATAGGATCTACCTGGAAGAAAAACCGCCCACTGAAGGGGCGGCCGGGGGCGTCGTCCCCTTGGGGACGATTGTTGGTGTTCGGTAGCCAGGGGTTTCAACCCCTGGTGACGGCGGCACGGCCAACAAAGTTAGCGCGCATGGGGGCCGGGGGTGAGGGAGCTCAGTCGCGTCCGCCTTCGCCGGGCTCATCGTTGAAGATGCGCCCGAGACCCTCGGCGTCACCGATGACGGCTCCGCTGGCGTTCGTGAGGTCGACGAAGAAGACCTCGATCTCCTCCTGCAAGGTGTCGCCGTTCACCAGAACGGTGATCTGCTTCGTGAGATCCCCCGGCGCGAAGGTGAGGGTTCCGGAGGTGGCGATGTAGTCGCTCGCGGCCTCAGCCGTGCCGTTGCGGGTGCTGAAGTCGACCGTCACCGGCGCGGCGCTCGCCTCCGACAGTGCGACCGTGAACACGAACGGCGTGGTGCCCGCGTTGCCTTCCGGCAGCTCCACAGTGTCGATCGCGAGGAGCAGCTCCTCACCACCACCACCGCCTCCGGTGACCTCTCCGAGAGTCTTGCAGACGAGGTCGCCGGTGACGTCCTCGAAGCCGACCAGGAACGTGCCCGAGGGGCAGGCGAGCCCGGCCTGATCCGGGAAGCGCTCGAACTCGAAACGCAGGCCCACCACCCGCAGGTCGCCCTGCGGCGAGGCCCGGACGTGGAGAGCCACCACGTCCTCGCCGGCCGCCAGCGCGGGGAACAGGGCCGAGGCGTCGAGAGCCGTCAGCTTGTCCGGGCTCAGGCTGGCCGGCAGTCCGGTGGCGTCGGCGCTGAAGGCATTGCGGCTCGCGCCGTCCCGGGAGATCGACAGGTGCAGGTCATAGGTGATCGGTCCGTCTTTCTTGCCGATCACCATCACCTGGGCGCCGGTGAAGCGGTCCAGCGCATCGGGCACGGCGAACGTGAAGTGGGCTTCGCCGGAGGGAGTCAGCCCCCAGTCTCCCACCGCCACGTCGCCCTTCTCCCCCGGCGCGATCCAGATCTCGTCCGCCGAGGCGGGCAAGGCGAGGAGGGCACCAAGGCCGAGGAGGGCGGCGCCGATCATCAGGCATCGCTTGTTCATGACGGTTTCTCCTTCCGCAGTGGGTGTGCTCGGGAGAGCACAGGATCGACCAACCTGTAGCTGCTTGTCGAAGAGTCCATCCTAGGCTCCGGCGCCACCGGCTGTCAAAAGCCCGCGCGGAAAACGGCTTTCCGATCTCCGACGTAAAATCAGCAACCATGAAAACCCCGGGAGTGTCAGCCATGACAAACCGCTCCATCGCCTTCTCCCTCGCCCTGCTCGCCTCGACTCCGCTCTGGGCCCAGCCGCCCGCCCAGGTCGAGCCGTTGACCGGCAACGTCATCGTCGCGACGGGAGAGGGGCCCCATCACCATCTCTTGAGCCCGGACGTGACGCTCCTCGGCCAGAGCGAGTTCCTCGTCACCTGGGACCTCTCCTTCGAGCGCTACAGCGGCTCGCAGCTGGTCGACTTTGGCTCGGCCATCTCCGCCCGCAAGGTGAGTCTGCAGGGGCAGCCGGTGGGGGAGGAGCTGACCCTGGAGCCTTTCGAGCAGCACACGCACCAGGGTCTCCATCGCCTGGCGGCCGATGCGTCGGGCCGTTTCGCGGTGCTCTGGCATGAGCTCGACTCGAGCCAGCTCCTGCTGCGCCGGTTCACATCGGATGGGACGGTCCTGGAGACCACCGAGCTCGAGCCCGATTCCGGATTTTTTGACATTCGGGCCCGCCCCGCCCTGGCCATGGACCCGTCCGGACGATTCTCCGCGGCCTTGGCGGGTGCCCCGACCGGCCTGTGGCTCCAGCTCTTCGACGCCAGGGCGGACCCCCTGGTCGACGCGATCCACATCACGGGCAGGCACTCCCCTGCCCTGGCCCTGGCCATGGCGAATGGAGTCATTATCCTCGTCTATCAGGATGAGGCCACCGCCCGCGTCCAGCGCTTCAATGCCGCGGGACAGCGGCTCGGCCCTGCGGTCCCGGTCGTGGGCCGCAACAGCTTCCAGGCCCTGCCGGCGGTCGCGGCCAACGCCGAAGGGCGTTTCGTCGTGGCCTGGGTCGGCAACCACCGGGGGATCGACGCGCGCGTCTTCGACCGCTCCGGGAGGAAGATCGGCCCGGTGCTCCGCGTCAGCAGGGCCACGGTGTACGGCGACAACTCCCCGCACGTCGCCCTGGACGCGCGGGGAAACTTCGTGGTGGTCTGGCAGAAAGCCACGAGCCTGGACGGCCCGCGCGAGATCCGGGCCCGCCTCTACAACAGAGACGGCGTGCCCCAGGGAGGCGAGCTCGTCGTCGACCCGGAATTCGTCAGCCAGTTCCTGACCGACTTCCCGCCCGGCGTCGCGATGACCCCCGGCGGCAACTTCCTCGTCACCTGGCCCGAGGACTTCAATCCGGACAGCGGCCTGCCGGTGGTCCAGGCGCGTCTCTACGCCCTGCTGCGCGACGACGACCGCTGCGTCTGGCGCGACGGTGTCTTCCTCTGCGACACCGCCGCCGACGGCGACCTGACGCACCTCGAGCACCGTTTCGGCAGGACCGGCGACCAGCCCCTGCTGGCCGACTTCGACGGCGACGGCATCGACGATCCTTGCGTGCGCCGCGGCACCGCCTTCGTCTGCGACACCGCCCGCCCGGGAAGCGCCGACCTGGTGCTCCGCTTCGGAGGAGCGTCGAACCCCCCGCTCGCCGGCGACCTGGACGGCGACGGCGACGACGACCCGTGCCTGCGGAGAGGGAGGGCCTTCCTCTGCGACACCGCCCACAATGGTGGAAGCGCGGAAGTCCGCCTACCGCTCGGCCTCTCCTCCGACGAGCCCGTTCTCGGTGACGTGGACGGCGACGGAGACGACGACCCCTGCGTCTTCCGGGGAACCACCGGAACCTTTATCTGTGACACCACCCACGACGGCGCACCCGACCTCACCCACGCCGTGGACGCCCACTCCGGAGACCAACCCCTGCTCGGCGATCTCGACGGCGACGGCGATGCCGACTTCTGCCTGGCGCGGGGAGAGGACCTGTTCTGTGACCTGGACCGCGACGGGGTTTTGGAGGAGGAGACGCTGGCGACGGAGGCGGGGGATGTGTTGCTGTTGGGGAACGTGGACGGGGTGTAGGAGAGGCCCTCACCCCCGGCCCCTCTCCCGCAAGCGGGAGAGGGGCGTAGGTTAGTCAGGGAGTGGCGAGGCGGGAGGCGGTTTCGGTGATTTGGCGGCGGACGGCGTCGAGGTCCAGGACGACGGATTCGTTGGAAAACCTCAGGATCGTGCAGCCGATTGATCTCAGGTGGGTATCGCGACTCTTGTCGTGTGCGACTTGCCGGGGGTCGAGATGAATCTCTCCATCGACCTCTACGACCAGCTTCAGCTCCGCACAATAGAAATCAACGACATAGGAATCCACCGGGACCTGACGGCGAAATTTCCAGCCGAGTCTGCGGTCTCGTAAGGTGTCCCAGAGCCAATGCTCGGCGTAGGTCTGATCACGCCGCAATTCCCGGGCACGCTCCGAGCTTCAGGTGCCCGCCGTCCGAAACGTCCAGCTCGCATGGACGCTCATTCTACCCACGAAACAGGTAACCTACACCCCTCTCCCGCTTGCGGGAGAGGGGCCCGGGGGTGAGGGTCCCGGCGAAGCCGGCCTCCGGAGTGTGGGCGGAGTGCTGTACCCTGCACCCATGCCCCCAACCGCCCACCTGCGCCTGTCGGACCTTCGCGGAACCAGCCGGCTCGCCATCGAGGCGACCCTCGGGGTGACCAGCCTCGTCGAGACCATGCACCACAACATCGCCCGTGTTCCGGGCGTTCTCGGTGCTCCCACCGAGAAGCGCACGCGGGGCATCACCGGCCTCGTCTACCGGAGCATCCGAGGCGTGACGCGCCTGGTGGGAGGCGGCATTGATGCGGCGCTTCGGCTCCTTCCATCTCCCGGCGATCCCGCGGCCGGCGCATCGTCGGCCGAGCGCGAAGCCGTGCTCGCGGCGCTCAACGGCGTCCTCGGAGACCACCTCGCCGCCAGCGCCAATCCCCTGGCCATTCCCATGCGGCTGCGCCGCGATGGCGAGCCCACTGGCAAGATCCTCCTCCTCGCCCACGGGCTGTGCCTGAACGACCGGCAATGGCGGCGGAACGGACACGACCATGGCGCGGCCCTGGCCGCCGACGCCGGTTTCACACCGGTCTATCTGCACTACAACAGCGGCTTTCACATCTCCACCAACGGCCGCGCGCTCGCCGGGCTGCTCGAGGACCTGCTGCGGTCCTGGCCGGTGCCGGTGGACGAGCTGGTCATCCTCGCGCACAGCATGGGCGGCCTGGTCTCCCGCAACGCCTGTCACCACGCTCAGGCGGCCGGCCACGGCTGGCCGCGCCACCTCCGCAAGATCGTCTTCCTGGGCACGCCGCACCATGGCTCCCCGCTGGAGAGAGGCGGCAACTGGGTGGACTTCCTCCTGGGAGCCAGCCCCTACACAGCCGCCCTGGCCCGCCTCGGCAAGATCCGGAGCGCCGGCATCACCGACCTCCGCCACGGAAACCTGCTGAACGAGAGCCTGGAGCGCCGGGACCGCTTCGTCCGCGCGCCTGAGAACAGCCCGCCACCCGCCGTGCCGCTGCCGGAAGGCGTCCAGTGCTACGCCGTCGCCGCCTCGATCGCAACCCAACCGAGCGTCCTCAAAGATCGCCTCCTCGGCGACGGCCTCGTCCCCGTGAGCAGCGCCCTCGGGCAGCACGCCGACCCCGGCCGGACCCTGCCGATCCCGGAATCCCAGCAGTGGATCGGCTACGGCATGAACCACTTCGACCTGCTCGAACGCCGGGAGGTGTATGAGCGGATTTGTGGGTGGGTGACCGACACGCCGTAGCGCGCTGTCAATCAGCAGTGGTCGATGGTGCCTCCGGGACCTCACCCCCCGACCCCCTCTCCCATCGCCCCTCCTTCCCCCGGGAGAGGGGGCGCCATCGCCCGGAAGAACGTGCCACGACGGTTCGGAGGCGTTCCCCCTCTCCCGGTCGGTGGGAGGGCGATGGGAGAGGGGGCCAGGGGGTGAGGTCCCGGCGAAGCCGGCTCCTCAGCGGCAGGGATTCCACCGCAGCGGATGCATCTTCGGCGAGTGCTCCAGGTAGAAGATGCCGTTGAACTCCCGGTGCGGCTCCAGCAGGTCGATCCCCATGTTGTAGAAGCCACGCGGCAGGTAGGGATCACGGGTGCCGGGGAACGCCAGGTCCACCAGCAAGGCGTCCTCGCCGAGCTCATGGAGCCGTTCCTCGACCGTGTTCTCCCGGCGCTCGACGGCGCCGCAGGGGAGTCCCGGGAAGTCGATCTCCGTCTCGTAGGCGCCGAGGGCGAAGCTCACATAATCGCGGCGCAGCGCCGCCGCCAGGAAGCTGCCCATCGGACGCGCGCCATTCGGCAGGACGGCGCGCGAGACGTGCATGTTGGCGGCCCAGATCACCGTCCTGGCCCTGGGCGCCCGCAGAGCCCGCTGGGTCAGGAAGGCATAGGCCATCCCCTCGTCGCGCACCGAGATGCCGGTCGGGTAATCGTGAGGGAAGATGAAGGCCTGGTTCTCCCAGGCCTTCAGGCTCACCAGCTGGAGCTTGGCGACCGCGAGATCGTACTGCGACGTCTGCCGCGCGATGCCCTTCCCGTTGCGCCGGAAGTGCAGGTCGATCGCCGCCAGCGTCTGGAGACAGATCTCGTGAGTCTCCGGGGGAACGGTTCCGAGGGGATGCAGGGTCGTCACTCCGTCGCAGGCGCGAATGCCCTCCATCCACGGGTGATCCGCCGCGATCCCAATCCGCTGGAGAAAGGCGACGAGAGCCGGACCGTCGTCCTCGGGCTGCTGGACGTCGAAGCCGAAAAATTGGAGCTTGTCCGCCGGGTTGGGATGGTCGCGGTTCCACTCGCACATCCACCGGGCGAGATCGCTCAGCTCCGTGCTCTGGAAGACGCCCCAATGGCCGCTGACCGCCTCGTCCGGAGACCCTTCGCAGGTCTGCACGTAGCGGGCCGCCGGCTCCACCATCGTCCAGTTGCTCTCAATGGCGAACGCCCGGAAGCCCATCTGCTCCACCAGGAAGCGGAAGACCCGGTGCTTCATCAGATAGAAGCCGCCCGACGTGTGAAAGCTCTCGCCCAGGGCCACCACCGAGGCCCGGCCGATGATCTGGCGCAGCGGCTCCAGATCCTCGTAAGGAAGCATGGGGTCATGGCCATGAAGCCGCCAGATCCCCGGCACCACCGGATACCCCACCGGAGGAGCGGGCTTGGCGGCCTCGACCTCGAAGCCCGGAGCGAAGGGCTGGGCCCCAGCGAACGAGGCGGCCATCAGGAGCGCAACGAGCGCGAAAGTGGCGCTGAGCCGGCGGCGGGTCCACGGAAGCTTCATCATCTGCATCCTCCAGGAGATCCTCGAGCGTGTCTCGGGGAAGTATGCGGCAGGGGCGGTCTCAGGCGCCAGCGTCGGGGGCCTTCACCCCCGGCCCCTCTCCCGCAAGCGGGAGAGGGGAGCAAAGCGAAGACATGTCTCGCTGTCCTTGCTGTTCACCCCTCTCCCACTCGTGGGAGAGGGGCCGGGGGTGAGGGCTCACCCCTTCCTGTACGTGCTCGGCGTCCGCCCCGAGCTGAGGTACTCAAACTGGAGGAGCCCATCCGCCACCATGTCCGAGAGCACACGGTGGAGCGAGCTCCGGCTGGGCGTCCAGCCGAGCGCCTGGAGAACGTCCTTTTTCTGGAACACGCTGGGGAGTGCGGGGAGGACGTCTTCGACCGCCGTCCGGATGTCCGGCAGGAAGTCCGGGAGGTCCGGGACCGGGGCCGGCTGCGGGAGAGCCGTTTCCGGGTCGGGCGGCGAAGCCGTCTCCGCAGCGGGAAGAAGAATCGCGGTCGGTGGCGGAAGAGCCTCGGCGTCCCCCTCCAGAGAGAGCCAGAGCGCCTCCAGCGAGCGCACGCGGGACTCATGCGCCGCCCGCAAGAAGCGGAGATCCGCCTCATACAGCTCTTCCAGCGCCCGCCGGCGCCGGATGAATTCGTTGCGGTCCATTGTGGCCTCACAGAGTAGCCTAACCATCCGTAGGACACAAATGGTAGGACGCAAACGGTTGCGGAGGGTTCCCACGTCCCGCCGGCTTACCCGCGAACGGTTTCGTCCGGCCTCGGGGAGATTCCGGAACCTTCAGAGACAGTTGCACTTCCGCCGCAAACGGTCCGCGCCGGCCGCGGAACGGTTCCGGCTGCAACGGAGCCGCGACGATCACGAGATGAACGGTTCCGGCCGCCGCGTGACCGGTTCTGACCGAGACGTAAACGGTTCCGACGGTCTCATAACCGGTTGTGACCGGCACATAAACGGTTCCGACGGTCCCAGGAACGGTTCCGACCGGGACGTAAACGGTTCCGACCGCCTCATAACCGGTTGCGACCGGTCCGCAACCGGTTCTGACCGTCTCGTAACCGGTTGCGACCGCCGTCGGAACCGTTCACGTCGGAGTCGGAACCGTCCAAATCGTCACCGCCGCCGCGCAAATCCATCCCGCCGAGGCGCCGAGACCGAGTGGCGCCGCGCTTGTCCGCAGTGCAACCGTCCGCGCGGGAACGCACGCCGTGATGACCGGAGTCGGCGCGACGCCGATCCTGGGCGGAACCGTCCGAAGGAGCGTCGGGATCGCAGCAATGCCGAGCGGAACCGTCCAGCAGGCGATCGGGGGCCTGGAGAGGCGATCGGGGATGCCAGGCGACCATTCCGGGAAAACTTCCTCTGGCGCAAAGGCTTCTAGCCGGTGAGCGAAGACTCCAACCATGCGTGGCACCGCTGAGGCTTCAGGCGAGCGCCCCCCTGGGACCGCCGGCGTCTCGCCGGCATCATCAAGACAGTGGGCCGAAGGCCGACCTTCTGGAAGTTGGGGGGGCCGCCAGGCTGCAGAGGGCCTACTTTGTCCGGAGGGATTCCGCCCGCACGGTTGCGGACCAAGCGCACGCACAAGAGTTTTTTCGCTCCCCGAAACAAAGGCCAGTTATTGGATAGAAAGCCCTCGCGGTTCGACTGAAAGAAAATCTGCATCAGAAAGGCACAAACCGAGAAGATCGTGCTTGTAGGGAGATCGACCAACATGTACGCTGATTCAAAATCGAGTCAAGCGAAGCAACTAGAAGCCGCCGTAGGAGCAACCTCTTGGTCGAAGTTCGCCCCGTGCCAAGCTTTATTGTCGGTGAGGTCTACCGGCGGCGGAGCCTGCATTTGGACCATGGCGGCCAGTGGCAGGGAGGAATCAGCACATCGAGCTCCAGTCCTGTGATCTTCCTGTTCACCGGCGATTCTGGACACCAGTACGGGTATCGAGACGGCGAGCAGCCCGACGGCACCTATTGGTACACCGGAGAGGGGCAGGAAGGTGACATGCGGATGGAGAGAGGAAATCTCGCCATCCGGGATCACGAGAAGAACGGAAGGGATCTCCACCTCTTCAAGGCGCTCGGCGGCGGGATGGTGCAGTACCTCGGCCAAGCCCTTTATCTGGACCACCACGAGAAGGTGGCTTCCGATCGGAATGAAAAACCGCGACGAGCGATTGTTTTTGAGCTGGAGCTAACCGGAAGCGACGAGGGGCGGATCGTCCAGCCGGAGCCAGCCGCTCTCAGCCCTACCGAGAGGCGCCTCTGGAAAGAGTCCCTCGAAACTTTACGTCAACGAGCCCTGGAGCGCCCTGAGAAGGGCGTCAGCTCACACGAACGCAAGCAGCGCGCGTACCTGCGAAGCGAGGCCGTGCGGATCTATGTCCTTCGCCGTGCAGAGGGCCGCTGCGAAGGGTGTCGGGAGCCTGCTCCGTTCAAGCGGGTGGATGGCACTCCGTATCTAGAGCCGCACCACTTGAGACGGTTGGCGGATGAGGGACCGGATCACCCGCGATGGGTGGCGGCTCTTTGCCCGAATTGTCATCGGAGGGTGCACTCGGGGGAGGATAGGGCTGGCTATAACGAGAAGATCTCTCGATACGTTTTAAGTCGCGAAGCATAGACCTACTGTCAGTATCGAAGGGTCGGCAGCATGCTTTCGAAGTTATGGTACCTACTCCTCACCGCGATCTTCCTTGGAGCCGGACCACTCTGCGCCCAGACAGCGGAGCAGTTCGAAACCAATCGACAGATGTGCCTCTCAGGGCGCTATCCCATGCTCTGCCAGCGCGCCTGGCTGAGCGCCGAGGAGCTTGCTCTATCGCGAAAGGCTGAGCTCGCAGAGAACTTGAAAGTCTGCCTTTCGGGCGAGTACACTGCGCTCTGTAACCACAGTTGGCTAACTCCCGAAGAACTGGCACGGGTGCGAAGCGCCGAGAGGCGCGAAAATCTAGAAACCTGTCTGTCTGGTAAATACCAGAGCCTCTGCAACAAGGAGCCCCTGTCTGAGGATGAACTCCGCAGAGTGCGGGCAGCTGAGGACGCCGAGAATCTGCGGATCTGCTTGGATGGCCGCTTTCCTTCACTCTGTGACCGCTCTCGGCTCTCGCCAGAGCAGGGGGCGGCCGTTCCCCGCGCGCAAAAAAGGGCGGGTCCCAAAGCGACCGAAGCCGTCACGATTCCCTTTTCGGAAGAGCCTGAAAACTCCTTGGCGAATGACGCTCCGACACGGAGGCACTACGCGACAACGAGGCTTCGACTTCGCGCATCACCCTCCCTGGAAGGCTCGGTCCTAACGACACTGCCCAGCGGCAGCAGGGTAGATGTGTCTACTTGCGGTGCAGGCTGGTGCGAGGTCAACTACGGTTTGGTCAGTGGCTATGTTGCAGAGCGTTATCTCGCGGCTAAGCCTCCACCTTCGAACGCAGGCGCCCGGGAACGGAGTAGCGGTAGAGGCTACATAAACTCCAGCGGGGAGTGGGTTCCTTCGCCAACCTGGACCGAAGATGGTCGCCCTCCCGCAGGTGCTAGTGCGCAATGCCGGGATGGTTCATACAGCTTCAGTAGATCGCGCCGTGGGACGTGTTCACATCATGGTGGCGTAGCGCGATGGTTGTGAAAGAGCTGGGCAGTGGGGTGCTCTCCTTTCTGGTCGTACAGCTCTACCATCTATCTCTACAAAGGGACCGACACTCTCTAGAAGAATTCGTTCTCTGGAACCGGCCGAAAGGGCACGAGAGTCGCCGCCTGTCTGCGGAAGGCTCGGGTCGGAGCCGGGGCTCCGGTTCGCTTGGAGGTAAGTCCCGCCCACGACCGTCGCCACTGCGCTTCCGTAGAGACGTCCCCAGTCCGTGACCACCACCCGCCCGGGTGCACGGTCGTCGGGGCGTCTCCCACGGCGGATAGGGGTTTGCCACCCCTGGTGCCGCCTACGTGGAGATGCGGAATCTGGATTCCTGGGGTATGCGTCGGCCGTCGTGGGGGTCTGGGGCGATAGACCCGGTCGATTCGTGCCGACGGACTGGGGCGTCCTACGGTACCGCAGTGACCTGCGGAGGTGCGCCGGCGGCGGTGCGACCGGAGGTGCTTGGGAAAGCTCTCGATCTGCCTTCCCAAGTTCTCCGTGCCGTTGTAGTATTAGAGAAGGCGCCAGAGGGAGGCCCAAAGCAGGCGGAAGTCGACGTGCAACCCACCCGATCAGGTAGGCACTGTCGCTTCTCGGTATCCGCTGCGGTCGGAACGCTGATAAATTGGACTGCTCCAGGAGCCAACCCCTGCCAGCAGGGATCGAGGCGGACCCCAGTTGCTCAAACAGGCGAGCCGCTGAATAAGCTAAGGAGGCGCGACGTGGAGCGAGTGGATTACGAGTCGGTAGTTGTTCAGGACCTCTTGAATTTCCATTCACGGGGGGAGTTGAACATCAGCCCTTGGTATCAACGCCGCTCGGTGTGGAAAGTCACCCAAAAGGCCTACCTTATCAACACGATCCACGAGCGAAAGCCGGTCCCCAGCGTCTACATCAGGCACACGATAGATCTTGAAAATGAGAAGAGTATCAAGGAGGTTGTTGATGGCCAGCAGAGAATTCGCTGCTTAATTGAGTATCGGGATGACATATTTGCGGCCTCCCACCCAGCTCACAGGAACCCCGTACGCTTTTCAACGCTCGAGCCGGCGCAGAAGCGGCAGTTTTTGTTGACCTCGATATCTGTCGGCTATCTGGTCGGCGCCGAAGATCGCGATGTTATCGAGATTTTTGCCCGCATCAACTCCGTCGCCAAGACTCTCAACCCACAAGAAAAGCGTAACGCGCAATACAGTGGCGCGTTTAAACAATTCTGTCTGAACGAATCGATCGACAGGCTGCCCATCTGGCGTACCTATGGAATCTTCACGGACAACGACATTTCACGAATGATCGAAGTGCAGTTCGTCTCTGATCTAGTGGTGAATCTCCTGGGTGGTCTCCAAGACTTCTCGGCAAAGACAATCGACTCCTACTATGAACGGTACGACGAACAATTCCCGAATGAGGACGAGTTAAAACTAAGGCTGGAACGCCTCTTCAGCGTGATAGTCGATATTCCTGTCGATCTCTTGAAGGGAACCGTATTCGCCCGTCCCCAGGTTCTATTCTCGCTGTTGCTTGTCATCGACGATCTGCGCACGGTGCCGCACGACAGGATAAAGGCGTGCATCACCGA
Source organism: Thermoanaerobaculia bacterium (assembly GCA_035264905.1). Lineage (GTDB taxonomy): Bacteria > Acidobacteriota > Thermoanaerobaculia > Multivoradales > UBA5704 > UBA5704. The sequence goes on from DATFPH010000371.1 coordinate 11,773, forward strand.
TCTTGACGCAAAGATTGAGGCGGTGCGCTCAGGTGACTTCCCCGACGCCGTTCGCACAGACGTCTACGAGGCGTTTACCACTGGAAATATGCACCGGATCCGGTTTCGACGGAAGCGGGCAGAAGTTATTCGGGACTACCTCTCCTGATTTGGCGATATGCCATCAGCGTCCCTGCAGACTACCTATGACCGGTTTTCCGGGCAGACCCAAGTCCTGCAAGGTCTCATGACCTCATTGACGGACCTTTCTCCGTTTCATCGAAAGCTGGTTGCCGAAATAGCCCTAATAAGACTGTGCCTCTCGCTGGAGAACGCTATTGAGGCAGCTTGCAGCAAGATACTTTGCGGCGCGCAATATCTTGACTCCACGAGACCGCAGCTTCTGGTTAGTGCCGTACGGTCCGCTTCGGCGGCGCAGGGCCTCATGCGGAGCCATGGTCGCGCCAAGTCACTAGCCAGCCTATCCTGGACCAAGTCAAAGACAATTCGACTCAATATGAATGCCACTGTTGATCAATCGGACTCTCTGTTCGCGTGTGTGACCCGTCACGCCAGTTTCTTAACCGAACTACGGCAGGTTCGGAATCACGTTGCGCACGGCAGTGAGTCAACAGCAAGGGAATTCAGGAAGGCCGTGAGGGCTCGGTATGGCGCCCTACGCCGCGGCATGACTCCCGGCCTTTTTCTGTTATCACTGGCCAGCCCTCAAAGGCCGAAAATTGAAGAGTACCTGATCAAGTCACGGGTTATTGTTAAGGAACTCGTGCATGCTTGAATAACTTGAGTAAAATCCACTCGCGCGCCGTGGATGTTCCCGTTCATCACGGGGGGACCCCTTTGATGGGCAGTCTTCTGTTTGATGAAGATGCCGAGGCTTTAATACCCAATGAGTAGAACCCATACAGGGGCAGCCTGAGCCGGTTGCTCGCATAGAGCGTGTCAAAGAACCGAGCGGCTCGCTCGAAGTCTGACCGTCCAGCCTTGATCCTGTCTGGCGTAGCGCGCGCATGGCCGTCGTCGCAGATTCGAGTAGGCCTGCTTGCTTCGATCGGAGGTGCGAGTTGGTCGAGAAGGTGAAGGTAGCTCGCCTTGGCCAGTGTGATCACCGGCGAAGCATTGATGATCCAGGCTTCAGCCAAGACCGGCTTCCCCGAGCAACTCGTCGGCGTCGTATTGGAACGGCGTAACTCCGAAGCGCCCGAGGGCATCGATGAACTCGGCTCTTGAGATGCCGGCGATCTCGGCGGCACGGCCCTGGGAGACGAGCTTGAGCTCGTACCACTTGGCAGCAGCGGCCAGCTTCATCTCCTTGGCGAATCCCTCGGGATCCTGGTGCAAGGAAGCCAGGGCACCTTCGGGAACTTCGATTGTCATGCGGACCATGCGGATCGCCTCCTCCCAACTATGGTGAAGGAGTCGCGTTACCCGAGGAGCAACGCTCCCTGCGCCGGCAGTTTGGCCGCACTATGGTGCGGTATGCGGACGACTTTGTGATCTTGTGCCAGAGTCAGCTCGAGGCCCAATGGGCCCTGGTCATGGTCGAGGAGTGGGTGACTGCGGCAGGTTTGCAGCTCCACCCTGACAAGACGCGGATCGTCGATGCCAGCCAGCGAGGGGGCTTCGACTTCCTGGGGTATCACTTCGAGCGGGGCCTTCGTTGGCCCAGCGCGAAGAGCCGCCGTAAGTTCCAGGACAAGATTCGCAGCGACACCGGGCGCACCAACGGGCACAGCCTCCAGCGGATCATCGCGGACCTGGTATCGATCCAGAGGGGCTGGTTTGAATACTTCAAACACAGTCACTGGTCGATCTTTGAGCAACTGGACAAGTGGATCCGGATGCGGCTTCGTAGCATCCTGCGCCACCGCCAGAAGCGCAAGGGGAGATCCCGGGGCCGAGATCACAACCGCTGGCCGAACGCCTTCTTTGCTGAGCTTGGGCTGTACTCCTTCACCGCAGCCTACGCGCAGACCCGTCAATCCTCTCGGAGGTAAAACCACCGACCGGAGAGCCGGATGCGGGAGATCCGCACGTCCGGTTCGGAGGGAGGGGGGACCGGGTAAACAACCGGTCCTTCCTACCCCCAGGGATCGTCACGAAATAACTTCGCCGCCCGATAACATCCAGCAACGCTATTATGGTACTCTTGCGAGAGAATGCAAGAGGGAGATGCGGTACGGTGTCGGTTCGAGCTTCTCACCCCGTACCTTGATGAGAAGACCCGTCGTCTGATGGTGGCCGCAGAGGCCCAGTCCATCGGGTTCGGGGGAATCTCCATCGTGGCACGTGCCACGGGCGTAACCCGCGACACCATCCGCCGGGGTGTCGAAGAGCTCCAGGGCACCGCCAAGCCACAGACAGGTCGAATCAGGCGGTCCGGGGGAGGGCGGAAAAGGACGGTAGATACTGACCCGACGCTGAAGGCAGATCTGGAGAAGCTCATCAACCCAGCAGAGCGCGGAGATCCGGAATCCCCCCTGCGATGGACATCGAAGAGTGTTCGGCATCTGGCGCAGGAACTGAAGCGAATGGAGCACCAGACAAGCCATCGAATGGTGGCGGAGCTACTCCATGATCTGGGGTGTATAGCCTTCAGGGCAACCGCAAGACCTTGGAAGGTTCAAGCAATCCAGATCGCGACGCTCAGTTCGAGCACATCAACTCTCGGGCGAAGGAGTATTTCGCGACGTCTGACCCTGTGATCTCCGTGGATACCAAGAAGAAGGAATTGGTCGGCGAGTTCAAGAATGGCGGGCGTGAGTGGCATCCGAAAGGGATGGCGCCAAGAGTCAAGGTACACGATTTTCCGGACCCTGAACTGGGCCGGGCCGTACCGTATGGGGTGTATGACGTGGCAGGGAACAGTGGCTGGGTCAGCGTGGGGGTCGATCACGATACATCCAGCTTCGCAGTGGAGACGATCCGTCGCTGGTGGTACTCGATGGGGAGCGAACGTTATCCGAACGCTGGGCGCTTGTTCATCACAGCGGATGGCGGCGGAAGCAACGGCTCCCGGGTCCGACTCTGGAAACTGGAGCTTCAGTCGCTAGCCGATGAGCTGGGCATCCCTGTATCCGTGAGTCACTTTCCTCCCGGCACAAGCAAATGGAACAAGATCGAACATCGCCTCTTCTCCTTCATCAGCCAGAATTGGAGGGGCAGGCCCCTGATCAGCCACGAGGTCATTGTGGATCTCATCGCGTCGACCACCACAGAGAAGGGCCTGCTGGTGCGGGCACAACTCGACACCACAAAGTATCCAGCAGGGAGGAAGGTCAGCGAACAAGAAATCGCGGAGTTGGATCTCCGCCTAGACAGTTTTCACGGCGAATGGAACTATACACTCTTCCCACGAAAGAAGACCGCATCTGACGAAGTTATTTCGTGACGACCCCTATCAGGGGGGCGCAAGATCCTGCTTCTACCGCAACAGCAGGTGTCAGGCGCCTATTTTCGGGAACCTCAGTCCCTGAAGACATCCTGGAGACTCTCGGCCGTCAAGACGCGCTCGCCCCATTGCAGGAGGCGGTCGGCATCGGCGGAGCGCACCCGGTCTTCGATCTCGGGCTCCAAAGGGCCAAATTTCAGGCGAAGGAGCCGCAGCATCAGGCGGGCTTCTCCCTCCTGGACCCCCTCCTCACGGAGCTCACGATTCCAGCGATCGATGCTTTCAGCCAGCATGGTTTCGACTTCCTCCAAAGTGCGATTCGTGGAGGCGGCCTTCTCGGAGAGGCCCAGGCGCGGCAGGATGACCTCATAGAGCCAGTCTCCGAACGCTTCCCGTAAGGCGTCCTCCGTCGGTGAGAGCCTCTGCCGCAGGCGCTGAACACTCGAGTAGACCTCTTTCCAGTCGGCGCTCTTTTCGATGCGGAAAAGGTCGGCCACCGGACTGTTCAGCGCCGCCAGTTCCTCGCGGGGGTACGCCGCCTCGTCAATGACATGGTACCGCAACCGGGGACGGTAGATCTCTGCTGAGGGGTCCAGATCTCCGATCAACGAGCCCAAGTCTGTCGCTACGTTCCACTTCTCCCCTCCAGTGTTCAGGACGATGGGGATGATCAGGGGCAGCTTTCTCCGGGCAGCCACCGGCTGGCTGTCCAGCAGGGCCTGGTAGAAGAGGCCGACGTAAACCATGAAACGAACCGGCATGGAAGGGTCCGGACGCGACTGGAACTCCATCAGGATGTAGACATAGACAGGCTCGCCTCCATCCTTGCGGCGGAACTTCCAGATGATGTCCGTCTCGCGGTTCTTGAAGCCTCGGACGAAGGACGTGTTGACCAGCTCGCCGGAGTCGAAGTCGAGGAGCTCGACCCACCGTTTGCCCACGATCTCCCGCAGGAGGTCGCGAATCATCCGCAGGTGGGAGAAGAAGACGCGGTAGCTGAGGTCGTGATGTCCCATGATTTCCGCGGACCTTCCGCGTCCGGCCGATATTTTTCGCCGCCAACCTACCACAGATTGCGGAAAGGGAGACAACAGGTGCTGCGTAGAAGCGTTCCGAATAGTGAAGTGCCAGCCGTTTCGGAGGTGGCCAACCACGGCGGGCGGACCACCAGCCCCATCCCCACACCTCTCCTTATAGGGGCCGCCCCCTCGGCCTGTCGCCGCAGCGGTCGCCGACCCCCGAAAGGAGAAGAAGATGCTTCGCATCCTCTGGGGCTCGCTCCAGGCCCTCTTCGCATCCCTCAACTTTGGGACCGACCCGGAAGCTCCGCTCTCCGCGGGCTCGGACCTCGGCCATACCATCGACCCGGACGGCTAGCCGGTTCCCTGGTCCGGTGCCGGCTGGTCCCAGAATCATCCGGGGATTGCGCCGGCACCGTTCTTTGTTATTCTTCGTCGCACCTATGGACGACATCCATGTCTCGCGCGAGCTATTTCGGGAAGTGGCTCGGGGAGAGCTTCCCCAGAGCCTCCTCAATGAGATCACCCTGGAGCACCTCCTGAGCCTCTGCCCCTACTGCCGGGCGGAGGTTCAGGCGTACGAGGCGGAGGTCCGGGCCGGGCCATCCATCTGGAGCCGCGTCCTTCTGGCCTTTTCGGTTCTGCTCGATCGGCTCCTGGCCCGAGGGCCTCGCGAGATTCGCCGTGCCGAGCAGGACTTCCAGGAGATCCTCTCTCTCCCCGTGGGAGAACGCGCGGTCCGCATCGAGCGCTCGCGAACCCGCTTCCGCAGCCCGGCCCTCGTGCGCCTGCTCCTGGAGTCGAGCCGCCGGCACATCCCCGGCCGGCCCGACGAGTCGTATCACCTCGCCGATCTGGCCAGGCAGGTCGCGAATCGGAACCCCCGGATGCCGGGGTACTTCGACCTCTACACCCTGGCCACGGCCCTGATGGCGAATGCCTGCCGGGCGAGCGGCGATCTCCAGGGAGCAAGCCAGGTCTTCGAGGGGGTCCGCCGGATCATGTCCGAGCACGGAGTCATGGATCTGGAGGTGGTCGCCCGGGTCGACGATCTCATGGGCTCTCTGCGGAAGGATCAGCGCCGCTTTGCGGAGGCCGAACGGCTGCTCAAGCGCGCCGCCCTGCTGTTCGGCTTGAGGAGGGCGCCGGACGATGCGGCGCGCTCCCTGACCAAGCTGGCGGACGTCTATTGGTTGCGGGGAGACCTCGACCAGGGAATCGACACGGTCCGCTCGGCCCTGGAGCTCCTGGGGCCGGAGTCGGATCTCCTTCTTCACGTAGGCGGGCACTACAACCTGACCGTCTATCTCATGAAAGCCGGGCGTTGCGAGGAGGCGGCCGAGCTTTTCGCGACGGACCAGGCGCTCTATGAACAGGTCCAGGAGATCTGGCTCGAGCTCCGGCTGACCTGGCTCCGGGGAGACATCGCCGTGGCAAGCGAGGACTTCGCCGTCGCGGAGCAGGCCTACCTGGAGGTCCGGCGCCTGTGCATCGGCCAGGGGATCGGCTACGACGCGGCTATCGTCTCGCTCGATCTGGCGATCCTCTATCTAAAGGAAGGGCGGATGGCCGACGTCCAACGCGTGGCCGAGGAGATGCTGCCGATCTTCCAGGCCCAGGACGTTCACCGCGAAGCTCTGGCGGCCCTGCGTCTGTTCCAGGAAGCAGCCCGCCACCAGGAGCTGACGATCGAGAAAGCGCTCAAGGTGGCGGCCTATCTGCGGGAGGCGCGGACGGAGCCGGGGCTGCGGTTTGCGTGGCGATGACGCCACGATGATTCCGTAGAGACGTCCCCAGTCCTCGACCACTGCGTTGACCGGGTGTACGCCCGTCGGGGCGTCTCCCCACGGCGGGCCGGTTTCGCCCACCCCTGGTGCCGCCTGCGTGGATCGGGCGCCCTGGATCACCATCGGTGGATCTGCCTGCCTGCGTGGACATGCGGATCAGGATTTCTGTTGCATGGCGCCGGCTTGCCGTGGGAACTGGGGCGGGAGGAGACGCCCCGACGGCGGCGGACCCGGTTGGTTCGTGGTAGCGGACTGGGACGTCTCTACGGAAGCGCGGTGACTGGAGACTCTCGGCCGTCAAAACACGCTCGCCCCATTGGAGGAGACGGTCGGCGTCCGCGGAGCGCACCTGGTCCTCGATCTCCGGTCAGTCTCTGAAGACATCCTGGAGACTCTCGGCCGTCAAGACGCGCTCGCCCCATTGGAGGAGACGGTCGGCATCCGCGGAGCGCACCTGGTCCTCGATCTCCGGCTCCAGAGAGCCAAATTTCAGGCGAAGGAGCCGCAGTACCACTCGGGCTTCTCCCTTCTGGACTCCCTCCTGGACCCCCTCCTCACGGAGCTCACGATTCCAGCGATCGATGCTTTCAGCCAGCATGGTTTCGACTTCCTCCAAAGTGCGATTCGTAGAGGCGGCCTTCTCGGAAAGGCCCAGGCGCGGCAGGATGACTTCATGGAGCCAGTCTCCGAACGCTTCCCGTAAAGCGTCCTCCGCCGGTGAGAGCCTCTGCCGCAGGCGCTGAACGCTCGAGTAGACCTCTTTCCAGTCGGCGCTCTTTTCGATACGGAAGAGGTCGGCCACCGGACCGTTCAGCGCCTCCAGCTCGTCGCGGGGGTACGCCGCCTCGTCAACGACATGGTACCGCAACTGGGGACGGTAGATCTCTGCCGAGGGGTCCAGATCTCCGATCAACGAGCCCAGGTCCGTCGCCACGTTCCATCGCTCCCCTCCGGTGTTCATTACGATGGGGATGACCAGGGGCAGTTGTCTCCAGGCAGCTACCGGCTGGCTGGCCAATAAGGCCTGGTAGAAGAGGCCCACGTAGACCATGAAACGAACCGGCATGGAGGGGTCCGGACGCGACTGGAACTCCATCAGGATGTAGACGTAGACCGGCTCGCCTCCATCCTTACGGCGGAACTTCCAGATGACGTCCGTCTCGCGGTTCTTGAAGCCTCGGACGAAGGACGTATTGACCAGCTCGCCGGAGTTGAAATCGAGGAGATCGACCCATTCTTCGCCCACGATCTCCCGCAGGAGATCGCTGATCATCCGTAGGTGGGAGAAGAAGACGCGGTAGCTGAGGTCGTGTTGTCCCATGATTTTCCGCGCCGCGCCTAGATTTTCTCTTACGACCCTACCACAGGTTGCGGAAAGAGGGATAGCGGCCGGCTCGAAGGGCTTCTCAAGCTGCCCGCAGTCCGACGAGCAGAGTGCGGACCCACCAGCCCCATCCCCACACCTCTCCTTATAGGGGCCGCCCCCTCGGTATCTCACCGCAGCGGTCGCCGCGCCCCGAAAGGAGAAGAAGATGCTTCGCACCCTCTGGGGCTCGCTCCAGGCCCTCTTCGCGGTCTTCAGCCTTAGGACCGACTCGGACGCCGCGCTTCCCGCGGACTCCGACCTCGGTCATACCATCGACCCGAACGGCTTGCCGGTTGCCTGGTCCGGTGCCGGCTAGTCCCAGAATCATCCTGGGATCTGTAACAGCGCCCGCCCGTATAGACGTGCCCGTATAAGCCCTAACCGAAACTCTGGAGTAGAGGCGATAGGCAAGTCGAGGTCATAAGGCGCCGGACGATGCGGCGCGCGCCCTGATCAATCTGGCGGACGTCTATTGGTTGTGGGGAGACCTCGACCAGGGAATCGTCACGGTCCGCTCGGCCCTGGAGCTCCTGGGGCCGGAGTCTGACCTCCTTCTTCATGTAG
>DATFPH010000372.1:0-5472 GCA_035264905.1 Thermoanaerobaculia bacterium
GCGGGAGGCGATTTCCTGCACCTGGTCCCTCGGAACGAACAGGAATTCGGCCTCCGGGTCCACGTGCTTGCGGATCAGCCAGGGGCAGGCCACGCGATCGACTTTGACGCGCTCACGGGTGATCCATTTCATGGATGGCTCCTCTCGGATGTTGCGGGTTGGGGCGCATCGGCAGGTCCCCAGCGCGCGTGGACCAGGCAGCCGGCGACGCCGATGGCGAACGCCACGTAGAAGGGCAGGCGGCGGTCGAGGGTCCACAGCCAGCCGCCGACCAGCGAGGCGGGGAAGACGGCGAGGCCGCGGACCAGGTAGTAGAGCCCCACCGCCCGGCCCCGCGCGCCGGCCGAGGCGAGGTCGACGATCAAGGCCTTGCGGGCCGGTTCCCCGGTCTCCCGCAGGCCGGCGATCACGAACGCGGCGGCGAGCCAGGCGGGTCCCGTCGCGGTGGCGAGCGCCAGGGGAAACAGGGCGAAAAAGCCGAAGGTGACCAGGACGAAGGGCTTGCGGTTCATCCGGTCGGACATCTTGGCCAGAGGGATGTAGACCAGGGTGGCGGCGATCATCTGGACGCTGGTGAGCCAGCCGAACTGGGCGGCGGTCCCGCCGAGGACATCGATGACGTAGAAGATCAGGAAGACTTTGGGGATGCCTTCCGCCCAGCGGGCCAGGCAGTCGGCCAGGAGCAGCCGCTTGAGGCCGCCGTCCATCCCCCGCCAGAGGTCGCCGATGCTCCCGGGGTCGCGCGCCGGCGGCGCGCTCTCGACGTAGGAGCGCCGCAGGATGAGGATTCCGGCGAAGGCCAGGACGATGGTCGCGGCGAGCCCCGCCCGGACTCCCTTGGCGAGGCCCAGGGTAACGATCAGCCACCCACCGAGCGGGGGCGCGAGGATGATCGGGACCCTTTTCAGGATCGACTGCACGCCGAAGCCCGTGGCGCGGCGGGCCGGTGGGAGGCTGTCGCCGATGACGGCGAAGATGGCGGGGAGCGTCAGGCTGCTCCAGGCCATGACCAGGACCGTGCCCGCGAGGACCCACCCCCAGCTCGGCGCGAGCAGGTAGAGCGCGTAGCCGCCGATGGCGAGCAGAGCGAACAGGACGAGCGCCGGGCGCCGGCCCAACCGGTCGGTGAGCCAACCGCCGGGGTACGGATAGACCGCGTCGAGCAGATCCCGCAGGGTGCCGTACAAGGCCACGCCCGCGATGCCGGCGCCCAAGAGCTCCAGGTATTTCGGGACGAACCGGACCCACAGCTCCTCGCCCATTCCGAGAACCAGAAAGGTGAGGAGCATGGCGACGATGTTCCTCTCCAGCCCCAACCAGGAGCGGATTCGGACGAGCGCCGGTGAGGCAGGCTGCATGCCGCAATCGTAACATGCGCTGCACAGACGGAGAAACACCTGTTACCGGACGGCCATAGAGGGCACAAAGAAAACGGCCACTCCGAGCTCCCCCGGAGTGGCCGTTCCAATCAACCCTCGGTTCGCGTCCTCTTAGTCCGTCTTGCCCTTGATCTCGGCGAAGAAGACGTCGGAGAACCCGTTCCTGCCGTCGGGCCAGGTCACCAGTGTGCGGTTGCCCAGCGAGACGGACCCGATGTAGTCGCCGATGTTGGAGAACACGGCGCCGCTGAAGACGTAGAACGTCGAGCACCAGTTGGTTGTCTGCTCGGAGACGCGCACGGCCGGGCTGAAGGTGACACCGCCGTCGCGCGACTGGATCCAGTAGGTGTCGACCAGCGAGCTGAGCGGTCCTTTTCGGAACAGGCCACCGCCGATGGGCACGTTGCACTCGACGTCGGTCGGATTGGGCGTGACCTGCTTTTCCTGGCTCTCCAGATAGACCACGTCGACGTCGCCTCCGGGGCGGACGGAAACGGTCGGCCAGAAGCGCTTGATCCCGGTGGGCGGCACCGGCGGCGCCATCGCCGTCGGCGTGCTCCAGGTCTGCCCCTGGTCATCCGACCAGGTGATGAAGATCTGGGACGAGACCGCCGACTGCTGCGTGGCCGGCACCTGGACCTGCTGCACCGGCTCATAGTAGGTGACGTAGATCCGACCCCGGTGGCTGCCGGTGGTCGCCACCGCGATCCGGGCCTGATCGTTCTGCCGGCTCTTGCCGTGGCCGACCGGAGTGTTCTCGTAGTTGGCGTTGATCACCGAGAGGACCTGGGGGGCATCGAACGTCACCCCGCCGTCGAGCGAGCGGGCGAACATGATCCGCGAGACCGCCTCCAGGTTCAGGTTGACGTCGAGGAAGCGGGGACCGCGCTGCCAGACCACGTACACCTCGCCGTTGGTGCCGACCGTGACCGCGGGAGCGACCTGGAGCGGGCCGGCCACGCCGCAGAGGGGATCGTTGGGATCGTTGTTCTCCGCCGTATCCGGGCCGGCGATCACCGGACCCTGCCAGGTGTCGCCGCCGTCGTGCGTCCGCCAGACCTCGATCTGGCCGAAGCCGAACGAGGGGATGCCGCAGAGCTGGAGGATGTTGGAGTACGCGACGTACGCGGCGCCGCTGCCGTCTTTCGCGGCAGCGATGGCCGGCCGGGTGTTGTTGTCCCCGGGGACCGCCGAGCGGAGGATCTGGCCGTTTTCCCAGACGAAGGCGCCGTCGACGAAACGGCCGCGGTGGACGCCGATGCCCTCGGAGACGCCGGCCACGGTGATCCGCATCCGGCTGGCGGTAAAGAAGACCTCGTCCCCATCCTTGGTACCCCGGTCGACCCAGGGGTGGCCCGCCGTCTGGGCGGCGCCGATCGGCGGCACGGCCCCGCCGTCCGTCCAGCTCTGGCCGCCGTCAGTCGAGTAGGCGAAGCTGCTCAATCCCGGCGGCACGGGCGCGGGGCAGGGACGGTTGTTCGGCGGTCCGCAAAAGCCCTGGAAGTCTTCGAAGACGGTGAGGAGCTCCTCACCCTCTTCGCCCGCGGCAATCGACGAGGTGTTGCGATTCGGCCAATCGGCGAAGGGGAGCTGCTGCGGAGCGTTGACCTGGACGTTGGGTCCCACGCGCGGGCCGCTGTCCGCCTGGCTGAAGGCGGCCAACGCGAAGACCATGACGAGAGCACAACACAAAACCAATCGCGACCTTCTCTTCATTTGAAACATTTCGATCCTCCGTGATCTGGTCCGAACCCCTTCGGCTTCCAGTCACTTTTGTTGGGACAAACTCCACTCGATACAATCAACCTTTTTTCTTACTCGTCCGCCTTGCCCTTGACCTCGGCGAAGAAGACGTCGGAGACCCCGTTCCTGCCGTCGGGCCAGACCACCAGCGTGCGGTTGCCCACCGAGACGGTGTCGATGTAGTCCCCGATGTTCGAGAACACGGCGCCGCTGAAGACGTAGACCGTCCTGCACCAGTTGGTCGGCCGAGTGGAAACGCGCACGGCCGGGCTGAACGTGGCGCCGCCGTCGTGCGATTGGATCCAGAAGGTGTTGACCCGGGAGCTGAGCGGGCCGCTCCGGAACAGGCCGCCGCCGATGGGTACGTTGCACTCGACGTCGTCCGGATCGGGCGTGATCTGCTTCTCCCGGCTCTCGAGATAGACCACGTCGACGTCGCCGTTGGGACGGACCGACACGGTCGGCCAGAAGCGCTTGACCCCGGTGGCCGGTACCGGCGATGTCATCGCCGTCGGAGTGCTCCAGGTCGCCCCCTTGTCGTCCGACCAGGTGATGAAGATCTGGGACGAGACGTCCGACTGCGTCGTGGCCGGCACCTGGACCTGCTGCACCGGCTCGTAGAAGGTGACGTAGATCCGGCCACGGAACCGGCCGGAGGTTGCCACCGCGATCCGCGGCTGGTCGTTCTGGCGGCTCTTGCCATGGCCGACCGGCGTGTTCTCGTAGTTGGCGTTGATGTCGGCGAGGACCTGGGGGGCCTCGAAGGTCACCCCGCCGTCGAGCGAGCGGGCGAACATGATCTTCGAGACCGCTTCGATGTTCAGGTTTTCATCGATGAAACGGGGACCGCGTTGCCAGACCACGTACACCTCGCCATGGGTGCCGATCGAGATGTCCGGGGCCACCTGGAGCGGACCGACCACGCCGCACTGGGGATCGTCGGGATTGGAATTTTCCGCCGTATCCGGGCCGGCGATCACCGGGCCCTGCCAGGTGTCGCCGCCGTCGTGCGTCCGCCAGACCTCGATCTGGCCGAAGCCGAACGAGGGATTGCCGCACAGCTCGATGATGTTGGAATAGACGACGTACGCGGCGCCGCTGCCGTCCTTCGCGGCGGCGATGGCGGGCCGGGTGTTGTTGTCCCCCGGGTTCGGCGAACGGAGGATCTGGCCGTCTTCCCAGACGAAGGCGCCGTCGACGAACCGGCCTCTGTGGACGCCGATGCCTTCGGAGTTGCCCTGCACGTTGATCCGCATCCGGCTGGCGGTGAAGAAGACCTCCTCCCCATCCGGCCCATCCGGATTACCGCGGTCCACCCAGGGGTGCCCTGCCGTCTGCGCGGCGCCGATCGGCGGTACGGTCCCGCCGTCCGTCCAGGTCCGGCCCCCATTGGTGGAGTAGGCGAAGCCGGTCAATCCCGGCGGCACGGGCGCAGGGCAGGGGCGGTTGTTCGGCGGTCCGCAGAAGCCCTGGAAGTCTTCGAAGACGGTGAGGATCTCCTGCCCGCCTTCGCCCGCGGCGATCGACGGTGTGTTGCGGTTCGGCCAATCATTGGGGAAGAGCTGCTGTGGAGCGTTGACCCTGATGTTGCGGCTTACGCGCGGGCCGCTGTCCGCCTGGCTGAACGCAGCCAACGCGAAGACCATGATGAGTGCGAGACAGATGACCAAACGCCATCTTTTCTTCATCTGAAGCATGTGATCCCTCCTGCCAGTTACCTCTGTTGAAAGCTCAAGGCTAGTTCTCGGATCGCGCGGCGATCCACTTTGCCACTCGGCAGCTGCGGCAGCGACTCCACGAAGACGACGTCGTCGGGCACCGCGTAGCGCGGCAGCAGATCGAAACATTTCTGGCGCACGGCCTCGGGCGGCGCCTCTCCGTTGCCCTGGCTCCGCAGGCAGACCGCGACGAGCCGCGGACCGCGGCGGGTCTCCCCGGCGGCGACGACGACGGCGCGCTGGAGGCCTCCGGCCTTCTCCACCGCCGCCTCGACGTCGGCGAACACCACGAGCAGGCCGTCGCGCTTGACGCTCAACCCCGAGCGGCCGAGGATCTCGACGTAGCCGTCGGCGCGGATCTTCGCCAGGTCTCCGGTGGCGAACCAGGCGTCGTCCGCGCGGAGCTCGAAGCGCCAGCGATCTTCTTGATTCATAGATCCGTCTTGATTCATAGATCCGTCCTGAATCAGATATCCGGTCGAGCCGTTTTTCTGCCGGCATTGCAGCCGGCCGGCCTGATCGCCCGGGGCAACGTCGAGATCCTCTCCCGTCTCCTCGACGCTCAGCTCGATGCCGGCGAGCGGGTAGCCCGCGGTCGCGAGGCGCTCTTCGGGCGGATCGTCCGGCGACGC
>DATFPH010000373.1:0-11377 GCA_035264905.1 Thermoanaerobaculia bacterium
GATCCGGCGCTTCAAGGAGGACCCCGCGTGCCGGCTCTTCCTCTCGACGGAATCGGGCGGCGTCGGCTTGAACCTCCAGGCGGCCAACGTGGTGATCAACCTCGATCTCCCGTGGAACCCGGCGCGGCTGGAGCAGCGCATCGCCCGCGCCTGGCGCAAGCACCAGACGCGTCCGGTCCAGGTGCTCCATCTGGTGACCGAGGGGAGCATCGAGCACCGGATGATCCCTCTCCTCGCAGGCAAGCAGGCGCTGGCCGACGGTGTCCTCGACGGCCTGGGGGATCTGGACACGATGCCGCTTCCCTCGGGCCGGAAGGCACTGGTCGAGCGCCTGGAAGCCCTGATGGGACGCAGGGAGCCGCCGCCCCCCGCGCCGCCTGCCCCCGAGCGTCTCCGCGACGAGATGGTCGCCTCTCTCGGCGAGGGCCTCCTACTCCTGGAGATGGTGCCCGGAAGCAGCGGCGAGACTCTCCTCGCCGTGGTCGACCGGAACACCGCGCCCGCGCGCCGGCAGGCCGAGGCCCTGCTGGCGGAATCGCTCGCCGGTACGCCGTCGCCGCCCAGACTGGAAGTGATCGACCGCGCGACGCTCGAAGCCATCGAGCGCCTGATCCAGGCGGGAGTGCTCCAGATCGCACCGGAAGCTCGCCTCCTCCACCGCTCGCCGACCCTCGACCGCCCCCAGGAAGTGGAAGACGCCGAGCGCCTCCGCCGCCTCGCCCGCGCCCGGGAGCTGTTCGAGCAGGCCGAGCGCAAGCTCCGGATGGCCGCCGTCCTCGCCTCCGGCGGCTTTCCGGTCGAGGCCCTCCCCTCGTTACGCGAAGGTGTCCATCTCGGGGTGCGCTCCTGGGCCCAGCTCCAGGGAGCCGACCTGCCTGACCCGGAGGGGGAGGTCCTCGCCTGGGGAGAGGCGAACCTGCCGCAGCCCCTCCCGCTCCTCGGCAGGCTGCGCGGAGCCCCCGAGGCCTTGCTCGGGGCCGGAGAGAGCGAGGTGAGGAGCTGGATCGATGAAGGCGCCCGCTGGGCGGAAGGGCTGGGGAGGGAGCTGAGAGGGTGAAGGGCCGAAAGAGGCGAAAGAGGGTAATGTCCGCGAAAGAGGGTAATAATGAGGGTACTATCTCTCTCATGTCCTCCTTCCGCGGCGGCCGGTTGGCCGGTCTCTCCCTGCCCGTGAGCACGGTCTGGCTGCTCAGCGACATTGCCGAGTCCAAGGGGCGGCAGGATCTCTATGCCCGGCAGGCGCCCCAGCTGCTGGCCGCGCTGCGCCAGACCGCCCTCGTCCAGAGCGTCGAGTCTTCGAACCGGATCGAGGGCGTCACCGTGGCGCCGGACCGTCTCGTCCCTCTGGTCGTGGGAGATGCCGCCCCCCGCGACCGGCCGGAGGAAGAGATCCGCGGCTACCGTCTGGCCCTGGACCTGATCCACACCAGCGCCCCGGACCTCGCCGTCACCCCCGATCTCCTGCGGAGACTGCACAGCATCATCCAGGACGGAAGCGGCGACGCCGGCCAGTGGAAGCAGGTCGACAACGAGATCGTCGAGCTGCGGGCGGGAGCGCCGCCGCTCGTCCGTTTCCGGCCGGTCTCCGTGGCGGCGACGCCGGCGGCGGTCGAGGAGCTCTGCCTGTCCTACCGGCACACGCTGAACCAGGGCGAAGCCCCGCCCCTCCTGGCGATCACCGCTCTCGTCTTCGACTTTCTCTGTATCCATCCTTTCCGCGACGGCAACGGCCGGGTCTCGCGCCTCCTGACGCTCCTCGCGCTCTATCAGCACGGGTACGACGCCGGCCGCTACATCAGCCTGGAGCGGCTGGTCGAGGAGTCCCGGGACGACTATTACGAGGTGCTCCGCCGCAGCTCGGAGGGGTGGCACCAGGGACGGCACGATCTCCTCCCCTGGCTCAGCCACTTCCTGGCGATCCTGAAGCGCGCCTACCGCGAGCTCGAGCAGCGCGTCGGCGGGATGCAGCACCCGCGCGGCGCCAAGACTGCGCTGGTGGAGTCTGCCGTCGCGGCGTTTCCAGCCTCTTTCACCCTGGCGGACGTGGAGCGCGCCTCTCCGAGCGTCAGCCGCGACATGGTGCGGCGCGTGCTCCAGCGCCTCCAACGAGAAGGCAAGGTGAAATGCATCGGCCTGGGGCCGGGAGCCCGCTGGCAGAGAAAGGGGTGAATGGGAAAGAGGGTAATGTCCCTCGAAAGAGGGTACTAATGAGGGTACTATTTGCAGCCGAACGAACCGCTCTTCGGAGGGAGAGGCCATGGACCTGCGACGCCGGATCATCGATGGATGGCACAGCCCGAGCCTGGGGCAAGACATGCCGATCGTGACCTATGGGCACTGGGGGCACCCGATCCTGCTCTTCCCCACCGCCGCGGCGGACTTCCTGGAGAACGAGCGGTTCAACCTCGTCGACTCCGTCGCGCCCATGATCAACGACGGGCGGGTCCGCGTCTTCTCGATCAACAGCATCAACAACCAGTCGTGGATGGACAACGGCCTCCCCGTCCCCGAAAAGGCCCGGCGCCAGGCCCTTTACGACCGCTACATCGAGGACGAGGTCGTCCCTTATATCCGCACGGCGTGCCGGAGCGGCGACATCCGCATCGCCACGGCGGGCGCCAGCTTCGGCGCGTTCCATGCCGCTAATACGCTGTTCCGCCGCCCCGACCTGTTCGACGCGGTCATCGCGATGAGCGGCTTCTATGACCTGTCGTCGGACTACCTCCACGGCTATACGGACGACAACGTCTACTTCAACAACCCGGTCTGGTATCTGTCCAACCTGGAGGGGCACAACCTCCACCTGCTGCGGAACGCGTGCAGGATCCACATCCTGACCGGCCAGGGGGCCTACGAGGCGCCCCACGCTTCCCGCCAGCTCTCGGACGTTCTCCACATCAAGGGCATTCCCCATTTCCTCGAGCTCTGGGGGCACGACGTGGCCCACGACTGGCCCTGGTGGCTGAAGATGCTCCCCTACTCGATCGATCGCATGGGGTGGTGAGCGGCCTCTAAAGACTGGCTCGCTATAGAAGGGATGCGAGCCAGGGGGGCAGGCGAGCCGGGTGACTCTCCGGGAGTCTGCTAGACTGACTGCATGGCCTCGAAGGCGCTCACCCAGCGCATCGAAACAGAGATCCCCGCTCAGCTCTTTGCCGAGATGCAGTCGCTCGTGGAGACGGGCTGGTTTCGCAGTGTCGACGATGTCGTGCTCGATGCCTTGCGACGATTTCTCGAGTCGCACCGGGAGGAGTTGATGGAGGGGCTCCTCCGCGAAGACGTGGAGTGGGGCCTCCGTGGCCGCGACTGACTCGTGGCCGCTGGTCATCTGTGACGCAGGTCCCCTGATCCATCTCGACGAGATCGGCTGTCTCGACCTCCTCACCGACTTTCCGGCCGTTCTTGTCCCGGAGCAGGTGCGAAGCGAGGTGGCTCGCCATCGCCCCGCAGCCCTGACGCACCCCGGGGCGGAGTTACGTTTCGTTCCGGCAGCCATCTCCTCCGAGCCTCAGTTGCGAGCTCTGGTGAAGGCCTTCTCTCTCGCTTCCGGGGAGCAGGGGGCCTTGAGTCTCCTCAAGCACTACCCGGATGCCGTTCTCCTGACCGATGACGCCGCAGCGAGGTTGGCCGCCAAAGCCCTCGGCTTCCGGACGCATGGCAGTCTGGGCGTGCTCTTGCGGTCGATCCGTGTCGGCCGCCGGACGAAAGCCTCTGTCCTCGAGGTCCTCCACGAGCTACCCCTCCGCTCCACCCTCCACATCAAGGCGAGTCTTCTCCAGGAAATCATCCAGCAGGTGGAGAACCTCTCCGACAGCTGATCTTGGGGGGAGTACAATACCCTCCCTTTCCCGGGGGGACCCTCATGCTGGTGATGAAGTTTGGCGGCACCTCGGTCGGCAGCGCGGAGCGCATGCGGGGGGTGGTGCGCCTGGTGGGGGCGGCGCTCGCTGAGAGCCGCGTGGTGGTTGTGGCTTCAGCGGTCGCGGGGGTCACCAATCTGCTCGTCGAGGGGGCTCAGGCCGCGGCGGACACCGGCGAGACCGAGGCGGCGTCCGAACGGTTCCGTCAGGCCCATGCGAGGGTCTTCCAGGAGCTCGGGAGAGACCTGGTTCCAATCATCCGCGAGGGGGTAGGCCGCGCTCTGGAGGAGCTCGCTACGGAACTCGACAATCTTCTCCAGAGCGTGGCGCTGCTCCGCGAGTGCTCACCGGCTCTCGCCGCGGCCGCGGTCGATGCCCGGCTCCTGGAGATCTGGACCGACGTGGACGGCGTGTACACGGCCGATCCGCGGGTGGTCCCGGAGGCTCTGGCGGTGCCGGAGATGAGCTTCAAGGAGGCGATGGAACTGTCGCACTTCGGCGCCAAGGTGCTGCATCCCAAGTCGATCTCCCCGGCGCGCGAGCGCGGCATCCCGGTGCGGGTCTGCGACTCGTTCCACCCCGAACGGCCCGGGACGCTTATCCGCGCCCGGGCGGAAGCGCCTCTCCACGGGGTGCGCGGCATCTCGTTTCTGAGCGATCTCGCCCTGCTCAAACGTCACCGGGCCGGGCATGCCCGGCGTGCCGGGGGTCGCAGCCCGCGTCTTCGGAGCCCTGGCGGCGCGCGACGTCTCAGTGGTCCTGATCAGCCAGGCGTCCAGCGAGTGCGCGATCACCCTCTGCGTCCGCGAGCGGGACGCGGAGACGGCGGTGGACGCGCTCCATCGCGCGGTCCGCTCGATCTCTATGGCGCGATCCGCGCCGCGGCCTCCCGGCACCGCCGGCGCTTCCGCTATGAGACCAACGTCGGCGGCGGCCTGCCGGTGATCGACACGGTGCGCAACCTGAGGTCCGGCGGCGACCACCTGGTCCTCTTTGAAGGGATTCTGTCGGGCTCGCTCTCGTTCATCTTCGGCCTGTTGGAAGAGGGAATCCCCTTCAGCCAGGCCGTCGGGATCGCGCGCGAACGGGGGTTCACGGAGCCCGATCCGCGCGACGACCTCTCCGGGGTGGACGTGGCGCGGAAGGTCCTCATCCTCCAGCGGGAATTCGATGGCACGGCCGAGCCGTCCGATGTGGTTGTGGAGGGCGCCTTGCCGCCGGATTTCGACGCGTCCGGGGACGTGGAGACGTTCCTCGGCCGGCTCCCCGACCTGGATGATTGGTACGCCGGCCGCGTCCGCGAGCTGGCGGCGCAGGGGCAGGTGCTCCGCTTCGTCGGCTCGATCGAGGACGGGGTCTGCCATGCGCGGGTACAGGCTGTGGGGCCGGATCACCCCTTGCGGGCGATCCGCGGCGGCGAGAACGCCTACAGCTTCCTCACCGAGCATTACCGGCCGCGTCCGCTGGTCGTCCAGGGGTACGGCGCGGGGCCGGAGGTCACGGCGGCCGGCGTGCTCGCCGACATCCTGAAGATCGCCACGCGGGGGGCATTGTGAAACGCGTGCGCGCCTTCGCCCCGGCCGGCGTCGGTAACTTCGCCGCCGGCTTCGACGTGCTCGGAGCGGCCGTGGCGCCGGAGGACGGGAGCCTCTGGGGCGATCAGGTGGAGGTCCGTGAAGGCTCTGCGACGCAGCTGGTGTGCACCGGCCCGTTCGCCGACCGGCTGCCGGCCGATCCTGCCGAGAACCTCGTGCTGCGCACGCGGAACCTGTTCGAGGAAGCTTTCGGCCGTCCCCTGCCGCCGCTCCAGCTCACCCTGCACAAGGGGCTCCCGGTGTGCAGCGGCCTCGGTTCCAGCGCGGCGAGCGTAGCCGCCACGGCGCGGGCGCTCAACGCGTGGTGCGGCGATCCCCTCTCCTCCGGCGACCTGCTGGAGGTGGCGGGGCGGGCGGAGGGACTGGCCTCCGGTGCGGTCCATCTGGACAACGTGGCCCCGTGCCTGCTGGGCGGGCTCCTCCTGATCCCTCCGGCGGGTCCCCCACGCACCCTCCCGTTCCCCTGGAACCTGCGCGTCGTAGTGGCGAGCCCGGCGTTCTCGCTGGCGACCCGGGAGGCGCGGCGGGTGCTGCCGCGGGAGGTGCCGCTTGCGCTGGCGGTCGAGCACGCGCAGAACCTGGCCGCGTTCGTCCATGCCGTGCACATGGGGGACCTCGGACTCCTCCGTGCTACGCTGCGCGACCTCATCGCCGAGCCCTGGCGGGCCGGTCTCGTGCCCGGCTTCCGCGCGGCCCAGCGCGAGGCGCTCGCCGCGGGCGCTCTCGGAGCGAGCCTCTCCGGCGCCGGGCCCGCGGTCTTCGCCGTCGCCGAGGAAGAGAATGCCGCGGCCGTGGCCACCGCCCTGGCCGGCGGCTTTCAGAGCGAAGGGGTCGAGTCCACCGTGCGCATCTGCCGCATCGATCCCCGGGGTGCACGCATCATCGAGAGAGAGCCATGATCCTCACCAGCACACGCAATCCCCGCACCCGCGCCCGCTTCGGCGAGGCGATGACGCAGAACCTCGGTCCCGGGGGCGGGCTCTACATCCCGGTGGCGCTGCCGGTCTTCGAGGACGTGGACCAGCTCCTGGCTCTCCCCTGGATGGAGCGCTCCATCGCGATCCTCCAACGCTTTCTCGGAGACGAGTATGGGGAAGCCGAGATCGCCGCCGTGGCGCGGGACGCGTTCGACTTTCCGGTCCCTCTCGTCCAGGTGAGCGACACCGTCTACGCGCTGGAGCTTTTCCACGGCCCCTCGCTGGCCTTCAAGGACTTCGGCGCCCGCTTTCTCGCCCGCATGCTCCGGCTGGAGAGGGAGCGGCAGGGCGCGGAGGGTCCGCTCACCGTGTTGACCGCCACGAGCGGCGACACCGGAGCAGCCGTGGCGCAGGCCTTCTGGCGCCAGCCCGGAACGCGGGTCGTAGTCCTTTATCCACGCGGCCGGGTCTCCCCGCTTCAGGAGCGGCAATTCGCCGCGCTGGGAGACAACGTGCTGGCCCTGGCGGTGGAGGGCAGCTTCGATCACTGCCAGACGCTGGCAAAAGCCTGCTTCGCCGACCGCGAGCTGTCCGCGGAGCTCGGGCTCACCTCGGCGAACTCGATCAACATCGCGCGCCTGACCGCGCAGATCCTCTACTACTTCGAGGGCGTGGCCGCGCTGCGCCGCCTCGGGGTCACAGCACCGCCCGTCATCGCGGTGCCGAGCGGCAACTTCGGCAACCTCTGCGCCGGCCTCTATGCCTGGAAGATGGGGCTGCCGGCGCGCGCCTTCATCGCGGCGACGAACGCGAACAAGGCCGTCCCCGAGTACCTGGAGAGCGGCGAGTACTCACCGCGCCCGAGCATCGCGACTCTCTCCAACGCCATGGACGTGGGAGATCCGAGCAATTGGGACCGGATCACCCACCTCTTCGGCCGCGACTGGCAGGCCCTGCGCGCCGCCCTGCGCTGGGGGAGCCTGGACGACGACGAGACGCGCGCATCCATCCGCGCCCTCGACGCCTCGGGGTATACGGCCGATCCGCACACCGCGGTGGCCTGGGCCGTCCTGCGGCGGCGCCTCCAGCGGAAGGAAACCGGGATCTTCCTGGCGACCGCGCACCCCGCCAAGTTCAAGGAGATCCTGGAGCCGATCCTCGGGCGGGAGATTCCTCTGCCGCCAGCACTGGCGGAGCTGGTGGACCGCCCGATGGTGGCGGAGCCGATGGTGGCGGAGGTGGAGAGGTTGAAGGGGCGGTTGCGGGACCGGCATTGACACCCGAGGTGGTAGCATATTCGGCATGAAGCTGAAAGTTGTGGTGCACGAAGCAAAAGAAGGTGGCTACTGGGCCGAGGTTCCTGCCATCCCTGGTTGCGCGACGCAGGGAGAAGACTTTGAGGAGCTCTTGGCAAATCTCTATGAGGCCGTCGAGGGCTGCCTGGCCGTGGATCTGGAGACGATTGAGCCCTCGGAAGGACAGCGGATCATCGAAATTGCCGTATGAAGAGCGTGACCGGGAGAGAGCTGGCCAAGGCTCTCGAGCGAAAGGGTTGGTCCCTCCTCCGAATCCATGGTAGTCACCACATCTACGGGAAGGCCGGGAGCAACGTGAGGCTCTCCGTCCCGATCCACGGAAACAAGCCGCTGAAGGTTGGCCTTCTCAGCCACCTTCTCAAGTCCGCATCGCTTTCCGACGGGGATCTCTGATCCGGGGTCCGGCTCAGGACGCCTCCCGCTCACTGCTAGACTGGAAGCCATGGCCTCCCGCAAGCGCTCGGCCGTGCGCAAGGTGTTCCTCAGCTCGACGGCCCGAGATCTCGGCCCCTACCGGGAGGCGGTCTCCCAGGCCATCGCCCGCTTGGACGGCTTCCAGTGCGTCCGCATGGAAGACTTCGGTGCCCGCGACTGGGAGGCGGACGGGTTCTGCCGCGCCCGGGTCGCAGAGTGCGACGTCTTCGTCGCCCTGATCGGGCACCTCTTCGGCAGCTCTCCGCCCGGCCTGGAGGTCTCCTTCACGGAACGGGAGCACCAGGCGGCGATCGATTCGGGCGTGCCGCGCCTCCTCTTCCTGGCCTCCGACGACCTGCCGCTGCCTGCCTCCCTGCGGGAGCCGGACGACCTCTCGCGCCGCCAACTGGACTTCCGCGAGCGCATCCGGCAGGAGAAAATCGTCGATCTTTTCGACAACCCTGACCGGCTGGAGGCGGCGGTCGTGGCGGCGCTACGCAATCTCGAACGCGAGATCGGGCCTCCGGAAACCGAGCCCGCCGTCGCCAGCACCGGGATCGCTCCGGAAGCCCTCCGCACGGCCTATCTCAGCCGGCTCGCTCAGCACACCAGCCAGCTTTCCCTCGCCGGCATCGATCCGGCCGCCGCGGGCGGCGGTGACGACGCCGGCCTGAGCCTCGACGCCGTTTATACGGCTCTCCTCACGCAGTCTCCGCGGGAGGATGGGCTTTCCCCGCCGCGGCCCTCGATGCTGAAGCAGCGGCCTCTCTCGGCACTTGAGCAGCTCAACCGGCACCGGCGCTTGGTGTTGCTGGGCGATCCCGGCGGTGGCAAGAGCACGTTCGTCAACTTCGTGGCTCTGTGCCTGGTGGGCGAGATCCTCGGCTCGCCACATGCCGGCCTCGACCTCCTCCGCGCGCCGCTGCCGGATGACCAAGGCGACGATGAGGAATCGCCGCAACCCTGGGATCATGGGCCCCTGCTGCCGGTGCGCGTGGTGCTGCGCGATTTCGCGGCCCGCGGGCTTCCCGCTCCCGGCGAGCGGGCGTCGGCGCGGTACCTCTGGACGTTCATCGCCGAGACGCTCGCGGAAGCGAGCCTCGGCGGCTATGCCCCTCATCTCGAGAAGGAGCTTCAGGAAAAAGGGGGCCTTCTGCTCCTCGACGGTCTCGACGAGGTGCCCGAAGCGGAGAGCCGGCGCGAGCAGATCCGCGAGGCGGTGGAGGACTTCGTGGCGAGCTTCGGCCGCTGCCGGGTGCTCCTCACCAGCCGCACGTACGCCTACCAGAACCAGGGCTGGAAGCTGCGCGGCTTCACCGAAGCGGTGCTGGCGCCGTTCAGCGAGGGGCAGATCCGGCGTTTCGTCTCCCGCTGGTATGCCCAGACCGCCTCTCTGGGGAGGCTCACGGCAGCGGATGCGGAGGGAAAGGCGGAGCATCTCCGGGAGGCGATCTTCGGCCGGCCGCACCTGCGGGAGCTCGCCGAAAGGCCTCTTCTCCTCACGCTGATGGCGAGCCTCCATGCCTGGCGGGGCGAAGGGCTGCCCGAGAAACGCGAGCAGCTCTACGCCGACACTGTCGAGCTCCTCCTCAACCGCTGGGAGAGCCATCGGGTGATCCGCGACGCCCAGGGCAAGCCGGTGCTTATCCAGCCGAGCCTGGCCCAGTACCTGGAGGCGGGCAAGGAGAAGGTCCGCGTGGCGCTCGAAGAGCTGGCCTTCGACGTTCACTCGGCCCAGGGGGATCGCCCCGGCACGGCCGACGTAGCCGAAGGCGACCTCGTCGCCCGTCTGATGCGCCTGCGGCGCACGCCGGAGACCAATCCTGCCGTTCTGGTCGACTATCTGAGCCAGCGCGCGGGGCTCCTGGTGCCGCGGGGCGTGGGCGTCTTCACCTTCCCCCACCGCACCTTCCAGGAGTATCTCGCGGCTTGTCACCTGACTGTCGAGGATTTCCCCGCCGCCCTCGCCGAGCTCGGGCGGCAGGACCCGAGCCGCTGGCGGGAGGTGGTGCTCCTGGCCGCGGCCAAGGCGGCCCGGGGCTCACCGGCCTCGGTCTGGCATCTCGCTCACGAGCTGTGCTTCCGCGAGCCCGAGGATGCGGAAACCGGCCTTGCCGACACCTGGGGTGCACACCTCGCCGGGCAGGCCGTCGCTGAATCGGTGGATCTGACGAGGAAGCTCGGTGAGGCGAGCCGGCGGCAGCTCGAGCTCCTCCGCCGCTGGCATCTCCACCTGCTGCGCACGGACTCGTTGCCGGCCGCCGAGCGCGCCCTCGCCGGTAAAACTCTGGCGAAGCTGGGCGACCCCCGGTTCGACCCGGATCTGTGGTTCCTGCCCAAGAAACCTCTGCTCGGTTTCATCGAAATCCCCGCCGGTTCGTTCCGAATGGGGGAAGGAAAGGCGCAGCACGAGGT
This sequence comes from Thermoanaerobaculia bacterium, assembly GCA_035264905.1. GTDB lineage: Bacteria > Acidobacteriota > Thermoanaerobaculia > Multivoradales > UBA5704 > UBA5704. The sequence goes on from DATFPH010000373.1 coordinate 10,518, forward strand.
CGAGCTGCCGGCCTTTTACATGGCCCGCTATCCGGTCACGGTGGCGCAATTCCGGGCATTCGTGAACGAGAGCGGCCACGAGTCGCACCCTGAAGCTTTGGAAGGCGTTGCCAACCATCCGGTCACAATTGTCAGCTGGCACGACGCCGTGGCCTACTGCGGCTGGCTGACCGGGCGGCTGCGGGAGACCGCGAAAACACATTTAGCAACAGAAGACGAGGCCTTGTGGCAACGGCTCGCTCGCGGCGAGCTCACTGTGGCGCTGCCCTCGAAAGCTGAGGGGGAAAAGGCCGCTCGGGGAACCGACGGCAAGGAGTACCCATGGGGCCCAGCCGCCGATCCGGAGCGTGCCAACTACTACGACACAGGTATCCTGGAGCCGAGCACTGTGGGTTGTTTCCCCGGAGGAGCCAGCCCCTGCGGCTGCGAAGAGATGAGCGGAAACGTCTGGGAATGGACGCGCAGCCGTTGGAACGAAGAAGAAGCCTCCGGCCCCCATGTGTTGCGGGGCGGCTCCTGCCTCAACCTCTCCGGGGGCGTGCGCTGCGCCGTCCGCCGCAGTTTCGATCCTGCGGCCTGGGACAGGCTCTTAGGGTTTCGGGTCGTGCTGCTCCCACTTTCCCCTGATCTCTGAACCCTCTGGGAGGTTCTGAAGCGGCGGCTGCGGGAGCTCGCACAAAGGCCGGCGGTCCCCACAGGAGGGGGACCGCGGGGCGATGACTGAGAGGCTGTGAAGAAATATCGGCGCCCGGTTCCTGGGGTCCCCTGGATCATGAGATACTTGCTGCATGTCCGATACGCTGTTTCCTCTACGCGAGCCGGAGGTGAGTGGCGAGCCTCCCAAAACGAAGGGGGTGCCT
>DATFPH010000374.1:0-4692 GCA_035264905.1 Thermoanaerobaculia bacterium
AAAGGCGGCCGGGTCAGGAACGGCCGGATCTTCGCGCGGAAGGTCGGATCGGCGGCGGCCAGCTCGTCGACCAGGGCCTGGAGCTCGGCCACGCAGCCGGCTTCGGTTTCGCCGGGGATGGTGCGGCGCTCGATCTCCAGACGGCAGCTCGCCGCGTAGATGCTCGGCGCGGTGCCGCCGCGCAGCGTGCCGGCGTGCAGCGACGGCGGACCGACCAGCGGATGGCCCGGACGTTCCCGCAGCTCCCGCTCCAGCCCATCCAGCTTGCCGAGAAAACGGCCCATGCGCAGGTTGGCGTCGATCCCCAGATCGAAGCGGCTGCCGTGAGCGGCACGCCCTTCGGTCTCGACCTCGATCCAGATGAAACCCTTGTGGGCCCGGCAGATCTCGAGCTCGGTGGGCTCGGTGACGATGGCGGCATCCGGCCGGAACGAGGTCAGGACGTCCAGCAGGCCGAGGCTGGCCACCTCTTCATCCGCCACTCCCAGCACATGCAGATCTCCGGCGAGCGGGATGCCCGCTTCGGCGATCGCCCGGGCCGCCGCGAGGCAGGCGGCGAGCCCGCATTTCATGTCGTAGCTGCCGCGGCCGTACATCCGGCCGTCGCGCACCTCCGCGGAGAACGGCTCGGCCATGCCGCCGATGCCGACCGTGTCCATGTGCGCGTAGAGCACGAGGGAGCGGCCGCCCCCCTGCCCCGGCAGAGTGCCGAGAACGCTCGTCCGCCCCGGCTCCGGCTCGAAGGTCTGGACGCGCGCGCCGATCTGGCGCAGCTCGCCGGCCACGTGATCTGCGATCTCCCGCTCGTTGGTCGTTCCATCGGAGAAGAACGGGTTGATCGAGTTGATCCGAACGAGCCGGGCGAGGAGATCGGTGACGTGACCGGGGTCGATCCGCATGCGGGAAGACTATCAGCGGCGAAGCCGGACCGCAGCACCGACTCGAGCTGCTCAGCTCACGACCTTCAGCCTCGCGCTGGAGCCCTGGACGGGAAGCGGCCCCAGAGTCTCCACGCCGCCCTTCTTCCGCTCGAGCTCCTTGCGGATCAGCTCGTTCGCCATGGCGTACCGCTCCTGGAGCCAGGCAAGGGTGAGCTCCTTGTACTTCTCCACGCCATGTTTCGGGAGAAAGTAGGTCCGCAGGTGGATGTTGGAGAAGGTCCCCACGCCGCGGCAGCAGGCCTGCTGCCCATACATCAAGGTCGGCTCGGGAGCGTCCAGACCCTCCTTGAGCAAGGCGACGTCGCAGCGGGGCTCGTCGTAGACAGGGAACAGCCATTCGACGTCGTGCGAGGCGGCGAATCCCTTGATGCTGTCGAGCCCCCATTCATCGAGGAAGCCGGAGAACTCGCTCCGGTTTCCTCCGTCGCAGGCATAGTGGATGTCATGCTCCAGGCAATAGAGGATCGTCTGCACGAACATGGCGAAGTCGCAGGCCGTGCAGGTCCCGGCGCGGGCGAGCGTGCCGTATTTCCGGACGTCGGAGAAATAACCGTTGCCTTCGTAGAAGTGGCGGATGATCGGCGTGATGTCGAAGATCTCGTGAACGAATTTCCCCGGAGTTCCGAGGGCCTGCTCCAGCTTGGCGACGTTGTGGGACGGCTTGTCCAGGTCGGCGATCATCTGATGCCCGAAGGTGAGGAGATGGACGCGATCGAAATCCTGTGCCACGCGCAGAGTGGCCAACATCGAGTCCTTTCCTCCGGAAAATCGAATGGCGATCTCTCTCATGGATGTTCCTCCTGCGTTGTGAGCGGTTGGCCTCAGATTCCCACGTATGCCCGAAAGATCAGGTTCGTCTCGCTCTCACCAAGGATCTGCGCGCTGAGGAAGCGCGGGAGCTGAACGTTCGCCACCCCTTGCGATGCCGCACGGTCGAGGGCGTCTCGCACCTGCGCGGGCGGGACGCCGCGCTTTTCGAGCTCCCGCAAGACTTTGTTCAGGGCACGGATCGATTGCATCTCGCCGTGCTCGCTCTTGCCCATGCCAAAGCGCCGGTTCTCATTGATCAGATATCTATATATGCCGGGGACATTATCAAACACCAGGGCCATGATCCTCCCAAGGATGCCGCCGATCCACATTCTCGTCCGCCAGGGCATGGGCAGGGACGCGATCAGCGATTCGATAGTGCCCAGGATGCGAACGACGATCTTCAGCATGATGTTCCTCCTGTGTGTAGATGCTGTGAGGAGCGCTCGCTTGGCAATGTCAAAGAGCGCATATGGCTCTGTTGTATCGAGGGATCAAACAGATTTTAAACATGCAATTAGCAGGCCGATGGCCGTGCGTTGACACAGCCCGGGATCGAGGCTTTGCGCGGGGGTGTGATCGGAAAAATCTTCCGATCTGGTTGGTGAATTTTTCAGACGAAGAGCAGGGAAGGCCCTACCCCCGGAGCTCTAACCCCGTCATCAAGAGCGTCGGCGAGCCCACCATTCCCCCGAGCGGATGGAAGATGAGGTCGCGGCCGACCGCGACTACCCCCTGAAGGAAGGTGGCGATCCGGCCGCAGAGCCAGGCTCCGGCGACCGGGGCGCTGGCGCGGCCTCCCTCGACGGCGAAGCCGCAGACGGGGAGGGCGAACCAGCCTTCGGACAGATCGAAGCGGCCGGGGCCGGTGGTGTCGATCAGGTAATAGCCCTGGGCGATGGAGCCGAGGAGCGCGACGACCGGGATCTTCGTGTCCGGCTTGATGTAGAGGTGGGTGGGGCCGGGTTGCGGCAGGTCGCGCCAGCCGGCGCGACGGGTGCAGCCGGAGGGATTGCCCGCCGTCTCCGCCTGCCACCAGGCGAGGAGGGGTTGGCGGAAAAAGCCCTGCTCGACGAGCACGACCTCGCGTGTGGGCACGCCTTCGCCGTCCACCGGCGCCTCCAGGGTGCCACCCGCGAGGCGGCCGTTGTCGATCAGGGTCAGCCGCTCGCTGCCGAGCCGGCCGCGGTGGTCGCGCAGGCCCGAGATCAGCGATCCGGCTTTTGGACCGACGAGCAGCGGGACGAGCCCGGCGAGGAGGCGCACGGCCACGGCCGGCGCGAGCAGGATCTCGCCGCCGTCGCGCTCCGGCGGCGCCCCTTGCGCGGTGACGGCCAGGCGATCGGCGAGCCGCCGTGCCAGGGCCGGCGGATTGATCTTCCGCGCCTCGCGCACCGCCATGTAGACCGATGCCGAGCTCGCCGGCCGGCCCGGCCCGGCGGCCTCCAGATAGAGAGTGGCCACGCGGGCGCGGGTGCGGGCGCGCAGGCCGCGGCTGGTGGCGATCTCGGACTCGCTCGAGCCGTCCTCCAGCGCCGCCGAGACGAGGCGGGCGCCAGGGAGCTCGGCGGCGAGCTCGCGGCCCAGGCTCTCCAGGAGCCGCAGCCCCTCGCGCTCGCCGATCAGCGGCGCGTCGAAGTCCGACGGCTCGTTCCAGGGGAGGACCAGCGACGGCTCCGGCAGGCGCAGGGCGCGGCCGGCGGGCTCGGGCCACGGGCCGGCCGGATCGGGCTCGCCGGTCCCAGCGGCGAAGAATGAGCCCCTGTGGTGGCCGGCGCGCACCGCCCAGGCCTGCTCCTGGGAGAACACCGAGGTCTGGGTGAAGGCCGAGAGCTCGACCCGCCGGGACCGGCCGCGCTTGAGATAGATCTCGGCGTCGGGCCAGCCCCGCCGCACCAGCGCGACGAGGGTCTCCTGATGCTGCGGCGTGGCGGCCACGGCGCTCAAGCGGGCATCTCCCCGGGAACGATCTCGACTCCCTCCAGCCGCAGCGACGGCGCGGTCGCCCAGACCGGCAGCTTCTGGCCGCCTTTGGCGCACCAGCCGGCGCCCGCGGGATAGGCGGGCCGGCCGACGGCGGCCACGCGGGTCAGCAGGTCGGCCACGCGGCCGCGCAGCAGGCAGGGACCGACGGTTTCGACGAGCGCGCCGCGCCGGATGCGCCGCGCAAACGGAAGGTGGAGCGTGAACTCGCCGGAGAGCGGATCGAGCGCGCCGCGGCTCGCCTCGCTCAGGAACAGCCCCTCGTCGGCACCTTCTAAGAGATCAGCCTCGTCGGTGTCGCCGGGCAGGAGCTCCAGGTGGCTGGAGCGCGGCCCCGGCGGCAGATGGCGGCTGCCGCGCCGTCCCGCGCCGGGCACCAGGACCGGCGAGGTCCGCGCCCAGAGCGAGTCGGCCAGCGGCTGCTCCACCACGCCGCCGCGCAGGAGCCAGCGGCGGAAGACCGGCGAGCCCTCGTCGTCCGTGGCCCGCCGTACCCCCTCGGGAGCCGCCGCCGGATCGTCGAGCACGTCGAGCCGCTCGGCGGCCATGGCGACCCCAACCGCCGCTTCGGGGTTTCCGCCCTGGGCGAGGACGTCGGCTTCGAGGGCATGCGCCACGGCCTCGTGGAGGAGGACGGCCACGACGACCGGCGCGAGCACGGCCACGCCGCGGAAAGCCGCGGGCGGCGTGGCCTGGCGCGCGCGGAAGAGCGAGACGAGCGCGCCGGCCACCGCCTCGATCGCGCCTCCGTCGAGGCGGGGGAACAGCGCGCCATAGCGGCCCCAGCTCCCGTCCGCGGTGACGCTGTAGAAGGTCTCGGACTCGGCGCCGGGCACGAGCCGCGGCCCGACCACCTGGATCCAGCGGCGATGCCGGCGGACGGTATAGCGGACAGGAAAGCCCACGTGCTGGGCGCGCAGGGCGCGGTTCACGGCGCCCGGCAGCTCGGCCAGCTCGG
>DATFPH010000375.1:0-66748 GCA_035264905.1 Thermoanaerobaculia bacterium
TCGATCCCTGACCTGAGTGTGGTCAGACCGGTGGACTATGCCTCCGCCCGGCTGCTCCGGAGCTTCCAGGAGGCCCGGCGGGCCGGCTCTCCCCCACCCTTCCCGAGCCCGCCGGAGCGCATCAACGCCGTCGCCTGCGCCCTCGACTTCCTGCGCCACTACGAGACGGAGATCGCGCCGCGCCTCGCGGCCGGCCGGCTCCTGGTCTGCGACCGCTACGCCCCCTGCTATCTCGCCTACGCCCTCGCCTGCGACCTGAGGCTGTACCACGGCCTGCAGAGCGTCTTCTCCGGCGTCGTCCCGGCGGACCGCGTCGTCTATCTCTCCTGCGGCCTAGGGGTCCTGCGCGAGCGGCTGGCGGCGAAGCGGCCGCCCGAGCACCAGCCGGTCGAGAAGCTGCTCGCGCTCGAAAAGGCCTATGGCTCGGTGCTGGAGCCGCTCGAGCACGTCGTGCGCCTCCGCACGGACGGTCCTCTCGAAGAGTGCTACGCGGCGCTCCGGGAGGCCGTCCTGGGGCAGAGGACGCCGGGGAACGAGCATCCGGCCGCGGTACCGGAGGCCGTCGAATGCTGAGGCCGCCGCGGGTCCGGGCCGGCGAGACGGCCAGCCGGCGGGCGGCGCGCCGCATGCTGCGCTACCTGGGACGGGTCCGCGGCGAGTTCGCCGTCTCGCTCGTCCTGCTCCTCCTGGTCGGCGGTCTCACCTCGGCCAAGGCGTGGCTCATCCAGCCCGTCTTCGACCACTTCCGGCGCCAGGGCGCCACCGGCCGCGACCTCCTCGGCGCCTGCCTGGCCATCGCCCTGCTCTTCGGGCTCCAGGCCGCCCTCACCTTCGCCTATGCCTGGACCGCCCGGCGGATGGGAGCACGGCTGGTGCGCGCCATCCGGGAGGACCTGTTCGACCACGTCCTCCGGCAGGGAGTCGCCGGCTGCTCCGCGCGCGGCTCGGGCGACCTGACCAGCCGGATCGTCAACGACGCCCTGGCGGTGGAGGGGGCCGCCGTCGATTCTCTCCAGGGGCTGGTGCGCGACGCGGTGACCCTGGTCCTCCTGTTCGGCGTCCTGCTTTGGTACAGCCCGCGCCTCGCCCTCGTCTGCCTGGCGGTGCTCGCCGCGGCCGGCCTGCTGCTGCGGCGGATGAACCGCCGCGTCCGGCGCCTCTCCGTGCGCGTGCAGGAGCGGCTCGCGGCCATCTCCTCACGGCTCGGCGAGCTCATCGCCGGGCTGGAGGTGGTGCTGGCGTTCGGCATCGCCCCCCGCTGGCGCGACCGGTTCCGCCGGGCCAACGCCGAGCACTACGACGCGATCGCGCACCTGCAGACCGCCAATGCCGCCGCCGTGGCCGCCATCCAGGCCATCCTGGGAATCGGGTTGGCCCTCCTTTTCTTCCTGACCGGGCGCGCCCTGCTGCGGGGAGAGATCACGGAAGGGCAGTTCCTCTCGTTCCTCGGGACCATGTACCTCATGCAAGCCCCCGCCGTCGGCATCGGCCAGAAGCTCGCCCAGGTGACGCGCGGGCTCGCCGCCGGCTGCCGGGCGCTGGAGTTGCTGGACGATGCGCCGGCCGAGGACGAGCCGGCCTGCCCGGTCCCGCTGCCCGACCGCCCTCTGGGCCTGGCTCTCCGCGGTGCGACGTTCTCCTACGGCGGCAAGCCGGTGCTGCGCGACGCCTGGCTCGAAGCGGCGCCGGAAGAGCTCACGGTGCTGACCGGCGGCAGCGGCACGGGCAAGACCACGGTCGCCCGCCTGCTGCTGCGCTTCCTGCCGGCCGTGCCGGAGACCGTTCTGGTGGGAGGAATCCCGGTCGAGCGGCTGAGCCGCAAAGAGCTCAGCCGGGCTGTGAGCTACGTCTCCCAGGAGGTCTTCCTGTTCGACGGGACCCTGCGCTCCAATCTCACCCTCGCCCGGCCCGATGCATCCGGCGAGGAGATCGCGGAGGTGCTGAGGCTCTGCTGCCTCGACGGCTTCGCCGCCGAGCTGCCCCTGGGGCTCGACACCCCGGTCGGCGAGCGGGGAGGGCGGCTCTCCGGCGGTCAACGCCAGCGGATCGCCATCGCCCGCGCCCTGCTGGCCCATCCGCGGGTGCTCCTCCTCGACGAGGCGACCAGCGCCCTCGATCCCGCCCTGGAGCAGCGTCTCCTCAGGAACCTCGTCGAAACCCCGCCGCGGCGCACGATCCTCGCCATCACCCACCGCCCCGGGGTCGTCGCCTGCGCCGACCGCGTGCTCGTGCTGGACGAAGGGCGGCTCACCGAGACGGATGCCGCGGGCTGGTGGGAGCCGGCGCTTCCGGCCGCCCGGGGGGGCGCGGGATGAGCCCCGAGGACCGCTTGCTCTTCGCCTGCGCGCGACCGGACTTCTCCGCCGCGCGCAGGAGCCGGGTGCTCGCGGCCTGCACCGCCGGGCCGCTCGACTGGGACGCGCTCGCCGCCACCGCCGAGCGGCATGGGGTCGCACCGCTCGTTTGGGAGCACCTGCGGCTCTGCGGGACCGGAGAGCTGGGGCTTCCGGAACGGGCGGCCGAGCGTTTCGAAGCCTGCCGGCGCGACGCCGAGGAGGACAAGGAGCGGGCGGCGCGCAAGATCGCCGCGGCGCTCTCCGGTTTCGCCGCCCTGGGCATCGACGTGATGCTGCTCAAAGGGGCGGCCCTCGACCTCCTGGTCTACGACCGGCCATGGACCCGCTCCCGCGACGTCGACATGATCCTGCGATGCCAGCGGGGGACTCCGCTCTTCGAGCGGTCGCGGGACCTCGTACGCACCTTCTACCCTCTGGGGCTGGAGTGCGACTATTTCGGGCACCATGACATGGACATGAGCGGAGCCCTCCGCATCGATTTCGCGGGGATCTGGCAGCGCGTGCGGCCGATCGACGCCCGAGGCCAGAAGGCCTATGTCATGTCTGCCGAAGACCTCCTGCTGTCGCTCTGCATCAATGCTTGCCGGAAGCGGTATTTCCGGCTGAAGACGCTCTGCGACATCGCCGAGAGCGCGGCCCGGCTTCCCGATCTGAGCTGGGATGCGTTGATCCAGCGGACCCGCGAGGCCCGTTGCGAGGGGATCGTCTATACCGCCCTGCTCGCCGCCCGCGAGACGGTAGGATGCGACTGGCCGGACAGCCCGCTTGAATCGCTCGGCGTCGCACCCGCGCGGGCGGCGGCTCTCCGGCTGCTGGTGAGCTCGTTCCTGCGCCGCGGCACCCTCGCATCCCTCTACTCGGAACCGGCCCGCGCCGGCGGGCGGCGCTTCGGTGGCGACCTGTTCCTGCCCTATGCGAGCTTTCGTGGAGATCAGGTCCTGCGCTCGATCTGGCGCGCCCTGCGCCCTGCCTATCCTCGCCGCCGGGCTCGTCCGGCTTGACAGCTTCTCGACGTTCCGGAATGCTCCCGGCGTGAGCGTCACGTCCCAACCGGAGCCGACCCGCTCCCTCTCCGAGGTCCACGGCTCCGTCGAAGTGCCGGGACATCTCTCGTTCTGGCGCCGCCTCCTCGCCTTCAGCGGCCCCGCCTACCTGGTCAGCGTGGGGTACATGGACCCGGGCAACTGGGCCACGGACATCGCCGCCGGCTCGAAGTTCGGCTATGCCCTGCTCTGGGTGCTCGTGATGTCGAACGTGATGGCGGTGCTCCTCCAGAGCTTCTCCGCCCGGCTGGGCATCGCCACCGGCATGGACCTGGCGCAGGCCTGCCGCGCCATGTTCTCCCGCAAGATCTCCTGGGTCCTGTGGATCCTGGCCGAGGTGGCGATCGCGGCGTGCGATCTCGCCGAGGTCCTGGGGTCGGCGATCGGCCTGCAGCTCCTCTTCGGCATGCCGCTCCTCCTCGCCGTCTTCGTCACGGCGCTCGACACGTTCGTGCTGCTCCTCCTGCATCACCGCGGCGTGCGGCTGATGGAGGCGTTCATCATCACGCTGGTGCTCACCATCGGCATCTGCCTGGGGATCGAGGTCTTCCTGGCGCGGCCGGAGTGGGGACCGATCGCGAGCGGCCTGGTGCCTGCCCTGCCTGGAGCGGGCGCCCTGTATCTCGCCATCGGCATCCTGGGCGCCACGGTGATGCCGCACAACCTGTACCTGCATTCGGCCCTCGTGCAGTCGCGGCGGAATCCGCACACGCCGGCGGGCATCCGCTCCGGCATCCGCTTCAACACCATCGATTCGGTGATCGCCCTGAACGGCGCCCTGCTGGTCAACGCCGCGCTGCTGGTGATGGCCGCCGCGACGTTCTACAAGGCCGGCATGTTCGACGTCGCCGAGATCCAGGACGCCCACCGGCTGCTCGAGCCGCTCCTCGGCGCCCGCATCGCGCCGGCCGCCTTCGCGATCGCGCTGATCGCCGCCGGCCAGTCCTCGACGATCACCGGCACCCTCGCCGGCCAGGTGGTGATGGAAGGGTTCGTCCGCATCCGCCTGCGTCCCATCGCCCGGCGGCTCATCACCCGCAGTCTCGCGATCATCCCGGCCGTGGTGACGATCGTCGTGTTCGGCGAGAAGGCGACCGGCTCGCTCCTCGTGCTGTCGCAGGTCGTCCTCTCGCTGCAGCTCTCTTTCGCCGTGATCCCCCTGCTCCAACTGGTCTCGGACCGCCGCTGGATGGGGCAATACGTGATCAACCGGTGGCTGCAGGCCGCGGGCTGGGTGGTGGCGGGAGTGATCGCCGCGCTCAACCTGAAGCTGGTCTTCGACGTGATGGTCGAGTCGATCCAAGGGGCAGGGAGCCGGGCCTGGCTGCTCTGGGTCACCGCGGTACCGCTGGCGCTCGGGCTGATCGCGCTCCTGGGCTACGTCATCGTGAAGCCCGCCCTGGAGCGGCGGCGCGGCCAGCCGGTCGAGGCCCTGGTCGGCGTCCACGGACCGAGCGCCGTGCCCGAGATCGTTCCGCCGCGCGCGCCGCGCCTGATCGCGGCGGCCCTCGACTTCTCCCGGGCGGACAAGGCCGTCCTCTCCTACGCCGTGACCCTCGCCCGCGGCGCCAGCCGCGGCGCCAAGATTCTGCTGTTCCACATCGTCGAATCGGGCGGCGCACGGATCATGGGCGAAGACCTGCGCGACAGCGAAGCGCGGGACGACCAGGAGCGGCTGGAGCTCTACTCCGGAGAGCTGGCGGAGCTCGGGGTGGAGTCGCAATACGACCTCGGCTTCGGCGAGCCCGCCGACGAGCTGGCGCAGCTCGTCGAGCGGCACCAGCCCGACCTGATCATCCTGGGCAGCCACGGCCACCGCGGCATGGGCGACATCGTCCACGGCACCTCGGTCGAGCGCCTGCGGCACCGCGTGCGGGTTCCGGTGCTGGTGATTCCGGCGGGGGAGTGAGGCTCACATCAGTCTGTCGAGGGTCGCAAAAAACCGCTCAGCCCAGCCGCCGGCCTGACGGACAAGGTCCGGGTCAAGCATCGCGAGCAGCTTGAACGAGTGCTTGCCCTTGTCGTAAGCACCTTTCGCTTTCGTCTTCGCGGTGGCTTGCTTCAACCGCTTGTAGAGGTCGGGCTTGCCCACGTCTTCCGGTACGCATGTCACCGCAGGGAGCGCGTTTTCTTGGAAGCCTTGCCCAAAGAACTCTCTCAACGCCCGCCGATCAGCCAGGAACCACGCTTCCATGCACTGGACCATCAAATGAAGGTGGTCCTCGGTCGCGCCGTCCGGCCGGTCCCACTGATCACCCTGGCGTTGAGCAACGTGCTTCCACGGATCTCCCGCAGCCACGGGCGCCTCGGCGTCCACCAACAGGATGGCCGAGGCCTCTCCCTCATCAATCGCGGTGCAGAACTGCTCATATGCATTCCGTCGTCCGCCGCAAGCCACGATGCGTGGCATGCGACCCTTGAAGCCTGCCCTTTCTAGCAGAGCAGTGAACGCCCGGCGGCACTCGGTCTTGAGAGCGTCGTTGTGGTTGCCGCCGCCTTCCACGAAGAGTCTCCGCGGTGGGCTCACCACCTTGTCCCTCCCAGGTGGCCGCTCATCCACAAGGAGCCGAGGCTCCCGTGTTCGCGCCAGCGGTCGACTTCCTCTTGCGTGAGCCTCGAGATCACGGTCGGTCCATCTTTCTTTTCGCAGACCAGCACCGAGTCGGCGTAGTCGGTCATCGCATCGACCATCTGGGTGGAGTGCGTGGTCACGATGAGTTGCGTCTTTTCGCTCGCCGCGACCATCAGGTCGCGCAGCCCCGGCAGCACGTCCGGGTGTAGGCCGAGCTCCGGCTCCTCGATGACTACGAGAGGCGCGGGACCAGGATCGAGCAGGATTGCCAGCAAACAGAGGTAGCGGAGCGTGCCGTCCGACAGCCGGTGTGCCGGCACCGAGCGGTTCCCCTCGGTGAGATAGAGTTGGAGCGCACCTCCCTCCGGAACGACGACGAGGTCGTCGAACCCCGGCGCCAGCTCGTGCAGAAGCTCGATGAGCCGGCGCTTGACGGCCGGCGCGCCCAGGAGCACCGCCAGCCGGGCGGGAAGGTTGTCGAAGCTCTCGGAAAGCGTGTCGGTGCGCACGTCGGCACGGCAGCTCCTGCGGACCGGAGAATCCGGGCCGAACTGCCAGTTTCTGAAGATGAGGATCCGGCGCAGCCGGTCTGCGATCTGGGTGAGCTCGGGGTACGCCTCCGGGTCCCGTAGTTGCGAGAGGATCGACTGCGTCGGATCGATGTCCGCCCTCTGGATCTCGCGCCGCTCGTGCCTCGCATTCAGGATCCACCGCCCATTTTCGTAGCCAAAGTAGAAATGGGGCTTCAGACCTCCCTCCTCGAGGCTCTCGTTCTCCGCTCGCTCGTCGAGGACCATAAACGAGTCGCTCAACGCCCCCAAAACGAGGTAGTACCGGACGGCAGGGCCCCGAGCCAGCATGGATACCTTCCCCTTGGCGAACAGGACCTCCAGGCGCGCGACAGGACCTCCTTCGTATCCCTCCCGCCACCAGAGCCAGTCCTTGATGCCACCGCCCTGTCGAATCGGAAGGGAAAGGTCCTTGGGGAGGGTGCGCAGCACAGACAGCGCCTCGACCAGGTTCGACTTTCCTGACCCATTGGGTCCGATGAGCACGTTGAGCGGGGTCAGAGGAATCGTGACCGCCTCCGGACCAAACGAGAGGAAACCCTCCAGGGTGATGCTCTTCAATAGCGGTGGCACCGGGCTCGTCATCGCGCTCTCCTCCACTCCTGCGTCAGCACGATGCGGACTTTAGCACCAGGGGGGCGCCCGGTGATCCAGATGACTCGCCTTCACAGCACCCAAGGCACGATCAGCCAGCACCAGAACGCCGCCAGGATCGCCGCCGCGATATCCAGGACCACCCCGGTCCGCGCCATGCGCGGGATTGTCACGTAGCCGCTGCCGAAGACGATCGCGTTCGGCGGCGTCCCGGCCGGGAGCGCGAAGTCGCAGGAGCAGGCGATCGTCGCGGTGAAGAGCACGACGGGCAGGATCTCCGGCGAGACCGCGTCGCGCAGCACGACGAGCATCACGGCGATCGTGGCCGTGTTCGAGGCCACGGCCGAGAGCCCCACCACGGCCAGGCTCGCCAGGAGAACCTGGGCGAACGGCGGCAGGCCGCGCACGGCCAGGAGCTGTCCTCCCAGCCAGGCGGACAGGCCGCTCTGCTGGATGGCCGAGGCCATGGCGAAGCCGCCGCCCAGGAGGAGCAGCGTCTCCCAGGGGACGCGGGCCAGGGCGCGGAATCCGAGCACCTGCCGGCCCCGGGTCCGCCAGAGGAGGAGGACCAGGGCTGCGAGCATGGCGATCCCGCCCTCCACGTGCGACGAGCCGATCTCGTAGAAGGTGATCCGCGGCTTGAGGAAGCCGGTGATCCACTTGCTGCCGATCCACAACGCCGCGGTCACCAGGAAGACGCCGAGGACGATCCGCTCCGGCCGCTTCACCGGTCCGAGCCGCGCGAGCTCGCCGGAGACCACCTCCGCGCCGATCTCTCCGGAGAGCCCGTCCCGCCGCCCGATCCGCCAGAGCATCCACCAGACGGCCGGCAGGAACATCAGGACGAACGGAAGGCCCACGACCAGGAACTGCAGGAAGGAGATCGAGGTGCCCGCTCGCTCCATGAACCCCGAGAACTGCGCGTTCGGCGCCGTGCCGATCTTGGTGCCGATGCCGCCGACGTTCGAGCCGTAGGCGATCGCCAGCATGATGGCCATGCCGTAGCTGCCCAGCCGCCGGCCGCCGCACTGGGCCTCGATCTGCGCGATGATGGCGATGCCGATCGGCATCAGCATGGCGGCCGTGGCCGTATTCGAGATCCAGAGCGAGATGAACGCCGTGGCCGCGAGCGTGCCGGCGAGGAGATGCCGCGGATCGCTGCCGATCCGGTTCATGATGGTCAGCGCGATCCGCCGGTGGAGGTCCCACTGCTGCATGGCGGCGGCGATCCCCATCCCCCCGGCGAACAGGAAGATGTAGGGATCGAAGTACGGCAGCACGGACTGCCGCACGTTGTGCTCTCCGAAGACGCCGAACAGGGGGAAGAGGACGAGCGGCACGCAGGCGGTCCAGTAGATCGGGATCGCCTCGGTGAGCCACCAGATGGCCATGAGCGCCGCGCCGGCCGCGGCGTACGCCGGCCGCGCCCCGTTCTCCGGGTCGTGCTTGAGCGGGGTGTCCAGCCCGGCGAGCAGAGCGAACGCCACCAGGCCGGCGACGAGGCCCACGAGCTTCCAGCGCGAGAAGGTGAAGTTCTGCGGCAAGCGGGGGAGATCCTACATCATGTCCCGGCAAAGCTCTGACCCGGGGAAGACGCCAGGATGTGCGCGTCCGTATGCTTGTCGTCAGGACGCGATCCGGGTCGCGGGCCGGCGATTGGAGCTCGAATGACCAGATGGTGGCGAACGCTCGTCTTTTTCTTCCTGGGCTTCTTGCTCGCGGCGGCCGTCTCCTGGGCCGTCTTCCGTTCGTTTGGGTCGCCGCTTCCCGGCTGGGTGTCCTGGGCTCCCTGGGTGGTGGCGGCGGTTCTCGTCGTGGCTCACCTGCGAGGCCGGAGGGGGGCACGCCCCATCGCCTTTCTGCTGGGAATGGGGGCTCAATACTGCGTCGTCCTGGCCCTCCTCTTCCTCGGTCCCCCCATCGCCGACCGCCTGCACCGCCACAGCTTCGAACCGGCCGCATGGCAGCGGAATTCGCGCGCCGACTTTCTTTGGCCCGCCCGTCTCACCATGGCCGACGATCTGCTGGCCAGCCGGCGTCTGGATGGGCTCGACCGCGCCGCGGTCGTTCGTCTGCTGGGGCCTGCCGAGCCGGGAAAGGCATTCCCGGGCTGGGACATGGTGTACCTGCTGGGCCCCCAGCGCGGCCTGATCCGCATCGATTCCGAGTGGCTCGCGATCCGGTTCGACGGCGCCGGACGCGTCGCGGCGGCCGGCATCGTCCACGATTAGGGATCGCTACGATGGTATGGATCCGCTACCTATCTAGAAGATCAGCGGCTGTGATCAGGATCGAGCCCTCCGTCTCCTCCTCGGCTCGAACCTTCCCAGTGACCTTGGGGACGAAAAGCGCCCGAACGAGCTCCGCGCCGGCCAGCCGCGACGGCAGGGGCGGAGCGGGCTTGGCAGACAGCTCCCGCAGAGCCAGCTCGAGGGCCCTGCGATCGAAGGGGCGGGCGCTCCACTTGACCTCGCCCAGGAGAACCCGTTCGCCGTCAAGCGACTCGCTGACCACGTCCCACTCCGGTTGCGTTCCGTGCCACCAGCGTGAGGCCGGACCCCAAGGGCCGAGCCTCCCGAGAGCCCCGGCGGTCACCCGGGGCACCTCCGAGCGGCACAGCTCTTCCCAACTCTGCGCGCAGAGGCTGTCCCAGAAGCGAGCGAGGATCTGGCGACGCGCGGCGGGCGTGCCGCTGGCGAGCTGCGCCCGAAAGGGAGCCACCACACGGAACCAGAGACGAAAAAAGGGATCGGCGATCTTGTAGAGAGCGCGCTTGCTTCCTTTCTCAGTCTCCCCGAAGGGCAGCTCGCGGCGCACCAGCCCAAGCCCGACGAGGCGGTCCAGCGGTCGCGCCATCGAAGTGGCCGCCCGGCCCAGGCGCCCCGCGATCTCCGAGACCCGGTGGGCGCCCGCTCCAATGGCATCGAGCAAGGGTCGCGTTTCGAGAGCCGAAGGGATCTCTTCCAGGAGCAAGCGGTCGGGCTCGCGATGGAGAGGTCCCAGGGGATCCAACACGAGGTGCTCCACCTGAATCGTGACGTCATCGCCGATCTCCCGGGCCAGCTCCCAGTAGCGCGGGATCCCGCCCCAGGCCGTGTAGAGCTCGATCCAGCGTATGCCATCCTCCGTTCCGAAGACCTCACGAAGATAGAAGGGAGGCAGGGGCTGGATCTCCAGGATCTCCCTGGCACGGCCAAAGAGCGGAGCGTCCCCGGAGAGGACGAAGCCCTGCATCATGCGCTGGCTCGAGCCCGCGATCGCCACCCGGAGCCGCGCCTCTCGGGCGTCGTGATCGACCCAGCGCTGAAGCACGCTCGGGAGCTCCGGCGAGGCGAGCACCAGATACGGCAGCTCGTCGAGGATCAGGGGTCCCTGCCAGCCGGCGAGTTGTGCCTCGCGGGACAGCCGGGCAAACAGCGACCGCCAATCGCGGTATTCGACTTCGGCAAACCCCGGCAGCCGGGCTGCGATGGCCTCGGCGAAGTACTGCCGCTGGATTTCGGCGACGGATTGGTCCGCCACCGTATAGACGCCTTGATGCTTCTTCGCCCATTCGAGCAGGAGGCGGGTTTTGCCCACCCGTCGCCGGCCGTAGACGACGACCAGCCCGCCTTCGTCCGAAGCCGCGACGCGGTCGAGGCGGGCGAGCTCTTCCTGGCGGTCAACGAAGAACATTATGCGGCGCAGCATAATGCTGTGCGGCATAATGTTCAAGGGCTCAGCTGATGGCGGCCCGCCGCCATCCTGCTCGGGTACAATCCGTCCCCGTCGCCCAGAAGCTCTGTTGATCCGGGAGGTACGACTGCTGGCCGGAGCTCCACGAGACCAACGCCTGATCCTGCGGAGGAAGCCCGGCAGGGCTCCCTCCTTGTACCCCCGCCTCACCTCATGAGCAGCCGGATCTACGACGCCCTGAATGCCCTCAAGCCCGCGGATCAGCGTTATGCCATGCGCTTACCCGAGCATCTCGCGGAGGGGCCAGACCCGGGTCGGCTGCGCGAGCTTCTAACCCGCTTCGATTTTCTGCAGGCGAAAGTCGTCCTCGCGGGGGCCGAGGCATTGATTCGGGATTTCGACCTCCTGGATGAACCGGAGCTGCGGCTCGTCCAAGCCGCTCTTCGTCTTGCGGCTCCCGCCTTGCAGGAAGATCCTCCCCAGCTCCCGACCCAGCTGATCGGCCGGTTGAATTCTGTGGGCATGGCTGGCCTCGCAGGGCGGCTCCTGGAGCAGGCGCAGCACGCCGATATGGCCCCATGGCTCCGCCCTGTGCGCGCCAGCCTTCTGGCACCTGGGCAGTCCCTGGCAAGGACTCTGCGAGGTCATTTCTACCAGGTCAACGCCGTGGTGGTGACCCGCGATGGCCGGCGGGCGGTCTCCGCATCGAGCGACCGGACGTTGGGCCTTTGGGACCTGGAGACCGGAGAACGGTTGCTGAAGCTCAGCGGCCATACGGAGCCGGTCTATGCCTTGGCTCTGGCACCAGATGGGGCCAAGGCCATTTCCGCATCGAACGACGGCACTCTCCGGGTCTGGGACCTGGAGAGCGGTGAGACTCTGCGCACGCTCTCCACCTCGGGGCACCTGGTTCGGGCTCTCGCGGTGACACCGGGTGGGAAAGTCCTCACAGGATCGGCGAAACGGAACCTGACGGTTTGGGATCTGAAGAGCGGAGACGAGCTGTTGTCCTGGATAGGCCATGAAGGCGAGGTTCTGGCCGTGGCCGTGCTTCCGGACGGTCGGCGGGCGATTTCGGCCTCCGCGGACAAGACGCTCGCCGTATGGGACTTACAGTCCGGAGAACGGCTCCTCGTTTTGACAGGTCATACGGCCCAGGTCTGGAGCGTCGCTGCGCTGCCGGATGGACGGCGGGCGATCTCCGCCTCGGAGGACAAAACGCTCAAGATCTGGGATCTGGAGACGGGAGCCGCTCTCGCCACCCTGGAAGGTCATGGCGCAGCGGTCTGGTCGGTCGCGGTGACCGCCGACGGCCGGCAGGCGCTCTCGGGCTCCGAGGATTGGACGGTCGGAGTGTGGGATCTCGAGCGGAGGGAATCTCTCAGATTTCTGTCCGGGCATAGTGCGCGGGTCAACATGGCCGTCCCGGCGCGGGATGATCGTTGGGCGGTCTCCGTCTCCGACGACCACACTCTCCGCGTCTGGGACCTGGAGGCTCCAGCGGATCCGCAGGAGAGAACGAGCCACAGCGAAAACGTGATGAAGCTCGCCGTGACTCGAGACGGGCGCGCAGTTTCGGCCTCGCTGGACGAAACCTTGAAGGTCTGGGACCTGCGGTCCGGAGAGCTGTTGCATACGCTGACCGGCCACTCCGATGGCGTGCTGTCGCTGGCAGTGACGCCGGATGGACGGCGCGCGGTGTCCGGCTCTCAGGACCAGACCGTTCGAGTCTGGGATCTGGAAAACGGGCAGGAGCTCCTCTGCCTGCACGGCCACAGCGGAGAGGTGAACGTCGCAGTGATCACTCCGGATGGGAGGCGCCTTCTCTCGGGCTCCCGTGATCAGACCTTGGTCCTGTGGGATCTGGAGAGCGGCGCACGGCTGGCGACCTGTTCAGGGCACGAGGATTGGGTCAATGCGGCGGCCGTGACTCCGGATGGCCGGTGGGCCGTCTCGGCCTCCCGGGATCGCACGCTCAAGGTGTGGGATCTGGAGGACGGACAGGTGCGTTGGACTCTGGCAGGGCATACCGGTTGGGTCAACGCCGTCGAGATCACGCCGGATGGACGGCAAGCTGTTTCTATTTCCGAGGACCGCACCGTGAGGATCTGGGACCTGGACAGCGGGCAGGAGCTCTCGGTGCTGACCGGCCACGAAGGGATGATCTATGCCCTGGCGATCACGCCGGACGGACGGCGGGCCATCACCGGAGGAGCGGACCTGCGCTTGAAGGTCTGGGATCTGGAAACGCGGCAAGAGCTCCTGACGCTCTCCGGTCACCCTGACGGGATCTACGGTATCCAGGCGGTGACTGCGATGCCTGATGGATCGCAGGTCGTGTCCGTCTCCGATGACAGCTCGCTGTTGGTCTGGGACCTGGACAGCGGAGAGATCGCCAACGCATTCCGGGCCGACAACTCACTGTACGAGTGTGTCGTCTCGCCTGACGGCACCACGATCGTAGCGGGGGACCGGTCGGGACAGGTCCACATTCTGGAATGGACATGAGACGCCACTTCTCTCCCAGGTGAGGGACCTCCCCCCTCCGATCGTTTGGATGATTGCCGTCAGGCACCGGGCGGAGGGAAAGCCCGGTTTTCCCAAACTGCTGACGTTTCTTCTGGCGGGCGCTCCCGCGTGGACCCGATCCTGGCGATCCGGAAGGAGTAGCGAGGGGGTCTCACCTTCTCACCGCACCGGCGCCTCGGCCGCCAGCACCTTCTCCAGCGTCGCGGGCTCGACCGGCTTGACCAGGTGATGGTCGAAGCCGGCGTCCCGCGACTGGCGCACGTCCTCTTCCTGGCTCCATCCGGTCAGGGCGATGAGGACGACGTCCCGGCCCCAAGGCTGCTCGCGGATGCGGCGGCAGGCGTCGTAGCCGTCCAACCGCGGCATCCCGATGTCGAGGAGGATCACGTCCGGACGGAACGCCGCCGCCACCTCGACCGCCTCGAGCCCGTCGAAGGCGGTGCGGACCTCGTTGCCCAGGATCTCCAACAGCAGGGCCATGCTGGAGGCGGAGTCCGCATTGTCATCCGCCACCAGGATGCGGCGTGGCGCCGCACGTCCGGCTGGTTCTTGGTTTTCGCTCACCGGGTGTGCCTCCGGCCCCCATTGTACCTTTTCCTCCCATCCGTTGCCCGTCTGCCGCAACTCAGAGCGCCAGCCTCGCTTTTCTGCACCAGGCTCTTCGCATAGACTTGTCGCCATGATCGACGATGACATCCGCAGGTCCGCGAAGATGCTGGAATCCGTGGTTCGCATGTACGGGCTGTCCGCCCGACAGCTCGAAGAGAAGCTGGGCTACGGGGCAGGAACGGTCAACCGGCTGTTCAGCGGCAAGATCGAGCTCAAGCTCCGTCACATTCTGCTGATCCTGGAAGTCATCGGAATTCCGCCGTCGCAGTTCTTCCGGGAGGTGTTCCCGGAGGATGACCGGCCGCGGAGCGAGCCCGAGATGGCCTCGCGTCTCCTCGATCTCCTGGAGAGGCACGTCCCAAAGAGACCCACCCGGCCCTCCGCCTTGGGCGTCTCCGACGAGGATCTGGACCGGCGCATCCTGGAAGCGCTCAGCCGCCTCGGCGTCGCGCCCCAGGCCGTGGGCGGCGGACGGAAGAAGTAGACCTGTAAACCTCTTGCCAAGCTCTTTTGAGCCCCGGCGCGTCCTTCCGCGCCGGGCGTTGATGTCTCGTTGCAAGCGGTCTCCCATCCGGGTAAAATTCTCGTCAGAGAATACTATGGGCCGCGGCCCAGGAAACGAAGCCATGGAATTTGAGAAGGATCCGCTGGCCGCAGTGGCCCAGGCTCTCAAGAAGATGCGCCTGGCACGGGAGTGGGGCCCTGAGGAGCTGGCTCGAAGGGCCGGAGTGTCTCCCGAGACGATCCTCGCCTACGAGTCCGCTCCCGCGAGCCTCTCCGAGGCCGTCGCCTTGCAGGTCTTCAAGTCCATCCCTTTGCACCCCGCGGACCGGACCATCTTCCAGGATGCGTTTCTGGTCACTCCTCCCCACGAGTTGATCACCTCTCTGCAATCGCACCTGTACGAGCTCGAAGCGGCGTTGAGCATCGACGAGCAGGACCTGAACGAGGCCCTGAACAAGCTCGATTTCATCCTGTTGCTGCGCCCGAGCCACGACCGGGTCGCCCGCATCCAGCTCAGCCGGGCGGCCCTCCTAGGCGAGCTCGGGCGGGAGCGGAGAGCCTTGGATGCCCTGTTCCAGGCCGAGATGTACCTCGACCCGGTCCGCGAGCTGCACCTCTGGTTGCGGCTGCGCCTGGAGAAGCTCTACATCCTGTGCCAGGCGGGACGGTATCGCGAGGCCGAGCCGCTGCTGGCGGAGACCCAGAAGCTGGCGGACCGGGTCGGGCGCGATCGGGAACGTCTGCAGATCCGCCGTCTGGCCGGGTGGGTTGCGACCGGGCTGGTCCGGACGGAGGAGGCTCTGCACGTCCTCCAGCCGGTGTGCGCCGAGATGATCGCCGCCGGGCTCGCCTTTGAAGCCGGCTGTATCGCGTTCGACCTCGCGATCCTTTGGACGGCCCGGGGGAACACCGCCGAGGTGGTGGAGCTGGCGCAGCAGGTGAAGCCGCTCACCGAGCACAAGAAGCTTTCGCACGATGCCCGCACGACGCTCAAGGTGTTCTGCTTTGCGGTGCGCCGCGGCACGTTCACCGTCGAGATGGGCAGCCAGCTCAGCGGGGAATTCCGGAACGCCGGGAGCCGGCTGCCGCGGCCGTACGAGCTGCCGGTGTGATCTCACCATTTGATCGACGACGAGCTTCGTAGGTGCACGAAGATGTTGAAATCCGTGGCCCCCTTTCCGGATACCGAGCATCCCAGCAACGATGCGGAGATTCCCAGTGCCTCTCCGCCCCCAAGCCCGTGATACGGCGCGTCGCCGCGGTAGGGAGCGGCGGGGGAGCGCGAGACCTCAACCCAAAGGGTCCGGCCGGTGTCTCATGACGGTGACGGACCGGCTCCATCGTGTTGCCACCGCACACGAAGCTCAAACATTTTCTTCTCTCATTTCTCGCGCGAGTGAAAGGAGAGGCCTCATGTCAGGTTTCTGCAAGGAATGTGGTGCGTTGCTCAAGTTAGGAGACAGTCAGTGCCCGAACGGGCACCAACAAGGACTGGTTGCCCATCCTGCTTTGCGTCCCGAGCCGCTTCAGAAGATCGGCCCACTCCCCAAGCCGAGCACGCCACGCCGGCTCCTCGGCTCGGGCATCGAGTATGTGGCCTACGTCTTCTTCACCTGGGTCGTCACCTTTCTTGACTCCCTCACTGCCGGTATCGCCGGGCTCTTGGCTCTGATCGTCGCCGGGCTGGTCATGCTACGCGACTGCAATGCGGGGGCTCTCAGCATTGCGAAACGGGTCAGCCAGATGCGGGTCGTCGACCGGCGGACCGGCCAGCCAGCGTCCAATCTTCAGGGACTGGTACGGAACGGCTACTACTTCGGTCTCCTGGTGATTGCGGCATTCGTTCCTTGGTTCGACTGGATCTCCTCGGGCCTCTTCATGGCCTTCATCGCTGTGGACATCGCCATGATCGTGGCGAATCCGCGGGGGCGGCGCCTGGGCGATCTCCTGGCGGGCACGCAAGTCATCGAGGCGAGGGGCTGAGCCATGGCCGCCGTGCAATTCACTCAGATCCACCCCCGCGCCTTCGCCCATCCCTCGGACGTGCGGGCGACTTCGGCCTTTGAGCGGCTTCCATTATTCCCGGAGTTGCTGAAGACGATCTCAAAGCTGGGGATCGAGGAGAGATTCCGGGCGCACCACATGCACCACAGCGTGCTGCTCAGCTCCCATCAATTCCCTTCCCTGAACCGCATGGTTCATGAAGTGGCCGAACGTTTGTCTGTTCCTCCGCCGAAGACATATCTCACCCGCCAAGGCGGAGCGAACGCGTTCGTCTTCGGCCGGAACACCCACTCGATCGTCCTGACCACCGGACTGGTGGACCTGATGACGGAGCGCGAGCTCCAGGGGATCATCGCCCATGAGATGGGTCATATCCTCTGCCAGCACATGCTCTACATGGGAGTGGGGCTCGCCCTGACCAGTCACGCGGTTCCCTTCCTGAAAAAGATTCCCGGCCTGGAAGAGACCGTGGCCGGCTTGTTCTTCTCCTGGTTCCGTGCCGCAGAGTACTCGGCCGACCGCGCCGCCTTGCTCATCCTGGAAGATCCGGAGCCGCTCGCCCAAGCCCTCAGCCGCTTGGCCGGCGTGCCCCGGAAGTACGAAGCGGAGTTCGACCTCCGGCTGTTTTCCGAGCAGGTGGCGGACTATGCTGAGGAGGCGACCTGGTGGTCCAAGATCGCCACATTCGGAATGGATCTGTTCCTGTCGCACCCTGAGCCGGCGAAGCGCGTGAACGCCATACTCCAATGGTCTGAGTCGGATGCGTACAAGGCCATCCTCAGTGGGCGTTATTTGACGAAGTTCGAGGCGGAAGCACTGGACGATGCGATCTTGATCGAGGGCTTCCGAAGCTGTCCGCTCTGCCTGACCCCGGTGGGACAAGCTCCCGTCTGCCCTAACACGAGGTGCGGGTTGGAACAGGATCCACAGCGGCAGCAACTCTGTCCCAATGAGCACGTCGCCGGGATCGATTGGAGGTTCTGCATAGTCTGCGGCAATGCGCTCACACAGGGCGCCAGATGCAGCGGAACCCCTGATCGTTGAATCGCATTTTAGCCGACCGCCGCCCGCGGAATGCGGCAGGCAGATCCTGGGCAGGCGTATTCCAGGACCCGCCGCGCACAGCGCGGACCGCTGAATCTCCCTGGCCGACTGGGTCGAGTTCTCTTTTCTCTCGCTCCCGGTAGGCGGTGGGAGACCAGGGATCGGCACACCATTCCCAGACGTTGCCCGTCTGATCGAGCGTGCCATAGGGGCTGGCGCCGGCCGGGCAGGCGCCCACTGGAGCCGTCCCGCTCGTAGTGCCGAAGCGGGCATGCCGCGGAGTCGGCAGCTCCCGGCCCCAGGGATAGCGGCGCTGCTCCGTGCTGCGTGCCGCCGCTTCCCACTGCGCCTCGCTGGGCAGCTCCAGGCCGGCCCACCGACAGTAGGCCTGAGCGTCGTCCCAGCTCAGTCCTACGACCGGATGCCGTGACGGGTTGAGCTGGGGATCGTCCCAGAAGGCCGGCTTCGGGACGTCAGGGTTCTCCTCCAGGAAGCGCGCGAACTGCTCATTCGTCACTGGGAGCTTGCCGATCCAGAAGGGGCTGAGGCGCACCCGGTGCACCGGTCTCGCGTCCTGGAACCCTTCCGCGCCCAGGGTGAACTCACCTCCCGCAACATAGACCAACACGGTCCCATCCTTCTCGTGGATGCGCTCGCCTGCAGAGGTCGGTTCTTTCGGACTCCGCGTCTCTAGAACCGGCGGCTCGACCACCGGAATGGGAGAGAACCGCTTGCCGTCCTCGGAGGCTGGCTTGGCAGCGGGAGCGACAGGGCTCTTCGACTTCTTTTCGGGCCGGGGCTTCCGGTTTTGTCTGGCTGGCTCTTCTGCCGGCGCCTTCGCGGCTGCTGAACAGCGGGCCAGAGGATGGGCGAACACCGTGTAGGCCAGCCAACCGTCGCCTTCCGGAAATCGGTCTCGCAGGATCAACCGAGCCTGGCGGACGGCTTCGCCCAGCTCCACCCCGTCGAACAGCTGCTTGTAGAGCTCCTCTGCGAAGCAGAGCGCTTGGCTGTCTTTCAGCTCCCAGTGAGATCCGATGAAAGCTCCTGCGCCCGCTTCCAGGAAAGCGCTGGCCAGCCCCCCCATACCCGAGAGCGATGCCGTACCGCGCCCGCTGTGACATGCATTGAGGAACACGAGAGGTTGTCCGCTTCCGATCCGGACGAGACCATGCAGGTGCTCCGGATCGAGTTGTCCTCCACGCTCGAGCAAAAGACTGCAGCGGCTACCCTCCCAGGCATACCCATGGCCGGCGAAATGCAGGCCATCGTATTCTCCTGAAGCCAGAGCGTTTTTGACCTCCGGATAGAGAGCCTGGACCTCGACCACTTCGCGCTCCGCGCCCCCGAATCCCTTCACCCTCTCTCGCTCCACCGAGACATGAGGCAACGTGGAATCTCTCGGCACGATCAGGGCGATACGCTTCATCGGAAGTTTCAGGACCGGAGGAGCGCCCTGACGGACTTTGAGCAACCACCTCGTGACACTGAATGCTTCGACCAAAAAGGGACCTGCCGAGGAGGATGGCTTGTCGGGATCCTGGAGCCTCAGCAACTCCCAGGGAAACCACACTTCGTCCGAGAGGATCTGAAGGGTGCGGACCGAATTAACGAGAGCCCAGAGTCCCCGCCGGAGCTCCAGGGGAAGAAGCTCTTTGAAAAGCAAAGTCCCATTGCCTGCGAACCAATCTCTCGATCCTCCACGATGGACCCACGAGAGATACCGAAAGAGGCTCCCAAAGTGGTCTTCGGGAGCACCCTGTCGAAAAGGCGCCGAGTCGAAGCTGTCGAAGTAGAAACCGGCCAGTGGCTCGCGCGTCTTGGCCACGAACCTGAGAACCTGTTGGCCGTTGGCAAGTGTCTCTTGCGTTACACGCAGGACCAGGTCCGGATCAGTAGATTCTGGCATGGCGGCTTGAGCTGTTCTCTAGATTGTACTGCGGGAGATCGGGCGGATGTGACTCGCGTTACCACTCGCCCCGAAAAGCCCTCTCGATTGCAGCCCGGGTCTGGTCCCGAACCGTCGGCTCGACCTCGACGGTTTCCAACCGGCGCAGCAGGATGTCGTGGTTGGCCATCTGGTGTTTCGCGGCTTCGTTCAGGAAGTCGATGTCCTTGTCCCGGCCGGCGATGGCCTTGGCGACCAGCAGGTCGTGGACTTCGAGGCACAGGCCTCTCGCTCCCCGCGTGTTCTCGTTCTGGACGGGGATGAGGCGCTCCCTCCAGCCCCTGGGCAGGAAAGCGGTCTCCTCGCCAACCCCCTGGGCGTAATAGCCGAAGGTGTCATGGAAGGGGGACAGCTCACCGATGCTGCCGTCGATGACGTCGGCGCGCTCGGGGTGGTTCAGGGGAAAGAGATCCGCCTCCATCGAGCGGCGCATGGATTCCGGAGCCTCCGGGAATTGCCCCAGAATCGCCTGGCTGCCGATCACGACGATCGAATCGTCGGCGGCGATGACCGCGGCGGCGCGGATCAGGTGCTCGAGCTGCTCGCGGGTCATGGCGTTCCCTGGAAGCGATCCCGGGTCTCGCGCCAGATCCGCCAGCGCTCCTGCGGCCGCAGGGCCCCGGCGAACGGGCTCGACTGGCGCAGCTCGTTGGCGAGCTCGCTGCGCTCGGCCAGGAAGGCGGCGACAGAAGAGGCGTCTCCCGCCAGAATCTCCGCCCACTTCTGCGCGTAGAACGGCACAGAGCCACCCGATGTCCACGCCTCGACGCGCCGGCGGGCGCTTTCGAGGATTTCGGGCCGCTCCCGCAGGCGCTCGGCGATCGCGCGGTGGTACGCGACACTCCTCTCCTCAGCCAGACGATGGGGATCCATGACCAGGAAACCGTAACATACCGGCACGCCATCGAGCCCGTAAGACTCTTCCTTCGTGCAGCTGACTCCGGCCAAGGACAACCTCTCGGGAGGCGGCCCGGCTCAACCCGGGCAAGCGGTCTCCTCGCGCCCCAGCTGAGCGCCGTGGCGAGCCCGACGCTCGGTTCCTGGGGTCTTCCGGCGCTGGTGGCGCTGCTCGGGCTCTTCGCCCTGCGGCGCCCGCGGCCGGCGCGCAACTGAGCCCAAAGGGCCGCCGGAGAAGGCTCCGGCGGCCCTTCGGCCCCCTTTCGTGACCACGGATATTTATCTTCGGGCCACGGATTCGCGGGTGACGACTTGACACGGCGAGCCAGGGGCATAGACTTTCCCTCTGTGAGCCTCTTTGACCAGGCCAGGGAAGTCGATGCCTGCCAGCCTGAAGAGAGTCGCCCGCCGCAGCCAAGCAGGGCAGCTACATCGCCCGCAGCCGCGATCCAACCAGTCGGTCGCTTTTCCGACCGCATCGACCAACGCCGTCTGACAACACTGCCCTCGGGGGTCGTGGGAATCGGACAAGGCCAAGCGAGGAGTCCCACATGGGCAAGAAGTTGTATGTCGGAAACCTTCCTTACAGCGTTCGCGACAGCGACCTGGAGGACCTCTTTGCAGCGCACGGCAGCGTGCAATCCGCTCAGGTGATCATCGAGCGCGACACCGGCCGTTCCAAGGGGTTCGGTTTCGTGGAGATGAGCAATGACCAGGAGGCGCAGGAAGCCATCTCCGCTCTCAATGGCCGCGAGATGGAGGGCCGGACGCTGACGGTCAATGAAGCCCGTCCGAAGGAAGAGGGCGGCGGTGGCGGCCGGCGCGGCGGCGGTGGTGGCGGTGGCTACGGTGGCGGCGGCGGCGGCCGGGGCGGCGGCGGTGGTGGCTACGGCGGCGGCGGTGGTGGTGGCCGGGGCGGCGGCGGTGGCTACGGCGGTGGCGGCGGACGCCGGTACTAGAATCCGCGTTTGATTGGCGAGAGCCGGGTTGCGTACCCCGGGTTGAAACCCGGGGCTACGCGCCCGCGCCCCTTCCCGGGGCGCTGACATCTCCCTCCTCTTACTCTCCCCTTGAATCGTTTTGAGCCTGCGGTCTCCGCACAGACAAAGCCGTTCCCACGATCACCAGCACCGCGCCGAGGAGCACCCGGAGCGTCACCGGCTCGTCCAGGACGAAGTGTCCGACGATCACCGCCACGACCGGGACGGCGTAGTTGATGAGGGAGATCTGGGTGGCCCGCAGGCGCTTCAGGAGCGAGAAATAGAGGGTGAACGGGAGCGCCGAGCCGACCAGCGCCAGGTAGAACAAGGCGAGGGTGGACGGACCGCTGAAGGTGACGCTGCGGTCGGACTCCGTGAGCCAGGCGATCGGCCCCACGATCAGGCCGCAGAGCAGCATCGGCACCGCCGCGGTCGAGAGCGGATGGATGCCGCCTCCCCACTTCTTCACCGTCACGCTGCCGATCGCCGAGCAGAGCGGGCAGAGCAGCATCACCGTCGCGGCATAGGCGACCTGAGGACCGAGGAGCTTGGCGAAGTCCTCCGAGAAGATCACCGCGACCCCGGCGAAGCCAACCACGACACCGAGCCCGCTCATCCAGGTCAGCCGCTCGCCGGGCAGCACGAAATGAGCGAGGAGCGCCACCAGCAGAGGGAACGTCGCGAAGAGGACGGCCGCCAGCCCCGAAGGGATGTACTGCTCCGCCCAGTACAGGATGCTGTAGGAGATGCAGAACGTGAGCAGCGCGTTGGAGACCCAGACCCACCGCTCACGCCGGGTCGTTCCCAGGCGCACCCGGAAGACCGGCACCAGCGCCAGCAGGGCAAGGCCGGCGATGGAGAACCGCAGGGCGACGCCGGTGAGCGGCGGAATCCCTTGCAGCCCCACGCGGATCGCCGCCCAGGTGGTTCCCCAGATCAGGACCAGCAGGGAGAGCGATGCCCAGGTGACGAGGCGCGACGGCTTCAGCGCGCGCCCCTAGGGGTAGATCTTGTAGAGCATCCGGGGGTACGGAATCGTCTCGCGCAGGTGCGACAGGCCGCACATCCAGGCCACGAAGCGCTCGATCCCCATGCCGAAGCCGCTGTGCGGGTAGGCCCCGTACTTGCGGACGTCGAGGTACCACTGGAACGCCTCGACCGGCAGGTTGTGCTGCTGGATGCGCTGAAGCAGCAGGTCGTGGTCGTGGATCCTCTGGCTGCCGCCGATGATCTCGCCATAGCCTTCCGGCGCGATCAGGTCGAGGCCGAGGACGACGCGCGGGTCCTCCGGGTCGGGCTGCATGTAGAAGGCCTTGAACGCCGCCGGGAAGCGGGAGACCAGGACCGGCCGGTCGAACTGGCTGGCCAGGATGGTCTCCTCGTCGGCCCCGAAATCGTCCCCCCACTGGATGTTGTTCCCCTCGCGGTTGAGGATCTCCACGGCCTGGGTGTAGGTGATGCGCGGGAACGGCGGCTTGATCGCCTCCAGCTTGGAGACGTCGCGCTCCAGGATCTTGAGCTCGGTCTGGCAGCGCTCGAGGACGCGGCTCACCAGGTAGACGATGAACTCCTGGGTGAGCTCGCAGAGCCCGTCGAACTCCAGGAACGGGACCTCGGGCTCCACCATCCAGAACTCCATCAGGTGGCGGCGGGTCTTCGACTTCTCGGCCCGGAAGGTGGGGCCGAAGCAGTAGACCTTGCCGAGCGCCGCGGCGGCCGGCTCCAGGTAGAGCTGCCCGGACTGGCTCAGGTAGGCCTTGTCGCCGAAGTAGTCGGTCTCGAAGAGCGTCGAGGTCCCCTCGCAGGCGGCGGGGGTGAGGATCGGCGAGTCGATCAGGGTGAAGTCGCGCTCGTAGAAGAAGTCGCGGATGGCCTGCTCGACCTCGCTGCGCACCCGCAGGGCGGAGCGCTGCCGGCTGGAGCGCAGCCAGAGATGGCGGTGCTCCATCAGGAACGCGGTGCCGTGCTCCTTCGGGGTGATCGGGAAGTCCTCGGTCAGGTGGAGGATCTCGAAGGCTTCCATCTGGACCTCGACGCCGGTCGGAGAGCGCTTGTCCTCCTTGACCGTGCCGGTCAGGCGGATGGTCGACTCCTGGGTGACCTTCTCGATCTCGGCCCAGTCGGCGTCGGACACGTCTTTGCGCCCGGCCACTGCCTGAACGGTGCCGCCGCCGCAGCGCACCTGGAGGAACGCGATCTTGCCGCTCGAGCGCTTGTTGTCCAGCCAGCCCGAGAGGACGACTTTGTTGCCAATGTTCCGCGACAGCTCGCGGACGGACGAAACGGGAATCGGGTCGCTCATAGGAACGGGGATTGTACTCCACGGAGCCTGGCCTCGTACCCCGCCGCTTCTCCTCACTTCCGATGAGCATCTGGGCGAGGTCGGAGGTCAGGACGCCGCCGCTGTCCGTCCCCTCCACCACCACGACGATGACGTATTTGCCGGTCGAGTCGAGGCCGACCGCGCCGCGGCCTGCATGGACCGTCGATTTCGGGATCGGACAGACGCCGGGCTTGCCGTCCTGAGCGAGAAGCGTCCCCGGTTGATAGAGGTTCGGACAGTCGTTGTTCGTGTTCGTCGAGCCGGAGACCGCCCATTGCACACCGGCCGGCACCGTGCCGCCGGTGATTGCGGCCTGCTCAGGCTGTTGAAGTAGAGCACCGGCCCGTCCGTCTGTCCGGGATTGACGAGCTTCCCGTTGGAGACGAGCAGTCCGGCCGGTGTGCCGCAGCCGGTGACGCCGCCGGGGCCCGAATTGGCGGTGATGGCAAGGATCGTGTTCTGGTTGATCGCGAACTGCCCCGTATTCAGCAGGCTCACCTGTCCGTTGCCCTGCGAGCGGCAATTGGTGTCGAGCGCCGTGACGACCGGCGTGAACGTTCCGCTGCCGATGTCGAGGATGGCGATATAGCCGCTGACGCCCGTCGTATCCGAGGAGAATTGCGCCAGGCCGACCTGGGCTTGCGCCGCGACGGTGAGGAAAAGGAGAGCGGGAAGGACCATCAGTCCGCGTTTCATGGAAGCCATGAGAGAAATCCTCCTTGATGTGGCCATATTGCCGCAGGTCCGGGAGAGCAATCACCATGCCCGCGGAAAGCTCACGACAAAACGCCTTGTGTGGGAGAAAATGCTGGAAAATCGAGAGATCGAAACGACCGGCGACACGTCGTGCGCGTGTCGCCGACGTGTCGGGGGAGGATGGTCTATACCCTCTCTGCCGAAGTGAGTCACCCTTCCGGCCGACGTCTCAGAACCAGCCAAACGAACCAGAGGAGCAAGGGTGGGCCCAAGAGAAGCGCAGCGGACTCCAAGAGCCCAAGACTGAATGCTCCCACGCCGCCACCGTGCTCGGCCTCGGCCACTGAAGCTATCCTAAAAAGTAGCCCGGCCAACAACGCGAGGATGGCCACGATCCAACCGACGGACATGAGGAGAATTCGTCTAGGCGGCCATTCGCGGAAATCCATAGGCTAGCACTTCCCTTCAGTTAGGCTTTCGGTTACCACTGCAGCGACTTCTTCGGCGACCGCCTGCTGGTCACACAATGAGACCTGCCAAGTTCTCGGTCTTGACGTACGCCCAGAGCTCCTCGGCACACTGGCGACTCGTCCAGAAGGGTTATACAATAGAGCCATGGCGATCGAAACGACCTACAGCCAGGCGCGCGAGAAGTTGGCTTCCTTGATGGACCGCGTCACCGACGATCTCGAAGTGGTGATCATCACACGCCGTGGGGGCAAGCGCGTCGCCATGATCGACGCGGCCGAATACGAGGGGCTGCTGGAGACCTCTCATTTGCTGCGCTCGCCGCGCAATGCGGAACGGCTTTTGCTCGCTCTCGATCAGGCCCGCCGTGGAGAGGGCCTCGAGATGAGCGTCGAGGAGCTGCGCCGCGAGGTTCTGGGTGGCGAAGGCGACCGGTAGAGAGCGGGTCGCGCTCTTCACTCCGGTTTTTCTCGAGGATCTCCGCCTGTCACCGCTATTTCGGCCGGATAGCCGCTATCTCGGCCCCGTAGCCGCTAACTCCCCCGTGTAGCCGCTATCTCGGCCGGTTAGTGGCTACGCGCCCGAGTTAACGGCTATGCCGTCGGGATAACGGCTAACCGGCCGCGATAGCCACTACACGGCCGGGATAGCGGTTACGCGGCGGATCGTCGCCGTTCCTATTTCTTCTGCAGGCTCGGAACGTTCGCCAGGGCCTCGGCGGCGGCCTTCTGCTCGGCCATCTTCTTGCTCGGCCCTTCGCCGCGGCCGGCGACCTCGCCGCCGACCCAGCATTCGACCGCGAAGACCTTGCTGTGGTCGGGACCGGTGGCACCTGCCAGGCGGTATTCGGGGAGGTCCCAGCCGAGCGCCTGCGTGAGCTCCTGGAGCTGGGTCTTGGCGTCCGCGGCGAGGAGCTGGACCGGCTCCACCGCCGCCTCCTTGAGCATCGGCAGGATGACGTTGCGCGCCGCCTCCAGGCCGCCGTCGAGGTAGACGGCTCCGAAGACGGCCTCCATCGAATCCGCGAGGAGCGAAGCCTTGGTGCGTCCGCCGGAGCGGTCCTCGCCGACTCCGATGCGCAGCGTGGGTCCCAGCTCGATCGTCTCGGCGTGATGGGCCAGGGCCGGCCGGCTGACCAGCTGCGCCTTGCGTTTGGACAGCTCGCCTTCGGGAAGCTCGGGATGGTTCTGATACAGCCACTCCCCGGTGACCAGGCCGAGGACGGCGTCGCCGAGGAACTCCAGACGCTCGTAATGTTCAGGGATACCCTGCTCGTTGGCCCACGAACGATGCGTGAGGGCGAGCTCGAGAAGGTCGGCGCGCTTGAACCGGTGCCCCAACTTCTTCTCGAGAGACGTGGGCCTGCGGCCAAAGATCATCATCTATATGCTACCACGCGATACAAGGAGAGGGGGTCACCTCCGTCCGAACCGCCGCTCCAGATCCGCGTCCGACATCTGCAGGACGATGGGCCGCCCATGCGGGCAGGCGTAGGGCTGCTCGGCGGCGAAGAGCTCGCCGACCAGGGCCTCCATCTCCAGCGGAGCCAGGGGGTGGTGCATCTTGACCGCCGACTTGCAGGCGAGGCTCGCGGCCAGGGCTTCCAGGATGCGCCGGCGCAGGTCCTCCGCGGCAGCCGCGCTTTCGTGGTCTTCGTTGGCGAGGGCGCGCAGCAGGGCTTCCGCCTCCTCCGCCGTGAGGACCGCGGGGACGGAGGTCAGCGCCAGGGTGTTCCCGGAGAGGGACGCCAGGCCGAAGCCGCAGGCATCGAGGGAGGCGGCCAGCTCCAGCAGGCGCAGCCGCTCGGCGGGCGCCAGCTCCAGGAGCGGCGGCGTCAGCAGGTGCTGGACAGGGGTGATCTCGGTGGCCAGGGAGCGGCGCAGACGCTCGTAGAGGATGCGCTCGTGCGCTACGTGCTGGTCGATCAGATAGAGACCGTCCGGTCCTTCGAGCAGGATCAGCGTCCCCTTGTACTGTCCGAGGAGCCGGAACGGCCGCGCCTCGCCGCGCCGGCCCGACAGCGGCACCATGGGCCGCTGGACCGGAGCGTAGGACGGCGCCGCCAGACGCTCCGGCGTCCCCGGCTCGGCCGTCGAGATCCCCGTGACCTGGACCGGCAGATCGGTCTGCGGATCGCGCCGCCAGACCTCGGGCTGCGGCGCCATCTGGCCGAGCCCCTGCCAGGCGAAAGGGACGTACGGCTCGGCCGTGGGCGTGCGCAGCGGCGCCGCCTCCTCGCCGCGGGCGCGCTCCAGGCCGCGGCGGAGGGCGTCGTAGACCCGGTCGATCAACCCGGGGTCGCGGAAGCGGACCTCGGCCTTCTGGGGATGGACGTTGACGTCCACCTCCTCGGGAGGGACGTCGAGAAACAGGAAGAGAGCCGGGAAGTCCTCGCTCCTCCACTCCTCGCGCACCGCCCGGTAGAACGCGGCGAGGACGGCGCGGTCGCGCAGCATCCGGCGGTTCACGAAAACGAGCTGGCGCCGGCCCCGGGCCGTCTCGGGATCGCCGATGAAGCCGGAGATCCGCTCGCCGTCCCTTCCGGCTGCCGAGATGCTGTCGGCCGGGATCTCGACCAGGCGGCCGGCGAGCTCGCTCCCGAAGATCTGGCCGATGCGCTCCCGCGGGCCGGCGGTGCCGGCGGGCAGCACGTCGAGCAGGATGCGGCCTTCGTGGAGGACGAGAAAGCGCACGTCCGGCCGGGCCAGCGCGTAGCCCTGGACGACCTCCAGACAGCGGCGCAGCTCGGTCTGGGGGGACTTCAGGAACTTGCGGCGGGCGGGGACGTTGAAAAAGAGCGACCGGATGTCGAGCGTGGTGCCGCGCGGCCGGGCCATGGGCTCGACGACGCGCACGCGCCCTCCTTCGATCGCGACGCGGTGCCCGTCGCCGGGCTGCTCCGCGGTGGTCAGCTCAACCCGGGCGACCGAGGCGATCGAGGCCAGGGCCTCGCCGCGGAAGCCGAGAGTGGCCACGCGCTCCAGGTCGTCGAAGCTGGAAATCTTGCTCGTGGCGTGGCGGTCGAAGGCGAGAAGGGCGTCGTCCCGTCCCATCCCCGAGCCGTCGTCGGTGACTTGGATGCGGGACTTCCCGCCGTGCTCGAGCTGGAGCTCGATCTCCCGGGCGCCCGCGTCGAGCGCGTTCTCGACCAGCTCCTTGACGACGGACGCCGGCCGCTCGACGACCTCGCCGGCGGCGATCTGGTTGGCCAGGAAATCGGGCAGGAGATGGATGCGGGCCATGGGGGAGGGATTGTATCCCCTCCCCGCAACTTCTCCCGCTATTCCAAGCGCAGGCGGTTGTGGACGTCCTCGACGCCGCGCACGGTCTCCGCCACGGCCTCGGCGAGACGCTTCGTGTGCCGGTCGGAGACCGTGCCTTCGAGCGTCACCTCGCCGCTTTCGACCTTGACCTCGATCTCGCTTGCGTCGATGGCTCCGTGGGCCTCCAGGAGATCGCAGATCTCCTCGTGGATTCGCTCATCGGAGCGCCGGTAGCCCTGCGGGCCGCGACCGGTGTGTGGGCCGTTGTTATCGCTCCAGGTGAAGGATTCGACCTGGCCATACGAGCTGCCGCGGCTGTAGTCATACTGTCCGCCACCCCCCGTGTCGCGTCCGGTCATGTCCAGCCCCATACCTTCGACCACGTGCATCGCGGCCTCTTCGGGGCTCGGCTCCTCGCTCGGATCTCCCTCCGCTCCATATTCGTAGCTCCGGTCGAAGTGCGGTGCCCCCGGATAATAGTTTCCCGCGTCGACGCCCCGGGGTCCCCCGTCATAATGTCCACCGACCCCGCGGGTCCCGTGGTAGATGTCGTTGCTGTACCCGTAGCTCCGTTCCGAATCGTCCATTTCGAGCCTCCTTCCCGAGCCATCAGGCTCGATGAAGAAGAAATAGTGCAAAGGACGGGCCGGGGGTGGGGGACTACAGCGGCAGCAGCTCGTACCGCGGTGTCTTCAGCTCCGTGCCGCGCCGGGCGACGATCAGGGTGTTGCCCCAGGCGCGGCGCCAGAGGGGGACGAGCCGCAAAGCCGTGCGGTAGAGGCCGCGCGCTCCGCCGGACTCGGGGCGGTGTGGGAGCGTCCGGTGCTCCATGATCTCCAGGCCGGCGGCGCGCAGGAAGCGGACGAGCTGCCAGGATTGGGTCACGTGCACCGCGTCCGCGTCCGGCACGTAGCCCTCGGTCAGGACCCGCGGCTCGGGGACGGTGTCGAAGCGGTGCCGGCCATCCAGGAGGGAGAGGAGTTGGCGGCCGAGACGCCGGGCCGCCACGCCGAGCCGGCGCCGCGGGTCGAGGCTCGGCGGCATCTCGTACGGCAGGTCCCACGCAGAGCCCACGAAGAGCAGGAGACCACCGGGGCGGACGATCCGCGCCGCCTCCAGGAACGTGCGGCCGGGATCGTGGAAGTGCTCCAGGGCATAGGTGGAGAGGACCGCATCGACGCTCTCCGACGCGAACGGCAGCCGGGCACCGTCTCCACGCACACGGAGGCCCGGCCTCCCCTGCTCGTTCGCCATGACCAGGGCCGCGGTCGAGACGTCGAAGCCGACGTAGTGGCAGTCGCGGGGGACCCAGAGGGCGTTCTCACAGGAGCCGCACCCGAGATCGACGATCGTCTGCCCTTCTTTCAGATAGCCAAGGAGGAGCTGCCGCTCGGGCGTCGCTTCGGGATTGGCCGCCGCGGCCTGCTCGTAGTAGGCGCGGCTGGTGTCCCAGAAAGCGGCGAGGCGCCGCTGGTTGTCGGTCTCGGGAGGCGACGGCATGGCGGGGGGATATTAACCCTCTCCCGCCCGCTCGAACGCTCCCTCGAAGTAGATCGGCTCCAGGCCGGACGCCCAGTAGGCGAGGGCGTCCCGATTCGGCTGTGTGGTCTCCCGCCCGGTGCGCAGCGGCTGGCCGCCATCGAGCGGCTGGAACTCCAGCCACCCCTCCCACATCCCGTCGTCCCGGAGCTCGCCCCGGGCCAGGATGGCATAGAGAGTGCCCTCGTCAGCCTGGAAGCGGAACGAGTACTCGTGGATCGTCTCCATCAGACCACCGCCGCCTGCTGCCGAACCGGAACCGGGGTCGGGATTGCAGCCACTGGAACAACCGCCGGCTTGGGCGCCTCGGTCTTGGCCCGCTCCAGGCTCGCCCGCGCCGCGGCGAGCCGCGCGATCGGAACCCGGTAGGGTGAGCAGGAGACGTAGTCCAGGCCGACGCTGTCGAAGAAGCGGATCGAATCGGGATCGCCGCCGTGCTCGCCGCAGACGCCCAGGTGGAGGTCGGACCGTGCCGCGCGGCCGAGATCGCAGGCGAGACGGACGAGCTGCCCCACGCCTTCCGTGTCCAGGCTCTGGAACGGATCGACCGGGAGGATCTTCTGCGCCACGTACTCCGGCAGGAAGCGGCCGGCGTCGTCGCGGGAGTAGCCGAAGGTCATCTGCGTCAGGTCGTTGGTGCCGAACGAGAAGAAGTCGGCGTAGGCGGCGATCTTGTCGGCGACCAGGGCGGCCCGCGGGATCTCGATCATGGTGCCGATGAGGATCTCGATGCGCAGCCCCTCTTCCTGCAGCACGCGGTCGCAGACCGCGGCCACCCGCTCGCGGAGGCGGATCATCTCCTGCTGGGTACCGACGAGCGGCACCATGATCTCGGGCCACACGTCATCCCCGGCGCGCCGGCGTACGCAGGCGGCGCGGACGATGGCCTCGACCTGCATCTCGTAGATGTCGGGCGCGGTGATGCCCAGACGGCAGCCGCGGAGGCCGAGCATCGGGTTCGTCTCGGCCAGGGCCTCGGCCCGGGCCTCTACCACGTGGGGATCGACGCCCATCTGCTCGGCGAGCTGCTGCAAGGCTTTCTCGCCGTGCGGCAGGAACTCGTGGAGCGGCGGATCGAGGAGGCGGATGGTGATCGGCAGGCCGGTCAGTGCGGCGAAGATCCCCTCGAAGTCCTTCTGCTGCATGGGCAGGAGCTCGGCCAGCGAGCCGGTCCGCTCGGCCGCATCGTGGGCCAGGATCATGCGGCGCACCACGGGGATGCGCGCCTCGTCGAAGAACATGTGCTCGGTGCGGCAGAGGCCGATGCCCTGGGCGCCGAGCGCGCGGGCCACCTGCGCGTCGCGCGGCGTGTCGGCGTTGGCGCGTACCTTGAGGCGGCGCTCGCCGTCGGCCCACTCCAGGATCTTCAGGAAGCCCCTGGCACCCGGCGAGAGCGTCGCGGCGTCGGCTCCGCTGAGCAGCGCTCGCTGCACCTCGGACGGCCGGGTGACGAGCGATCCGGCCAGGACCTCGCCCGACGTGCCGTCGATCGACAGGAAGTCGCCTTCGCGGAAGGTCTGACCTGCGACGTTGACGACCCCCTCCTCCTCCTTCACGTCGAGCTCGCCGGCCCCGACAACGCAGGGCTTGCCGAGGCCGCGGGCGACCACGGCCGCATGCGAGGTCATGCCACCGCGGGAGGTGAGGATGCCGACAGACACGTGCATGCCGACGATGTCCTCCGGCGAGGTCTCGGCGCGCACCAGGAGGACCGGGGTCTTGTCTCCACTCTGCGCCGCCATCTCGGCGGCGCGCTCGGCGGTCAGGGCGATGCGGCCCGACGCCGCGCCCGGGCCGGCAGGCAGGCCGCGCGCCAGGACCTTGACCTTCTTCTTCTCCTCGACGTCGAACTCGGGAGCGAGCATCTGGGTCAGGTGCTGGGGCTCGACCCGCTGGAGCGCCGTGCGCCGGTCGATCAGCCCCTCCTCGACCATGTCGGCGGCGATGCGCACCGCGGCCGGGCCGGTGCGCTTGCCGGTGCGGGTCTGCAGCATGAAGAGCTCGCCGTGCTCGATGGTGAACTCGATGTCCTGCATGTCCTTGAAGTGCCCTTCGAGGGTCGCGGCGACCTCCTGGAGACGCGCCCAGGCCTGGGGGAACTCCTGCGCGAGGCCGTCGTCGCCGTTCTGGCCGTCGACCGGCTTCGGCGTGCGGATGCCGGCCACCACGTCCTCGCCCTGGGCATTGACCAGATACTCGCCGAAGAACTTGCGCTCGCCGTTCGCCGGATTTCGGGTGAACGCGACACCCGTGGCGCAGTCCCAACCCTGGTTGCCGTAGACCATGGCCTGGACGTTGACGCCGGTTCCCGGCGTGTCGGGGATGTGCTCGAGGCGGCGGTAGTCGCGGGCGCGAGGGTTGTTCCAGCTCTCGAACACGGCCGAGATGGCGCCCCAGAGCTGCTGCCTCGCATCCTGCGGGAACGGGCGCCGGCCGCGGTCCTCGATGAGCTTCAGATACTTGGGGTGGAGGCTCCGCAGCGCCTCGGCGGAAAGGTCGGCGTCGGTGGCCGCCCCGTTCTCCTGGCGGGTGGCGGTGAGGACCTTTTCGAACTCGGCGTGCGGCACCCCGAGGACGACGTCGCCGTACATGGTCAGCAGTCGGCGGTAGGCGTCGTAGACGAACCGGGCATCGGCGCCGCGGGCAAGCGCGGCTTCGACGATGGAATCGGTGAGGCCGAGATTGAGAATCGTGTCCATCATCCCGGGCATGGAGCGCGGGGCGCCAGAACGGACGGACACCAGGAGAGGCTTCGCCGGATCGCCAAACTTCCGGCCGAGCCGCTCTTCCACGTGCCGCAGATGCCGCTCGACCTCATTGTCCAGCCCCTCGGGATACTGTCCGGGGTTCGCCTGGTAGAAGCTGCACACCTCGGTGGACAAGGTGAACCCGGGAGGGACCGGAATGCCGAGCCGGCTCATCTCCGCGAGCCCGGCCCCCTTGCCGCCCAGCAGGTCCTTCTGACTCCCGTTCCCCTCGGCCGTACCGCCACCAAAGGAGTAGACATACTTGGCTGACATCTGCATCCTCCGTTCTAGGACGCCGCTGGGCGGGCGCCGCAGGGGCCGCGAAGGCCGCGATCCGATCAAGTCATATGTGCTACAGGAACCTCCGCGGTCCGTTCGGGTGCTCTCTCCCCCATAGCAAGCTCATGCACGGCATGAAGGATGTCCGCAGTGTAATAGCGGTTGCCACACGTATCGCAGACTCCGATCGTCACATCCTCGAGAATGATGAAGCCCTTCTTGTGCTTGAAGCCCTCCATTGCGACTTTCTTAGCTTGGACCGTTCCCGAGCAATACTGGCACTTGTATCCGTACATAGGGCTTGCCACCTTCTCTATGTGACCACATAGACTGTAATGATCAAGAACCGTTCACCTTCGAGGAAGCGGCCGACCACGCCAACCGGTGTTCTCTTGTCGGCTGCACGCCCCACCACCACGTATTTCGTTCCTCGGAGATCGTCCTTCTCCATACGGCTGATCGTCCCGGACAGAATAGCCTCCTCGACATCAAAGATGTCGAGGAGATCTTCGGCCAGCTCCTCCACTGCATGCACCGACATATCGTAGTGGCGGCGGCGTACGCAGTCTCTGATCCGCTCCAGTCTACTCCTCGGCATCCTGAACCTTACCCCACCTTCGCCCGCGCCTCCGCCTTGTCGACCACGACCTCGGTGATCCGCGCCGTGCGGTTCACCGTGCGGCCGATCGCCTGGAGGAGCGCGATGCGGTTCTGGCGGACCTTCGGATCCTCGGCCATGACCAGCACCTCGACGAAGAACCGGTCGAGGACCGGCGCGAGGTCGGCGATCCGGCGCAGGCAGCGCTCGTAGTCGTGCGCCGCGGCGGCCTCCTCCACCTCGGAGCGCAGACCCTGGAAGGCGGACCAGAGGTCCTTCTCCGCGGGCTCGGCGAGGAGCGACTCGTCCAGCGGCTGGCCAGCGGCAGCATCTTTCGTGATGTTCGCGATGCGCTTGGCGGCGAGGACGACGGACAGGAAGCCCGCGGACTCGCGCACCCGGTGGAGGGCGTCCACCCGGGCGCGGAGATCGGGCAGGTCCGCCGAGCCCATGGCGAGGGCCGCCTCGATCTCGTCATAGGTCGAGCCCGCGCGCTCCAGGAGGAAGCGGATGCGGTCGTGGAGGAAAGGCCGCAGGTCGTCCAGGATCTGCTGGGGGCTCCGCTTCAGGCGGTCGCCGTAGAGCCCGGCCGCCTCGGCGGCCACCGCCTCCAGATCGAGAGCCAGCCCACCTTCCAGGGCGATCCGCACCACGCCTTGCGCGGCGCGGCGGAGGCCGAAGGGGTCCTTGCTCCCGGTCGGGATCAGGCCGAGGCCGAAGATGCCCACCAGCGTGTCGATGCGGTCGGCGAGGCCGGCGACCTGGCCGGCCCGGCCGCGCGGGATGCGGTCGTCCGTGGACGCCGGCATGTACTGATCGTAGACCGCCTGCCAGATCGCCTCGGGCTGCCCCTCCTCCCTGGCATAGATGCCGCCCATGATCCCCTGGAGCGAGGTGAACTCCTTGACCATCTCGGTGGCCAGGTCGACTTTGAGGAGACGCGCCGCGGCCACGGCGTGCTCCCGCTCGTCCTCCCAGCCCAGACGGTCGCAGATCGCGCCGGCGAGCGCGGCGAGGCGCTCGGACTTCTCGGCATAGCTCCCCAGCTTCTCCTGGAAGGTCAGGCGGTGGAGCTGCTCGGCCCGGTGCGCGAGCCCGGCCTTGCGATCCTCTCCATAGAAGAAGCGCGCGTCGGCGAGCCGCGCCGCCACCACCCACTCGTTGCCGGAGCGCGCCCGCCCCTTGGGATCGTCGGCGCGGTCCATGACGGTCAGGAAGCACGGCAGCAGCTTGCCGGAGCCGTTCGATGCGGATTCGACCGTGAAGGCGCTCTGGTGGTCGCGCAGGCTGGTCGCCAGGACCTCGGCCGGCAGCTCCAGGAACGCGTCGTCGAAGCGGCCCTCCATGACACCGGGGATTTCGCAGATGGCGCCCAGCTTGTCGAGGAGGGAGGGGTCGTCCATCAGGCGGCCGCCGAGCTCTTTGGCGCGGGACTGCATGGTGTCGAGGAGGATGCGCCGGCGCTCGTCCGGACGGACCTCGATCTTCCGGGAGGCCAGCTCGCGGCGCCAGGCCTCGACGCCGTCGACGCGGAACGGCTTCGGCGAGAGGATCGGATGCCCGGCCGACTCGTCCCCGGCCTGGATGCCATGGAGCTCGAACGGCACCACCTGGCCGTCGAAGAGAGAGACGATCCCATGGACCGGCCGCACCCAAGGACCCTCTCCGCTCCCCCACCGCATGGTCTTCGCCCAGGAGATCCCGGCGAGGATGCGCGGCACGATCTCGGGCAGCACCTCGGCCGTGGCGCGCCCCTCGATCTTCTTGACCGCGGCGAGGTACTCGCCCTTGTCGGTCGTCACGCGCGAAAGCTCCTCGGGGGCCACGCCGCAGCGCTTGGCGAAGCCGAGAAGAGCGGGCGTGGGCGCGCCGTCCGCGGTGTAGGCGGCGCGCACCGGCGGCCCCATCACCTGCTCCTCGCGGTCCGCCTCGCGCTCGGGCACGCCGGCCAGGATCAGCACCAGCCGCCGCGGCGTGAAGCCGGTCTCCACCTCGCTCGGCCCTAATCCGCGCGACATCAGCTCCTCGAAGACGCGCGTGGCCAGCTCGCGCACGCCCGGCTCCAGCATGCGGGCCGGGATCTCCTCGCTCCGCACCTCCAACAGATACTCACCGCGCATCGGCCACCTCCGACGTCTCCCGTGTCTCCACCGTCTGCAAATTTTCCTGCAACAGCGGGAACCCGAGCTTCTCGCGGCTCTCCACATAGGCGCGGGCGCAGGCGATCGCCAGGTCGCGCACCCGCTTCATCAGGGCGACCCGCTCGGTCACCGAGACCGCCCCCCGCGCGTCCATCACGTTGAACAGATGCGAGCACTTCAGGGTGTTCTCGTAGGCGGGCAGGACGATACCGGCCTCCAGACACCGCTGCGCCTCGCGCTCGTGTCCCTCGAACGATTGCTGGAGGAACGCCACGTCGGCCAGCTCGAAATAGTAGCGGGAGAGCTCGTACTCCTCCTGCTTGCGCACCAGCCCGTAGGCGATCCCCTCGACCCAGTCGATCTCATAGATGCTGCGCGACTGGGAGAGGAACATGGTCAGGCGCTCCAGGCCGTAGGTGATCTCGGCGCTGATCACCGGAAGCTCCAGGCCGCCGGCCTGCTGGAAGTAGGTGAACTGGGTGATCTCCATGCCGTCGAGCATGACCTGCCAGCCCACACCCCAGGCGCCCAGGGTCGGCGCTTCCCAATTGTCCTCCTCGAAGCGGAGGTCGTGATCGGCCAGAATGAGACCGATCGCCTCCAGGCTGCGCACGTAGAGGTTCTGGATATTGTGCGGCGACGGCTTGAGGATGACCTGAAACTGCAGATGCTTGCCCAGGCGGAACGGGTTGTCGCCGTAGCGGCCGTCCGCCGGCCGGCGCGAGGGCTGGACGTAGGCAACCCGCCAGGGCTCGGGCCCGAGCACGCGCAGAAAGGTGTCCGGGTGCATGGTGCCGGCGCCGACCTCGAGGTCGAGCGGCTGCTGGAGCACGCAGCCCTCGCGCGCCCAGAACTCGGAAAGACGAAGGATGAGATCCTGGAGTGTCTGCATAGGAAT
Organism: Thermoanaerobaculia bacterium; assembly: GCA_035264905.1. Taxonomy (GTDB): domain Bacteria; phylum Acidobacteriota; class Thermoanaerobaculia; order Multivoradales; family UBA5704; genus UBA5704. The sequence goes on from DATFPH010000375.1 coordinate 36,278, forward strand.
TCCATTGAGTTTGGGCCCGCCCCTGCTCGGGCGGGGAGCGTAGTCTATCGCAGGGTCTTCAGCATGACGTCGTAGCTGCGGAGCTCGCGCTGGAGGAAAGCGCGCCGCACACGGGCCGACACCTCCTCCAACTGACGGAGCGCTTGCGGCGCCGGCGGGGGCTCCGCCGCATTCGGGAGGCTCAGCCGTCCGATCCGCCGCAGCAGCTCCAGCGTCTCCGGACGGACGATGAGTCCGCCCTGGCCCCCGCACTCCAGGCAGAGGAGCGTCTCACCATTCGGAGGGATCATCGCCCAGCCGGAGAACGGCCGCCCACACACGGGGCACTCCTGAATGGATGGGAAGACGCCGGCGAGCCGCAGAACCCAGACCTCGAAATAGCGCGCCGCGAGATCGCGGTCCACGCCCGCGAGCAGGGCTTCGAGCGTCGAGTCGAGAAGGCGGAAGAAGAGATCTGACGGCTCATTCTCCTGCGCGATCTCCAGCAGGTGATCGGCCAGATAGCTGCCCAGGAGGATGCCTTCCAGGTCCTCCTGCAGGCGGTGCGCCGGACGGACTGTCTCCACGGACGAGATGCGGCCGAGCTCGCGCCCCTCCTTCTCGTACCAGGTGATCTGCACTTTGGAGAGCGGCTGGAGCTGCCCCGAGAACCGGCTGTGCTTGGCCCGCGACCCCTGGGCCACGCCCTTCTTCTTGCCGTGCTCCCGGGTGAGGAAGGTCACGATCCGGTCGCGGTCGTGCAGGTCCAGCACGTCGAGGAGCAGGGCTTCCGAGGTGATCAGGCTCAAGGGACTTCCAATGGGGACGGGAGCCGGAGCGCCGGCCGGCGCTCCGGCGGTCGGACCGCTTCGGCTAGGTCTGGTACGGCGGAGGAGGCGGAGTCGGCGGGACGCCGCCGCCGCCACCCAGCGTCTTTGGCTTCATGAAGACGAACTCCATCGACTCCGGAGTCCGCTGGTTGTACCGCTGGTTGAAATCCTCGTCGGACATCACCAGCAGAAGGACTCCCTCGACGAAGCCGATCAGACAGCCCAGGCCACAAAGAACGTTCGAGAGAAGCACCACGATCCCGGCCCCGATGGAGCCCAGATAGAAATGGTGGACGCCGAGACCATTGAGCGCGATTCCCAGGATCCCCGCGACGATCTTTTCCTTGCCGCGGGTTTGCGTTGGTTGCATCGGTTGCATCGGTCCTCCTCCGTGAGTTCGTGCTTCGTACGCCCACCATGGTATCCGATCTCACGTCCGCCGAAGGCATTTGTGCCATAGTTTGGTACGAAAGCCATGGCGAATCCAACAAACTCCGAAGATCCGGGCCGCGACCTCGGTTTCGGCTCGGTCGTCGCCGGCCAGAGCCGTCGCCGGCTGCTCAATCCGGACGGCAGCTTCAACGTGGTGCGCGAAGGGCTCTCCCCCATCACCTCGCTGAGCGTCTACCACACCCTGCTCACCACCACCTGGCCGCGCTTCCTCGGTTTCACTGTGGTCTCGTATCTGCTGGTGAACGCGCTCTTTGCGCTGGGCTACATGGCCTGTGGGCCGGACGCGCTCGGCGGCCTGCGGTCCGACACACCGCAGGGCCGGTTCACCGAAGAGTTCTTCTTCAGCATCCAGACCTTCGCGACGATCGGCTACGGGGTGGTCTACCCCCGGAGCCTCGCCGCCAATCTCCTGGTGACGGTCGAATCTCTCGTCGGCCTCTTGGGGTTCGCATTGGCCACCGGGCTCCTGTTCGCCCGCTTTGCGCGCCCGACGGCCCGCATCCTGTTCAGCCGGCGAGCGCTCATCGCCCCATATCACGGGATCACCGCCTTCGAGTTCCGGATCGCCAACGTGCGGAGCAACCAGCTCATCGACGTGGCGGCGCGCGTGCAGCTCAGCCGCCTGCGGTCCGACGGCCGGCGCGATTTCATTCCGCTGCCCCTGGAGAGGAATCAGGTGGTGTTCTTCCCTCTCTCCTGGACCATCGTCCATCCGATCGACGAAACCAGCCCCCTCTGGGGAATGACCGAGAATGATCTCCTGGCGCAGGACGTGGAGCTCCTGATCCTGATGACGGGGACGGACGAGACCTTCGCGCAGGTGGTCCACACGCGCTCGTCCTACAAAGCCGACGAGGTCGTCTGGGGAGCCCGCTTCGCAAATCTCTTCAACCCGCCGACGCCGGACGGCGTCCTGAGCATCGACATCGGCAAGCTGCACGACTACGAGCGGGTGGGGCTGGGGCGGGCGCTGCCGCCGGCGGGGTGAGGCCTACTCCAAGTCCCCCAGATCCACGTCCCTGTCCAGGCTCGCCAGGACGGCGCGGTCTTCTCTCCAGTCGGGCTCGACCTGGACGAAGAGCTCCAGGTAGACCTTGCGGCCGAGGTACTCCTCCAGGTCGATGCGGGCCGCGGTGCCGATGCTCTTGATCATCTGGCCCTGGTGGCCGACGACGATCTTCTTCTGGCCGGGGCGCTCCACCAGGATCGTGGCGTAGATCCGGGTCAGGGGGCGCTCTTCTTCGTCTTCCCAGCGCTCGATCTTCACCGCGGTCGAAAACGGCAGCTCGTCGCTGGTCAGCTCCAGGACCTTCTCGCGGATGCGCTCGCCGACCAGGAAGCGCTCCGGATGGATGGTCAACAGCTCGGGGTCGAAGAGCGGCTCCCCTTCCGGCAACCTCTCCCAGAGGATCTCCAACAGCCGGTCCGCGCCATCCCCGGTCTTGGCGCTGAGCGGCACGATCTCCGCGAAGAGGCCCGTCTTGGCGTAGCGGTCGATCACCGGCAGCAGGGCCTTCTTGTCGCGCAGCAGGTCGACCTTGTTGAGGACGAGCACGCGGGGCTCCCTCGCTTTGCCGATCACCTCCAGCATGTAGGCGTCGCCGGCGCCGGGCTTCTGCGAGACGTCCACCAGGAGACAGACCACGTCCGCGTCGTTCAGCGCGTCCATGGCATAACGGACCATCTGCCGATTCAGGCGATGCAGCGGCTTGTGCACCCCCGGCGTGTCGTAGAAGACCATCTGGCCCCGCTCGTTGGAGAGGATCCCCACGATGCGGTGGCGGGTCGTCTGCGGCTTGTTCGAGACGATGGCGACCTTCTCTTCCAGGAGATGGTTCATCAGGGTCGACTTGCCGGCGTTGGGCCGGCCGACCAGCGCGACGGTCCCCGACTTCTTTCCGGGGCCGGTGTTCTCCTGGCTCTCCATCAGGACTCGGTCTCCTCCTCGTCCTCGGCGGATTCCGGCGACCGCTCGACCCGCACGGTCTGGATGCGGCGGTCGGCGACCGCTTCGACCGTGAAGCGGAGACCGAAGCGGTCCACCGTCTCGCCGACCTGCGGCACGTGCCCCAGATAGGTGTAGATCAGACCGGCCACGGTCTCGTACTCCGGGTTCTCGACCTCCACCGCGAAGAGCTCGTCGAGGAGCTCGATGTGGGCGCGGCCGTCGAGGCGCCAGACGCCCTCTGCCACCGGCTCGAGCTCGGCGACGAGCGCTTCGTGCTCGTCCATGATCTCGCCCACGATCTCCTCGATCAGGTCCTCGACGGTCACCAGGCCGGCGGTGCCGCCGTACTCGTCCACCACGATGGCCACCTGCTGGAAGCGTGCCTGGAGCTCCTTCAAAAGCTCGCCGAGCGCCTTGGTCTCCGGGATGAAGAGCGGCGGTTTGATCAGCTCCCGTACCGGCGGGGGCTCGGGCATGCGGATCGTCCGCAGGACGTCGCGGATGTGCAGGATGCCCAGCACATGGTCGATCGAGTCCTCGTAGAGCGGGATGCGCGAGTGCCCGGATTCGACGAACCGCTCGGCCAGCGTCTCCAGGCTCGCCTCGACCGGCGCGCAGACCATGTCGATGCGCGGCGTCATGACGCTGCGCACCTGCGTGTCGCGGAAGTCGACGATGCTCCAGAGCCACTCCCCCTGCTCCGGCTCCAGGATGCCCTCGCGCGTGCCCACGTCGATGAAGGCCTCGATCTCCTCGTCCGTGGCCTCCTCCTCGTTCTCGTCCCGCTCCAGGTGCGACGAGGGGACGAGAGGAGCCAGCAGCGTCACCAGAGGAGCTAGGACGAACAGCGCCGCCCGGTACAGGAGGGTCAGGACGCGCAGCGCGCGCTCCGGGTCGCGCGCCAGCAGGGCGCGGTTGCTCGCCTCGACGAAGGCCACGAGCACGGCTACTAGGCCGAACGCCCAGAGGAACGGGAATCGCCGGTTCCACACCTGCAGGAGCTGGGCGAGCGTCAGCACGAGGACGATCGGGATGAGCCGCGAAAGAAGCGAGAGCAGGAAGCGGAAGACGCCGAAGCGCACCGGCGCGTCGTAGAGGCGGCGCAGGCCTCCCCCCGCCTCCTCGGCCCACTGGCGCAGGCGGATCGGCCCGCTGCGCTCGAGCAGAGCCGAGAGCACCGGGACGAGAATCCCGAGCGGCACCAAAAGGACCAGAATCCAGAGCAGCGCCGGGGTCGGCAGGAACGTCCCGTCAGACACGCAGTCCTCCGCTCTCGTCCTCGTCACGGATCCACCGCTTGCGCAGCCGGCGCTCCAGGCGCTCCATCTCGCCCTGATCGGTCTCGTGGTCATAGCCGAGGCAGTGCAGGACCCCATGGAGGAGCAGGACCTTGAGCTCCCGCTCCACAGGGTGCCCCGCGGACCCGGCCTGGCGGCGCGCGGTCGGCAGCGAGATCAGGATGTCCCCCAGATGCCCCTCCTCGCCCGGAAAGGAGAGGACGTCGGTCGTCTTGTCCAGGCCGCGGAACTGGCGGTTCGTGCGCCGCATCTCGCGGTCGCCGCAGAAGCGGATCCCCAGGCTCCGCGCTGGCGGCGCGAGCTCGTCCATCAGCCGCTCCAACCAGGGGCGCAGCCGCCGGGCCTGCGCTTCCGGGTAGCGGTTGGGGTTCTGGAGGACGATCTCTCGATCGGTGCCGTCGGTCGGTTCGGGGTTTTTCATCCGGAACGGGTCAAGAGGCTCGGGCGGCGTCGGCCACGGGCCGCTTCTCGCGTTTCGGGCCGGCGTTGAAGTCAAAGCCCGGATAGTCTACCCGCTGGTGGAAGATGTTGGCGAGCACCCGCAGGAACGCCTCGGAAACGTTGCGGATGTCCGACAGGGTCAGATCGGTCTGGTCGAGCTGCCCGTCGTTCAGGCAGTCGTCGACGATGGTGCGGATGAGACTCCGGATCTTCACCGGGGTCGGCTCGGTCAGCGTGCGGCTCGCCGCCTCGACCGCGTCGGCGAGCATGAGCACCCCCATCACCTTGTTCTGGGGCTTGGGTCCCGGATAGCGGAACTTCTCCTCCGAGATCTCTCCGGACGCGGGATCCCGCTGCTCCAGGGCCTTGTTGTAGAAGTACTTGATCAGCCGGTTGCCGTGGTGCTGCTGGACGGCGTCGCGGACAACCCGCGGCAGGCCATGGTCGCGGGCGAGCTCCAGCCCGTCCTTCACGTGGTTTTGCAGGATCAGCACGCTCATCGAAGGGACGAGCTTGTCGTGCCGGTTCTGCCCCGGACGCTGGTTCTCGATGAAATAGTCGGGGCGGAGCATCTTGCCCACGTCGTGGTAGAGCCCGCAGGTATAGGCGAGGACCGGATCGGCCCCGATCGCCTCGCTCCCCTCCTTGCTCAGGTTCGCCACCATCAGGGAATGCTGGAAGGTCCCGGGCGCCTTGAACGCCAGCTCGCGCAGCAGCGGAAGGTTCGTGTTCGACAGCTCGAGGAGCTTGATGTCGGTGGTGACGCCGAGCATCGACTCCAGGATGGGCACGGCGAAGCTCGCCGCTGCGGCCGCCAGGAGCCCGCCGGCGAAGGCGCAGAGCAGGTCGAAGCCGAGCTGCATCCAGCCGCGCTCGGCCGGGCTCGCCAGAGAGGCGAAGATGAGCGCCAGGACGACGTTGATCAGCCCGACCACCGCGCCGACGCGGGCCATGACCAGACGCTGCCGGAACTGATAGCGGTCGAGGGCATAGATCGCGGCGAGCGAGCCCCCGAAGCCGTAGAAGACGACCCAGAGGGCGTCGCCGTCCACCACCAGCCGGCTCGACAGAATCGCGAACAGCACCGACAGGAGCAGGGCGGCATTGCGCCCCAGCAGAAGGACGACCAGCAGGGCCAAGGTGGCGAACGGGATCGCATAGTCCCAGCTCCGCGCCGCGTTCAACGGCGGTCCCTCGAAGACGCCGGAGAGCGCTCCCGCCACCAGGAAGCAGAACTTGGCGCCGAGGAGCGAGAGCAGGAGGAGCAGCAGCCCCTCGCCGAACAGGCGCCGCGGACCGTGGTCAGCCACCCGCTCGCGCTGCAGCCCCAGCCAGACCACGACGGCTGCCAGACAGAGCAGGAAAAGGGTCCCAGCCAGCGGCGGCAGCTGCAGGCTGAGCTTCCGCTCGCCGCGCATCTGGGCGATCGCCTTGGCATCGCCCTCGTCGATGACGTCCCCTTTGCGGACGATGATCTGCCCCTTGCGGACCTGGTTGAACACCTGGCCGGCGCCGGCTGCCGCGGCATCCTGCCGGGCCAGCGTCTCACTGCGGTTGGGCAGGAGGTTGACCGGCAGATTGGCGAGCAGGAAGTCGACCAGGATGCGCCGCTCTCCCGCCGTGAAGCTCCCCCAATCCCGCACCTCCGCCTCGAACATCTCACGGACCTCGTCCGGGTAGCCGAGCGGGCCGAAGAGGTCGAGCTGGACCTGCTCGGAGCCGGCGGTCAGGTTGCGCAGGAGGATGCCGCGCAGGCGGTTCTGCAGGAGCATCGTCTTGTCGCTCACCACGCCGCGGCGCAGCGCCTGGACGAGGACGCCACGGATGCGGTCCTCGAGCTCGGGCGAGAACCGCCGGCGGACCAGAATCCCGATCTCCTCCTGGGTGAGGCGCAGCCCGTCCGGCACGGCGGGCCGGTCGAGGATCTGCCGGATCACCGCCTCGCGGGCCGCTTCGGTCTCTCCAGCCGTCTCGCGGGCGAGCAGCCGCCGCCCGCGGTTGAACAGGTCGTGCACCTGGGCCTCGCGGACATTGGCCACCTCGAAGTCGAGGTCGTAGACCGGCAGGACGGCCTCCCGCTTCTCCGCCTGCTTGAGCCGCGTCGCCTCCTCGTCGAGCAGGAGGAGGTCGCGGGTCGCCACGAAGTCGCGGTCGGCGATGGTGTTGGGCAGGGCGCGCCGGGCGAAGAACAGGGAGCCCGGCATCAGCGCCCAGGTGCCGAAGGTCAGGAACAGCACCACCCACAAGGCCGGGGTCTCCAGCGACCGCCGCCAGAGGTCGACCGCGCGCACACGCTTGCGCAGATTGATCGTGCCGGTGCTGATCAGCTCGAGGCGCGACGAGCGGGCCTTCGTAGAGGCCGTGGATGGGGGTGGGGGTTCTTGCGCCATGGTGGATCTCGCGCCGCCGGCCGGCGCGCGAGGGCTACGAGAGGGAAGCCCCCGCGTCGCCGGTGCGCGCCTTGGCCGCGTCTTCGCGCTCGCGTTTCACCCGGTCGTGCCGGTCATAGGCCGTGACGATCTTCTGGACCAGGGCATGGCGGACCACGTCGCTCTGGTCGAACGTGAAGAACTTGATCCCCTCGACGTCGCTGAGCACTTCCTGGGCCTCGCGCAGACCGGAGAGCTTCCCCTGCGGCAGGTCGACCTGGGTGACGTCGCCGTTGATCACCGCCTTGGAGTTGAAGCCGACGCGCGTCAGGACCATCTTCATCTGCTCGGTGGTCGTGTTCTGCGCCTCGTCCACGATGATGAAGCTGTCGTTCAGGGTGCGCCCGCGCATGAACGCGATCGGCGCCACCTCGATGATCCCCCGCTCCATCATGCGCCCGACCTTCTCATAGCCGATGATGTCGTGCAGCGCATCGTGCAGGGGACGCAGATACGGGTTCACCTTCTCGGCCAGATCGCCGGGAAGGAAGCCGAGCTTCTCGCCGGCCTCCACCGCCGGGCGGGCCAGGATGATGCGCTTGACCCGCTTCTCGAGGAGCGCCGCCGCGGCCATGGCCACCGCCAGGTAGGTCTTGCCGGTGCCCGCCGGGCCGATGGTGATGACGATGTCGTAGTCGATCATCGCCTTCAAGTAGAGCTGCTGCTTGAAGCTGCGGGGCGCCACCAGGCGGCGCACGGCCGCCAGGAGACCCTCCGGCAGGAAGAAGTCGACCAGCGAGGTCCCGGGGGATTCGGAGGCTACGCGGATGGCGGTCGGCACGTCACCGGGGCGGAGCTTGTACCCTTTCTCGGAGACGCTGTTCAGCTCGTGGAGCAGGCGCTCCACGGCCTGCACCCGTTCGGGGTCGCCGTGGATGCTCAGCTCGGTGCCGCGGGCGGTCACGGTCACGTCGAAGGTGCGCTCGATCCGCCGAAGGTTCTCGTCATGAGTGCCGAAGAGGGTGTCGAGCCCCTCCTCGGCGAGAGTCACTTGCGTCATCTTGAAAACAATCTCTTCCGTGGAGGAGCGGACGGCCTCCGTCCCTGGCGGCCGTCCGGAAGCCCCAAGTGTAGCACCCCTACTTCTTCGCGTAGTCGTAGAACCCGCGGCCGCTCTTTTTGCCGAGCCGGCCCGCCTGCACCATCTGCTTGAGGAGCGGCGGCGGCGCGAAGCGCTTCTCGCGGTACTCCTCGAACATGATGTTGGCGATGTAATAGGTCGTGTCGAGCCCGACGAAGTCGAGCAGGGTGAACGGCCCCATGGGATAGCCGCAGCCGAGCTGCATCCCCTTGTCGATGTCCTCGACGCTCGCGACCCCCTCCTCCAGCGCCCGGATGGCATCCAGGAGATAGGGGACCAGCAGCCGGTTGACCACGAACCCCGAGTTGTCGCGGCAGGCGATGGGCTCCTTGCCCACGGAGCGCGCGAGCTCGAACGCCGTCTCATAGGCCGCGTCCGAGGTCAGCAGCGTGCGCACGACCTCGACCAGCTTCATCACCGGCACGGGGTTGAAGAAATGGAGGCCGACGAACTGATCCGGCCGCCGGGTGAACATGGCCATCTGGGTGATGGTCAGGGACGAGGTGTTGCTGGCGAACAGGGCGTCCTTCTTGACCACCTCGTCCAGAGCGGTGAAGGTCTTCCGCTTCTCGTCGATGTTCTCGATGATGGCCTCGATCACGATGTCGCAGTCGGCCAGGGCATCCAGCCCCACGGCGCCGGAGAGCCGGCTGACGGCCGCGTCGCGGTCCTCGGCGCTCATCTTGCCCTTGTCCACCGCCTTGCCCAGCGAGCCGTGGATCTTCTGGATCCCCTTCTCCACGACCTCCTCGCTCACCTCGCGCACCACCGTCTCGTACCCGGCGCGGGCCGAGATCTCGGCGATTCCTGACCCCATCAGGCCGCAGCCGAGCACACCCACCTTGCGAATCTGCATCGAACCCTCCTCGATCCTTATTTAGATGCTGACGATGTCGTTGTGTCCACGATTTCCCGCCCGCCCGCCTCCCCTGCGGCGCGCGCGAGCCGCAGCTCCCGGGCTCCGGGCACCGGAAAGGGGAGCCGCTCCGCCCATTCCACCACTTTGACCCCCGGTCCGGCCAGCAGCTCGTCGAGCCCCAGAGCCCCGACCTGCTCCGGATCGAGCCGGTAGAGGTCGACATGGATCAGAGACCCGCGGCTCCCCCGATGCTCCCGGATCAGATTGAACGTCGGAGACTGGACCTCCCCCGGGTCGATCCCCAACCCCTGGGCCACCCCCTGCGCCAGAACGGTCTTGCCGCTCCCCAGGTCGCCGGAGAGAAGGAGGACGCCATCCGGCGCCAGCTCCGCCGCCAGCTCCCTTCCAAGAGCCCGGGTCTCCTCCTCGCTCGCGGTGAGCCGGCGGCTGGCCTTCATCGAGGGCAGAGCTTATCCCAGGGGGCAGCTCCAACAGGCGGAATCCGACGGATCAGACCGATCCGGCCGATCCGTCGGATTCCGCGAGCTCAGCGAACGCCGCCGGCAGGAAATCCAACAGGTCCCCAGCCGCCAGCGCCTGCTCGCCCATCCGGGCGGCGGCCAGGTCGCCGGCCAGGCCGTGCAGACAGACCGCTAGCTTCACCGCGTCGATCACGTCCAAGGCGAAGGCCTCGCGCTGCGCGATCAGCCCCGCGACGAGACCGGTCAGGACGTCGCCGCTCCCCCCCGTCGCCATCCCGGGATTGCCGGTAGGATTGATCCAGACGTCCCCATCCGGCGCGGCTATCAGGGTGAGGCTCCCCTTGAGGACCACGATCGCGCCGGTCTCGGCGGCGGCGCGCCGGGCTGCGGCGACCCGGTCGTCCTGGATCTCGGAGGTCTGGATGCCGAGCAGGCGGCTGAGCTCGCCGGGATGCGGGGTCAGCACGGTGGCGTCCGATCGAGCCTTCAGGTCCCCGGCCCGGCCGGCAAAGGCGTTCACGGCATCCGCGTCCGCCACCACGGGGAGCGGGGCCTCGCGGACGATCCGGCGGATGGCCTCCGCGGTTTCGGGCTCCTGGCCGAGGCCCGGCCCCAGGGCCAGCACGGCCTTGCCCCTTGCGGCGTCCAGCACCCGCTCGACCGCCTCCGCGGAGATCAGGCCCGAGCTCCCGGCCGGCAGGCCGAGCGTCATGGATTCGATCGATCCCAGGTCGACGGTCTGCAGGATCGGCTCCGGCACCCCGATGGTCACCAGGCCGGCTCCGGCCCGGACGGCTCCGCGGGCGGAGAGGATCGCGGCCCCGGCCTTCCCCGGCGCGCCCGCGACGAGGAGCGCATGCCCGTAGCTCCCCTTGTGCCCGCTCCGCTCCCGCGGCGGCAATAACCCGGCGAGCTCCTCCCCCACCAGGAGATGGAGACGCCCGGCGGGCTCCTCGACCTCATCGATGAGGCTGGGCGGAATCCCGAGGTCGGCGATCACCAGCTCGCCCACGGCCTCGGCCGCGGGCGGCAGGACGTGCGCGACTTTCGGCGCGGCGAAGGTCACGGTGAGGTCGGCCTGGACGCAGGGGCCGAGAGGCTGGTGCCGGCTGGCGTCGAGGCCGCTCGGCAGGTCGACCGCCACCCGCGGGACCGGCAGCTCGTTCATCCCGTCGACGATCTCGGCGAACACTCCTTCGAGTGCGCGTCCCAGGCCGGTGCCGAACAGGGCGTCGACGGCCAGGTCGAGATCCCGCGCGGCGTCCAGGGCGGCGCGGACCCCGGCGGAGTCCCGCACCTCCTCGATCTCCAGACCCATCCGGCGGCAGACCGCGAGCTGGACTCCCGCGTCCCCGCTCGGCCCGCTCTTCCCCAGCACCAGAAAGACGCGCACCTCCCAGCCGCGCACGGCCAGGTGGCGCGCGATGGCGAGACCGTCGCCACCGTTGTTCCCCGGACCGCAAAAGATCGCGGCCGAGGTGGCTCCGCCGATCGCTCCCTCGGCCTCGCCGATCGCGTCGACGACACCGAGCGCGGCGTTCTCCATCAGCACGAGACCGGGCAGGCCCAGCCCTTCGATGGCCGAGCGGTCGACCTCGCGCATGGCGGCGGCGGTGAGGACTCTCATGCATACCCCCAGGCGCCGAGGAGAGCGCGGGTGCGCGGGCAGCCGAGGTCGTCTGTCGTCAGGAGGGAGGCGAGGCGATGGAGGTCTTCGGGAGTGTCCACGTCGGAGGCCCGGGGCAGAAGCTCGAGACGGAGGCCCAGCTCGCGGCAGCGCTCCACGGTTTCGGGGAAGACCCGGTCGGTGCTCCAGGCGATCGCCTCGAAGAGCCGGGGCGCCACGGCGCCGGCGCGCAGGGCAATCAGATAATAACCGCCATCTTCGGCCGGACCCAGGACCACGTCGGCTCCGGCTTCCAGGCGCTCGAAGGCTTCGTGGACCATCTCCAGCGGGAGCGTCGGATGGTCGCTCCCCAGGGCGGCCACCGAGGAGGCCTCGGCTCCGGCGGCAGCGAGGGTCCGAAACAGCCGCTCGCCGAGATCCTCCCCTTCCTGCCGGACTCCGGGCAGCGGCCCATCCGGCACCGCCTCCCCGGGATCGAGCGCCCAGGCGAGGCGGAGATCGAAGCTTCCCTCTCGCAAGCGTTCCAGCAGGTCGTCCAGGAATGCCTGATGGATCTCCGCCGCCTGCGCCGGGGTCAGTGCGCCGATGAGGCGGGTCTTCACCCGCCCCTCTCGAGCCGGTTTGGTGAAGAGCAAAAGGCGGCGGTGGCTGGATCCCGGCACGGGTGCGATTCTAGCTAAAATCCCGCATTGCCATGCCCCTCCTCACCCTTCTCACCGACTTCGGCCTCACCGACTACTACGTCGCCGCCGTCAAAGGGACCGTCCTGCGGCTCGCCCCGGAGACGGTTCTGGTGGATATCTCCCATGACGTGCCGGCCGGCGATGTGGAGACGGCGTCGTTTCTGCTGGCTGCGGCTTTTCCCAGCTTTCCGGCCGGGACGGTTCATCTCGCAGTGGTGGATCCTGGGGTGGGCAGCGAGCGGCGGATCCTGGCCGCACGAGCGGTGTCCGGTTGGCTGCTGGCTCCGGACAACGGCTTGCTCACTCCCCTGCTCGACCGGGTCGAGGAGATCCGCTCCGTCGAGCGGGCCGATCTCTTCCTGGCGAGCCCGGGGCAGACGTTCCATGGCCGGGACCGGTTCGCGCCGACGGCCGCCTGGCTGTTGCGCGGCGAGCCGTTCGCGGCCCTCGGGCCGGTCGTGGAGGACCCTGTCCGCCTGCCGATCGAGCCGCCTCGCCGCGAGGCGGAACAGATCGTGGGCCGGGTGGCTCACGTCGACCGGTACGGCAATCTGGTCACCGACATCCCGGCCGCCTGGCTGCCCGCGGGGACCTGCCGGGTCGAGGTAGGAGACCGGACGGCCGGGCGCCGCGCGACCTGCTACGCCGAGATCCCTTCCGGCGAGGCGGCCTTCCTTTCCGGGTCACTCGGTACGGTGGAGCTGTCGTTGAACGGCGAAAGCCTCGCCCAGCAGTGGGGCGTCACACGCGGGACGGTCGTGCGCGTCTCCTGGAGCGAGCACCCGGCCGCGGTGTAACAATTCGGTGACACCCTCCGCGAGTCAGGCTACAATGGGGGCGACCGAGGCTGAGGAGCCCGATGGGTCTTTGGAAGGAGTGTGTGGCCATGAGCAAGTGGGAGTACAAGATCATCAACATCCGAAGTGAGAACTACCGCCTCGATCCGAACTCCGTGACGCAGCTCAATCAGCTGGGCGAAGATGGATGGGAGCTTGTTTCCATCACCTCGGTCAACTTCAAGACCGGCGCGACCGACAATATCGCGATGGTCTTCAAACGCCCTGCGGCGGGCGGCTGAGATCCGCCGCCCACCCGCCGTCTACTCTCAGATGATTCAGGGGGTCACCGTGCGGCGGCCCCCCAGGTCTTCTCTTTTCAACCCTTGAGCTTGCGCCGGCGTGGCTTGCGGCCGCGCTTCAGGGCGAGGGCGAGCCCGCCGGCCCCGGCGGCGAGCAGCAGAAGCAGGTACCTCTTCCGGGGCACGAATCCGACCTCGGTCGCAAGGGCGCTCCGCACTTCCGACAATCGCAGCTCCGCCTCGCGGCGGCTCCGCTCCAGCCGGAGCTCGGCCTCGCGCCGCGCTTCATCGAGACGCTGGCTCATGGCAGGTCCTCCTCGTCGTCAAGGATGTCGGTCACCGCGACCGGCTCGACGTCCAGGGGCCGCTGGTCGCGCAACAGCGTGCTCTGCCACCAGTCGAGATGGTCGTCCACCCGCCGCCGGAACGTCTGAACCGGGTTCTCCACCTGCTTCAGGCGGTTCACGCCCATCCAGGCGAGGATGCTGGTCGCGATCAGGAACAGGCCGAGCACGATCAGCGAGGCGGCCCAGAGCTGCAGCCAGATCGCGAGCACCGCGATCAGGGCGAAGATCAGGAGACCGACGATCCAGAAGAGGAGGATGAGGGCCACGCCGAGCAGAGCCAGCGCTCCCCCGGCGATCCGCCCGGATCGGGAGAGATCCTCCTGGAGCGTCGCGACCTCGGCCCGCAGGACGTCGAGCAGGGACTCTCCCAGTCCCCGGAACATCTCGATCCAGCCGCTCATCCACCCACCCGCACGGAGCGCGAGACGAAGGAGGCTTCCGCCGCCACGTCGTCGCGCACGCCGATCGCCACCTTCTGGTCGCCTCCCCGCATCAGCAGGCTCATCGTGTAGACGTAATCCTTGGTGACGGCCGTGGCCACGTCCGCCAGCGGAATGCTGATCGGCAGCGGCACCTGCTGCACCTCCGGCGTGGTGTTCCCGTCGGTGTCCACGGCGGCGATGAACAGGCGGACGCGCCCCTCATGGGTGTTTTCGCGCGGCACCAGGACCAGCTTGCCGATCGGGATCTTCACCAGCACCGGCTGCAGATAGTAGCCGTCGCTGCGCCGCGTCGGCGTCCCCAGCTCCACCTGGACGCCCAGAGGATTGTTCTCGAAGGGGAAACGGAGCGCGGCGAGGGTGCCGTCGGACATCCGCGCCTCGGTGTTCTTGTCGCGGTAGCCCTCGCGGTGCCGCGCCTTCAGCCCCTTGCGCTTCACCTTGACCTCGATCTTGTGGTACCGGCCGTCCCCGTAGTGGGTCGACGTATACCCGAGCGAGTAGTAGCTGTTGAAGTCGGCCGCGATCTTCTCCAGCTGGGGGGTGACGATGTTCGCGTTGATCACGGCCACCCCGCCCGTCTTCTCGGCCATCATCTGGAGCGGGCTCTGCAGGTTGGAGATCTGGATCGAGTCGAGGAAGACGCCCTGGCCGGGCTTCCCGGCGGTCTGGGTCTCGGCCGAGATGGACGAATAGGTCCGCAGACCGGCGGCGTCGATCGTGTAGAAGGTGATCCGGTTGGCATTGGCCTGGGCGGTCAGCTCCTCGAAACGGCGCGAGGCGTCGAACTGGAACTGCTCGGTCAGGCCCGAGCTCTTCTCGCCGTACTTCCCCTGGACGGCATACCAGATGTCCTGGCCGGCGATCTGCTGCAGGCCGTCGCTGACGTAGAGGATCGCTTTGCGCCCGGGCAGGCCGGCGAGCGAATCGACGATGTCCTTGAGCGCGTCGATGCTGAACGACAGGTCGTTGAACGTCGACTGGGAATAGCTCCGGGCGTGCATCGTCGCCTCGTTGACGCTCTGCGACTCCTCGATCTGGCGCAGCACCTCGCGGCGGTCCGAGTCCTGGTGGACCCCCTGGCCAGAGACCTTCTCGAGCTCGAAGAGGGCCGTGGCGATCAGGTGGGGATCGCTGGTGAACGTCCGCCGCACGTGCAGCGAACGGTCGTAGGTCACCAGCATCATCTGGTCGTCGCGGCCCAGCTTCTGGCCGACGAAGGCCCGCAGCTCGCGCATCACCCGGTTGCGGTTGAACGGCCGGAGGTTGAAGTTGTCGATATAGACCACCAGGCGCAGCCGCTGGTCCTCCGGCGTTTTGACGTCGTTGAGGTTCTGATATGGCAGAGGGGGCGGGGCCGGAGCCTGCGCCACGGGAGCCGACGGTTGAGGCGCGGGCTGCGGCGTCACCGACCGGCCCTCCTCGACGGCATAGAAGTTGGTGAGGGCCACCGGACGGCCGTCCTCGAAGATCTCGAAATCGTCCCGGGAGAGCCCGTTGATCCGGTTCCCCTTCTTGTCGGTCACGTAGACGTCGACGTTGACGACGCTGACGTTGACCACGTCGAAGAACTCTCCCCCCTCCTGCTGCCCCTGCTTCTGCCCTGCGGGAGCCTTGCCGGCGCTCTGCGCGCTCGCGGCTCCGGCCATGAGAACGGCGGCCGTGAGACCGGCCGCCAGATACCGTCGCAATTGCATTGAGCTCATCGATCCTCCGCGGGGATTATACCCCCCGGGCCTCACGGCTTGCCTTTCTTCTTGGCGTCCGGCTTCACATCCGCCTCGGCGGTGAGGATGTGGCCGCTCAGCGGATCGAAGATCGCCACGATCAGGTGCTGCTCGATCCGCCGCAGCCGGATCTTGGTGTCATAGCGCAGATAGGCCTCGGACGGCGGCGCCTGCTCCAGGGTCATGCGCAGCGGCACCACCGGGATGTCGGAGCGGTCGCCGTTCGCGTCCACCGCGGCGACGCGCAGCTCGAGCTCGGAGACGTGCTTGCCGTCGAGCGGCACGACGGTGATGCCGGACACCGGGATCGCCAGGGTGATCGGGACCACCATCTCCTTGCGGCCGTCCTTGACCGGCGCGCCGACTTCCATGGGCATCGGCGTCGCGCCCGGCGCGCTGCCGAAGAGCATGGCGCTCTCTACCATCATGGAGACCTCGGTCTTGCGCGACAGGTCGATGAAGCCGTTGCGCGAGCGGACCCGGAGGCCCGGCCGGTCGTTCAGCTCCACCACGACCGCGTGGCGCTGATCGTTCTTCTGCCAGCCCGGGGTGAAGCCCAGCCAGTAGTAGGAGCGGGTGTCGGACTCGGCCGTGGGCAGGACCTGCTCGCGCAGGGAGTTGATCAGCGCCCGGCCGCCGGTGCCTTTGGCCAAGAGCTCCAGCGATTCGTGCACCTCCTGCTCGCGCAGATTGATCCCGCCGGCGGTCGGAGACGCCAGCGAGGCGTCCGGCCCCTGGACCTCCAACCCTGGAACGTCGACCGGATAGACCGTGTAGCCCAGCAGGTTGGCCGTGTCGGCGAGGGGACGCAGCATGTCGTCACCGCGCGGCACGTCGCGGCTGCTGACCAGGACGCGGGCTAGGTTGTTGACCGCGAAGTCGGCCGGCGAGTAGGGCCAGCCGCCCGAGAGCAGAAGCATCACCTTGCGGCCCGGCGGCGAGGCGAAGCCGCGCAGGGTGCTGACCGCGGCGTTCACCGTCCGCTGCACCTGTTCGGCCAGATGCCCGGCATAGCCGATCTCCTCAAGGGTGAGCTGCTGGGAGAACGCCGAGCGCGGACCGGGGACGACCCCGATCGAGGTGTTCATCCGCTGGGTCGTCTCGAAGTTGCGCAGCTCGGCGAGGCGCTGCACGCCGTACGCGGGGCGGCCGAGCGCCTGGTCGAAGGCCCGCGACAGGACGCGCTCCGAATTGGACCAGGTCGACAGCATGTCGAGGGAGCGGCCGTCGTAGGCCACGATGGCCATCCGGTCCTCGGGGCGCAGGCGCGTCAGCTCGTCCTTGAGCGCGCGCAGGACCTCGTTGCGCCGCGGCTGGATCGAGAAGAAGTCGTCGACGAAGACCAGATAGCTGGTCCCCACCGTGGTCCCCGGCGCCAGGTTGGGCAACCCGGGCAGCGCCTCCCCGGTCGCGGCGGCGCCGGGAGCGATCGCCTGGCCCCCGCGGACCTCGGAGAAATACTCGACCGGCACGTCTTTGCCGTCGACCTTCAGGCGGAAATCGGACGGAGCCAACCCGGAGACGCGGTTGCCGTCCTTGTCGGTGACCACGACCTCGATGTTGACCACCCGCACGTCGATCTGCTCCCCGAAGATGCTCGCGGGCGGCTCGGCGGCGGGCGGCGGCTGCTGCCAGGCGGCGGCGGGCAGGGCCACGGCCAACAAGGCAAGGACAAAGCGAAGCGATTTCATCAGACCTCCCTGGGGGATGCCGCGGATGGGCATGCCCCCTCTGACAAACAACCGGTGGCGAAATTTTCTTTCTCAGCCTTCAGAAGGAAAGCTGCGCCTCTCCCCAGAGAATCTTGCCACTGGCCGCGTCGCGGACCGTGAAGACCAAGCGTTGCGCGATACGGCGCAGCTTGAGGACCGTACGGAATCGCGCGTAGCCCCCGGCAGGCGGCACCTGCGCCACGGCGACGCGCAGGCGCGAGCCCGGCAGCTCGGCGCGCCCTCCTTTCGCATCGAGAGAGGCGATCGCCAAGGGCACCTCCGCCACGTACCCTCCTCCATCCGCCGGCGTCAGGGCCAGAGCTTCCACCGGCACGCCCAGGGTGACCGGCACCTCCACCTCCCGGCGGCTGATGGACCGCGCGGCGGCCAGCTCCACCCGGACCTTGCGCTCCTCCCCGGCGCCGCCGAACAGGAGCACGCTCTCGGCTTTCCGGGCCACCTCGGTCCGCGGGGACAGATCCGAGAAGCCGCGGCGGGAACGCACCTTCAGATCCGGCCGCCGGGCCTCGACCTGGATCGCATGGCTCGTGTCATCGCCCTTCCACGAAGGGGAAAAACCGAGCCAGTAATAACTGCCGGAGTCCTCGGCCACGGTGCGCAGCACGTCCTGGCGGACCGAGTTGGCGACCCGCCCTCCGGTCGCGGCGGCGAGCTGGTCGAGCCCCCGCAGAATGCGGGCGTCCCCTTGGGCCACGTCGACCGGATAGAGGGTGTAGCCCAGCCGGTTGGCGGACTCCACGAGCGGGCCGAAGAGCTTGGGAGCCACGGTGAGAGACCAGCCGCCGGAGAGCAGGAGCATGACCTTGCGCCCCGGCGGAACCTCGAAGCCGCGCAGCGCCCCCGCCATGGCCAGAGCCGTACGGCCGAGCTGCGTCCGCGCCTCGGGGTTGACCCGCTTCCCCAGCGTGCCCAGCATGTCCCGGATCTCTTTCGCTGTATATTCCATGGTGAGGGCCGCATCGAGGGTGATGTCCTCGTCCCGCTCCATGCTGCGGTTCCCGGAGATGAGCTGATTGCCGCGCGCCGGACGTTCGCGAGCCGCCCGCAGCGCCTGCGCCAGGACGGCGCGGTCCGCGCTCCAGGGGCTCAGCACGTCGATCCGTTGGCCGTCGAAGGCGAGCACCGCCATCCGGTCCGCCGGTCCGAGCAACCCGAGGTCGTCCGCCAGCCGCCCGAGGACGTCGTTGCGCGGGCTGGCCACGGAGAAGGAGTCGTCGACAAAGACGAGGTAGCTGCGCCCCACGGGCTCGGCCGGAGCCACCGGCTCGGCCGGCCCTCCCACGGCGGGCGCGGCGGCTGGAGGGATCGCCGCCTGTCCGTCCGCGATCTCGGAGAAGTAATCGAGCGGAACCTCCCGTCCATCCACCAGGAGACGGAAGTCCGCGGGACCGAGCCCGCGGACCCGCTTCCCGTCCGCATCCGTGACCACCACCTCCACGTTCACCACCCGGACGTCGATCGCCTCCTCGAAGACGGGCGCGTCCGGCGGGGCCGACTGGGGCGGCTGAGACCGGACCGCCTGCAAACCGGTCAGGGTCAGGAAGAAGAAGACACTGCAGCAGATCCAGGCGCGACGCATCCAGTCTCCTTTCCCGCCGCGCCGGCGGCGGCCACCGATCTCTCTCCTGTCAGTCTCTCGATCCTGTCATTGCGCTCCCGCGCCCGCCGCCGCGAGCACCCGGCGGCTCTCGGCCTCCAGGGCCTGCTGCGCCCGGAGCGACAGGTCGCTGTAGCTGCGGCGCGAGCGGACGCGCAGCCCGGAGCTCCGCACCTCGAGGCGGATGTCGTGCTTCTTGCCGTCTGCGTTCCAGGTGGGCGAGAAGCCGATCCAGTAATAGGCCTCGATGTCCTCCAGGGTCCGCTCGAGGGCGGTCTCCCGCAAGCCGTTGAGCGAGGCCTTGCCGCCGGTCTCGCGCGCCAGGATCTCGAAGCCGTACTGCACCCGGCGCTCCCAGGACGAGGTGACGAACGCATTGCGGTCCCTGTAGAAGCCGAGCTCGCCGTCGCCGAAGCGGTCGGCGTTGACCCGCATCGGCGATGTCTGGAGACCCGAGATGTCCACCGGATACAGAGAGTAGCCGAGCAGGTTGGCCCCTTCGATGACCCGCGGCTCGACGCCTGCCGGCCAGCCGCCGGAAAGGAGCAGCATGACCTTGCGGCCAGGCGCCGACGAGAAGGCGCGCATCGCGGCCAGCACGCTCATCCCGAACGAATCGTCGGCGAAGAGGGCCGCGTCACCCCGCTCTACGGCCGAGTAGCTCTCCAGGGTCGACAGCCCTCTGGGCTGGGCCGCCTCCCGGAGATCCCACCAGTGGCCGGCCTCGAACCCGGTCAGGCCGGTGGATTCGCCCCAGGCGGTGCCGGTCTCCGCCATGTTGCGCAGCACGCGGTCGTTCTCGACGGTATCGAGCGCGGCGCGCAGCTGCGCTCCGCCGGTGGGCTGCTTCCGGATCTTGTCGAGGAGGGCCACCAGCCGGGCCGGATCGGAGCTCCAATCGCTCAACACCCGCAGGTGCCCGTCCGGATCGGCCGCCACCAGCGCCACCTGGTCGCCGGGGCCGATCTGCTGGAGATCCTCCTGGAGCCGGCGCAACACCAGATCGAGCTGCGCCTGGATGGTGAAGCTCTGGTCGATGAAGATCAGCAGATTGCGGCCCACCGTCCCCGAGGTGGGAGAGGCCGGCCCATCGCCGCGTGCCTCGACGGCAGCGCCGCCGCGGATCTCGGTGAAATAGTCGATGGGGACTTCCTTGCCGTCGACCAGCAGGCGGAAGTCGGCGGGGCTCAGCCCCTTGATGCGCTGTTCGTGGCGGTCGGTGACCACCGCCTCCACGTTGACCACACGGACGTCGATCGACTCGCCGATCTCGACATCCACTCCTGCGGGAGCCGGCTCTTGCGCGGCGAGCGACATCGAGCCGGCCAGCATCAGCAGCGGGATCATTCTGGCGGGACCCTTCATCAGCGTCCTCCTCTTGAGAATTTCTCAGACAGGACCGGCCATCGCAAGAAAGGTGCCTGGAGAAAAGGCCTGTTCTGACAGGACTTTACACCATGAGGCGTGCTCGGGGGAGGTCGGGAGCGGTCCGGGAACGTCCTACGGCGAGGACAGCCGCCGCTTCAAGTGCTCCACGATCCGCGGCCCGTGGTCGCGGGAGTTCTCGATGAAGATCCGGTCGGTCCAGCGGCCGGCCTGGAGGGTGCCGGCGACGTAGAGGCCCGGCAGGTTCGACTCGCAGGTCGCGGGGTCGAAGGTGGGGATCAAGGTCTCGGGGTCGATCTCGATGCCGCAGCGGCGCTCGAAGTCGGCGTCGGGCACGTAGCCGATCAGAATGTAGGCCGCCTGGGCGGGCAGGAGCTCCACTCCGCCGGGACCCTCCACCTCCACCCCCTCGCCGTCGCGGAAGGCGCGGACCCGCGTGTGAAAGCGGGCGGGAATCGATCCCTCGGCGATGCGGTTCTCCACGTCCGGCTTGAGCCAGTATTTGACCCCGGGCTTCATGTGCGGCCCGCGGTGCACGATCGACACCCGGGCGCCGTTGCGCCAGAGGTCGAGCGCCGCCTCGGCCGCCGTGTTGCCGGCGCCGATGACGACCACGTCCTGCTGGAAGTGGGGGTAGGCCTCCTTGTAGCGGAGGCTCACCCAGGGGAGGTCCTCGCCGGGCACGCCGAGCGTCCGCGGCTGGCCGAAATAGCCGGTGGCGATCGCCACGGCACGGGCGCGGAGCGTCCGTTTCGCCGTGCGCACCCGGAACTCCTCCCCCTCCTTGCGCACGTCCAGGACGTCTTCATAGAGGGCCAGGGGGATCTTGTAGCGGTCGACCACCGCGCGGTAGTAGGCCAGGGCCTGCCGCCGCGTGGGCTTGTCCTCGGCGATGGTGAACGGCACGTCCGCGATCTCCAGACGGTCGCGGGTGGTGAAAAACTCCATGAAAATGGGGTATCCCTGAATGGCGGCCGTCAGCGGGCCGCGGTCCACCACCAGGACCGACAGCCCGTTGCGGCAGGCGTCGGCGCCGATGGCGATCCCGGTCGGTCCCGCGCCGACCACCAGAAGGTCCAGAACTTCCGTGTTGCTCACGCGCTCTCCCTCCACTGGTACAGATGATCGACAGGCCCATGCCCGCTTCCCAGCGGGTAGGCCGCCGCCATGGCCGCGTGCAGCCAGGCGATCGCTCCTTCAACAGCTTGCGGCAGATCCTCGCCGCGGCCGAGCCGCGCGGCGATGGCCGACGATAGTGTGCAGCCGGTGCCGTGCGTCGCGGCCGTCTCGATCCGCGGGTGGACGAACCGGTGCCATCGCGGCGCGGCCCAGAGGAGGTCCACCACCTCCGGCCCGTCCGCGTGCCCCCCTTTGGCGAGCACCGCCGGTCCCCGATCCCCGGCCAGGGCTTCCGCGGCGCGGCGCCGCTCCTCCTCGCTCTCGACCGGCAGCCCGGTGAGGCGCACGAGCTCCGGGAGGTTCGGGGTGACCAGCGTCGCGAGCGGAATCAGCTCCTCTCGCAGAGCCTCGACCGCCGCGTCTTCCAGGAGCGCGGCGCCGCTCTTCGAAATCATCACCGGGTCCAGCACGATCGGGATTTCCCGGGCATGGACGCGCAACCGGCCGGCCACGGCGCGCACCAGATCGGCGTCGGCCAGCATGCCGATCTTCACGGCGTCGACCCCGATGTCCTCGAACACGGCGTCGATCTGGGCGGCCACGAAGTCCGGCGGCGCGGCGTGGACGGCCCGGACCTCCCGGGTGTTCTGGGCGGTCAGGGCGGTGATCGCGCTCATCCCGTACGCCCCGTGGGCGGCGAAGGTCTTCAAGTCCGCCTGGATGCCGGCGCCGCCGCCGGAATCCGAGCCGGCGATGGTCAGGAGCCTGGGAGGAATCCGCTGCGTCGCGCTCACTCGGTGAGGAGGTGCAAAGGTCAGGCCGTCCGCGACACCGGAGAGGAGGCCGCCGGCCGGCGGGAGCGCAGCCAGGTCGCCACCAGGACGATCAGCAGCACGCAGATGCTGATCACCTGGGCCATCGTGAACGGTCCGAAGAAGCGGTCGTCCTTGACGCGGACGATCTCGACCAGGAAGCGCTCGATCGCCAGCAGCGCGAGGAGGACCAGGGCCACGGTGCCCGGCCGCAAGCCGCGCCGGAACAGCCAGAGGCCGATCCCCCAGATGAGCAGGCCGGCGAGCGTCTCGTAGAGCTGCGTGGGATGGACGCGCAGCAGCTCGGTGTCCGGGATCGAGGCGGGGATGTCGACGCGGAAGGCCTGGCGCAGCTCGCCCGCCGTGGTCGACGGCAGGCCGTTCGGGAAGGCGATCCCCCAGGGGAGGTTGGTCGGGCGGCCGTAGTCGTCGCCCACCAGGAAGCAGCCGATGCGGCCGATGCCATAGCCGAGCGCCAGGGCCGGGACCACGGCGTCCGCGGTCTCCCAGCCGGGGAGCCGGCGGTGGCGCATGGTGTAGAGGACCGCCAGGGCGCCGAGGATGAAGCCGCCGTACCAGACCAGGCCCGAGCGGTCGAACAGCAGGTGCCAGTCGGTGTTCAAGATGGCGTAGTAGACCTTGGCGCCGACGATCCCGCCGACTCCGGCGGCGAACACCAGGGCGCTGGCGTCCTCCTCGTCGCCGATCCCGTGCTTGCGCAGCCCCCAGCGGAGCTGCAGGTAGCTGCCGAGGAAGGCGAAGACCAGCATCACCCCGAAAGGGCTGATCGAAAACGACCCGATGCGGAAGAGCTCTTGGATCATAAAAGGGAGTGTCCCGACGGAGCCTCCCCGTCGCGGGGCGCAATGGTAGCACGGGGTCCTGTGGGGCAATCGTCGTACAATCGGCCCTTCATGATCACCGACGTAACCCGGGATCGCTACGCCCGGCTGCGGGAGACCGTCCAGAGCCGTGGGAAGGCCGCGCACTGGCTCGTCCTCACCCACGACAATCCGGACCCGGACGCCCTCGCCTCGGCGCTCATCCTGAGACGCCTGCTCCGCACGGCCTTCAAGCACACCGTCACCGTGGCGTTCGGCGGCATCGTCGGACGGGCGGAGAACCGGGAGATGTTCCGCACCCTGCGGCTGCCGTTCGTCCACATCCGCGGCCTCTCCTGGAAGGACTTCCAGGCCTTTGCGCTGGTCGACACCCAGCCGAGGAGCGGCAACAACCAGCTCCCGGCGCGCCTCGTGCCGGACGTGGTGATCGACCATCATCCGGTGCGCCAGAACACGCAGAACGGACCGTTCTTCGACATCCGTCCGGAGTACGGAGCCACGGCCACCATCCTGGGCGAGTACATGCTGTCCGCGGGTATTCAGCCGACGCACGCCGAGGCGACGGCCCTGATCTACGCGATCCGCTCGGAGACCCAGGACTTCGCCCGCGAGTACGCCGGGCCGGACAAGGCGATCTACGACCTGTTCTTCCCGCGGGCGGACCACCGCCGGCTGGCCTGCATCCAGAACCCGCGTCTCCCCTTGACCTACTTCGCCAACCTCCACGACGCTCTGGAGAACCTGGAGTCGGTCGACTCCCTGATCATCAGCCATCTCGGGAAGGTCGACCAGCCCGACATCGTCCCGGAGATCGCCGACCTGCTGCTGCGCATCGAGGGGAAGACCTGGGCCTTGTGCACCGGCTTCTACCAGGACCGGCTCTATCTCTCGATCCGCACCACCAACACCCGGGCCGAGGCAGGCTCGCTCATGCACCGCCTGCTCGGGCGCCGCGGCAAGGGCGGAGGCCACGGCCGGACGGCCGGTGGATGGGTCGACCTCAGCAAGATTCCGGAGGAGGAGGCGCGCCGGAGGCTGCAGCGGAGCATCGGGGTGCGGCTGGCCAGCGAGCTCGGGAAGAATCCGGACAAGATCTCCCGCATCGAGCTGCGCGCCGCGCGTCCCGGGCTTTCCTGAAAGACCTCACCCGCCCCAGTCGTCGGCCTCGACCGGATCGAGATCCCGCACGAGCTGGCGGGCTTCCCGGAACCGGTTCTCGGCGACGTGAACCGTGACGACCTCCTCGCCAGGATCACCCATCTCTCCCCCATCCCTGGGCAGCACCCCCAGTGACGTCTCCCCTTGCACGAACCAAGGGATCCCCGCCTCCTCCAGCCGCGCCGTCACCAATCCGAAGTACGCAACGTCCGTGCTCTCGACGAGCGGAGCGAAGTCGACCTCCTCCACTCCATCGTCCACCTCCTCGACCAGAGGCACCTCGCACCCTTCGCAATCCGGAACGTCGTTCTCGTACTCCGACCCACACTCAGGACAAATCATGCCGCCCTCCTTCTATCCGGATCAGTTCCTGACTCGCACCCGCAGCCGTCAGGGGCTGACCCTTCTTTCCAAGAGTGTCACAGAAGCCCCAATAGTAGACCCTGGTGGACAGATTTGGACCCACCGGAAGCAGGGGCCGTTCCTTTGTAGTTGTCCTATAGAAAAGGTGCTGCGAAGGTGCCGAAGCGAGACGGCCCTGTCTCCTACTCCGCCCAGCCCACATGGGAAGCCAGGGACGATTCAACGCCCAGGAGAATCCGTTGGAGAAAACCCGGATCGAAGGCCTCGACCTCGGCGCGACGGCTTTCCAGGAGAGTGCGGGAGGCCGGCGAGAGGTCGACGGCGGCACTGGCCTCCTTCTCCATGGCTTCGACCTTGGCCCGTAACAGGGCATGTTGCTTGCGATACCGGCGGGCCGAGCGATCGTCCTCGCCGCGCTCCAGGAGCTCGACAGGGATCGCGAGCTCCCGCTGCGCGTTGACCCAGTCCGCGCGCTGGTACTCCGGCAGGCCGAAGGCGAGGGCCTCGGAGCGGCGCAGGAAGCGCCAGTCGATGAGGGCGACGAGATTCCCGAGCTCGTGCGGGCTCATCTCCTCCCGCTCGAGCTCCGCGATCAGGGTGCGCAGGAAGAAGGATTCGTGCTGCAACCCCCGGCCAGGCGCCGAAGAGGCGGTGAGGATCGTACCGAAGCCGGGAGAGCTCTGCGCGGCCGCTCTCTGCTGCCGGAGCTCGGACTCCTGGCGGGCGATCTCGCGCAGGACGGACTCCAGGCCCCGCCGCACCCGCAGGTAGCGGTCGACGTCGCCGGCGGTCAGATCGACGACCGCGAGATCATCGCCATGCGTCCAACGCCAGGTCTTGTCGAGCGTCTCGAGCCTGTCGTGCAGCTGCTGGATCTCCCTGAAATCCCGCAGGGTGCTCTGGGGGGACGGCATCCTCATGGCGGAATTCCAGAGGTAGAGCACGCCCACCAGAAGGAGAAAGGCGGCGCCCACGGCGATCCCGGCGGCCCGGAGGCCCTCCCGGACGGTGACGGCGCCGTCGACCCGCGGCCGGGGCAGCGTCGTGCCGGGCCGGAGGCCGCGGGCGGCGCGGATCCAGCCGCGGTACCGGCGCTTGAGGTAGGACGGGAGCGACTTCGCGTCGGCGGCGACCTCGGCGAGCAGCGGGCCGGCCTCCTCCTTCTTCCCCTGCTGGAGGAGGATGCGCGCGAGCCGCACCTGGGCCTCGATGACGGTGCGGCGCTCGAGGACGCGGCGCAGAACGGGTACGGCCTCCTCGCGCCGGCCGCTCTCGTCGAGGCAGCGCGCGAGGGCGAGCGGCCCTTCGCCGAGGCGGGCGTCGGGCTCGACCGCAACGAGCTGCTCCAGATACGGCACGGCGTCGGCGAAGCGACCCTGGGGCTGGAGGGCCTGAGCCAGGCCGAAATGGACGTCCTCGACCGCGGCACCGTTCTCGAGGGCCTCCCGGAAATGCGCCTCGGCTTCCTTGTTCTTGCCGAGGACGAGGAGATCCTCCCCCGCCTCGGTCAGCACGCCCGGTCCCCGCCAGTGGCCGAGCTGGACCTGGAGCGCCTTCAGGTGGCGGCGCGCCTGGAGGCGGCGCGCCGTCGAATGCGACATGAACGCCGCGCTGTGGCTGCCCAGGAGAGCGCTGCGCACCACGACGAAGTAGGCGATCGGGCCGATCACCGGCATGGCGAGGATGATCAGGCACCAGTACCAGCCGGCGCCGGTGCGGATCGAGTCGATGAGCGCCACGGCAGCCAGGATCATCGGCAGGAAGCCGAAGCAACCGCCGCACGCGAAGACACCAGCCAGGACAGAGCCGAGCATTTCCACGAAGGAGCTCCTCCAGAAACCTAGTTTGGACGAATCCTGGATATGATATCACCCGACTCGATGATCGTCATCGTGATGGGGGTCGCCGGCTCGGGCAAGACGACGGTCGGCCGTCTGCTCGCCGAGACCCTGGGCTGGTCCTTCCACGAGGGGGACGATCTCCACCCCCTGGCCAACGTCCAGAAGATGGCCGCCGGTATTCCACTGACGGATGCGGACCGTCTCCCCTGGCTTGAGGCGCTGCGCGCACTGATCGAGCGCTGCCTCGCCATCGGAGAGGACGCGGCGGTCGCCTGCTCGGCCCTCAAGGCGAGCTACCGGGAGATCCTGGCCGGAGGTCTGGACGGAGTGCGCTTCGTCCACCTGACCGGGAGCCGGGACCTGATCCGAGATCGTCTGGAGCAGCGGCACGGGCACTTCATGAAGGCGAGGATGCTCGACAGCCAGCTCGCGGCCCTGGAGCCGCCGTCGCATGCGCTGGAGGTGGACGTGGCGGGAAGCCCGGAGGAGATCGTGGCGGAGATCGTGAGGTGGATCATTCCCCTCGCGAGGTGAGCAACTCCCCTGGCGAGGGGAGAGACTCACCCGGCGAGGGGAAAAGCTCCCCTCCTTCGGTGAGAGACTCACCCGGCGAGGGGAAAGACTCCCCTCGGGAGGTGAGAGTCCCCCCGCACGGGGGGAGAGATTCCCCTGGCGAGGTGAGAGTCTCCCCTCTCGAGGGGCAAGGCTCACCTCGCGGGGGGAGAGGCTCACCCGGCCAGGGAGTCAGCGGCGGTGGCGGCGGAGGATGCGTGCGAGGGCTCGGGGGTAGCGGACGCCCGTCCCGGGCGCTGGCGCGTAGCCCCGGGGGTTCAACCCGGGGCGGGGGGGAGGTCACTCCCACTCAATCGTCGCCGGTGGCTTGCTCGTCACGTCGTAGACCACCCGGTTCACGCCGCGGACCTCGTTGATGATCCGGTTGGCGACGCGGCCCAGCAGCTCGTAGGGGAGCGGGCTCCAGTCGGCGGTCATGAAGTCCTGCGTCTCGACAGAGCGGAGCGCGATGACGCTCTCGTAGGTGCGGAAGTCGCCCATCACCCCCACGCTCTTGACCGGCAGGAGCACCGCGAAGGCCTGGCTCGTCTTGTCGTACCAGCCGCTCTCGCGCAGCTCGTTCAGGAAGATGGCGTCCGCCTCCTGGAGGAGGGCCACGCGCTCGGCCGTCACCTCGCCCAGGATGCGCACCGCCAGGCCCGGGCCGGGGAACGGATGCCGGCCGATGATCGCCTCGGGCAGCCCCAGCTCACGGCCAAGCTGCCGGACCTCGTCCTTGAACAGGAAGCGCAGCGGCTCGACCAACTCGAAGCCCAGCTCCTTCGGGAGACCCCCCACGTTGTGGTGGGTCTTGATCACCGCCGACGGGCCTTTCACCGAGACGGACTCGATCACGTCCGGATAGAGCGTGCCCTGCGCCAGGTGGTGCGCTCCTTCGATCCGCTTCGCCTCGTCCTTGAACACGTCGATGAAGACGCGGCCGATCACCTTGCGCTTCTTTTCGGGGTCCTCGACTCCGGCGAGCTCGCCCAGGAAGCGGGCGCGGGCGTCCACGGCCACGACGGGCACGCCAAGGGCATCGCGCAGGGTGCGCGTCACCTGCAGGGCCTCGTCCTTGCGGAGCACGCCGTTGTCCACGAAGATGGCCGTGGAGCGCTCCCCCACCGCGCGGTTGAGCAGCGCCGCCACGACCGAGGAATCGACCCCTCCGGACAGCGCGCAGATCACCCGGCCCTCCCCCACCCGCTCGCGGACGGTGGCGACCGCCTCCTCCAGATAGG
Organism: Thermoanaerobaculia bacterium; assembly: GCA_035264905.1. Taxonomy (GTDB): domain Bacteria; phylum Acidobacteriota; class Thermoanaerobaculia; order Multivoradales; family UBA5704; genus UBA5704. The sequence continues at coordinate 64,624 of DATFPH010000375.1, forward strand.
AGGCCATGCGCCAGTCGCCGCGGGCGCCGCAGACGCCGTAGAGGAAGTTGCGGAGGATCTCGGAGCCGGAGACGGTGTGCGAGACCTCGGGGTGGAACTGGATGCCGTAGAAGCCCCGCTCGGGGTTCTCGAAGCCGACCACCGGCGCGTTGCCCGTGCTGGCGGTCACCCGGAACCCCGGCGGCAGAGACTCCACCCGGTCGCCGTGGCTCATCCAGACCGTCTCGCAGGCGGAGAGCCCCTGGAACAGCCGCCCGGGCTCGACGATGGCGACCTCGGCCCGCCCATATTCGCGATGGGCCGCCCCTGCGACCGAGCCGCCCAGGCGATGCGCCATCACATACATGCCATAGCAGATGCCGAGCGTGGGAATCCCGAGGTCGAACAGGGCAGGATCCGCGTTCGGGGCGTCGGCCTCGTAGACGCTCTGCGGCCCGCCCGAAAGGATCAGGCCGAGCGGACGCCGGCGGCGGATCTCGTCGAGCGGCAGGTCGAACGGGTGGACCTCGCAGTAGACCCGGTTCTCGCGCACCCGCCGTGCGATGAGCTGCGTGAACTGGCTGCCGAAGTCGAGGATGAGGAGGGTCTGGTGATCGGACATTGGATTTTGGATTCAGAGCTCGTTTTCGGATTTGAGGCCGCGGGTCATCAGCTCCTCGCAGGCCCTGCGGGGGTCTTTGCCTTCGTACATCACCTGGACCATCTGCTCGGTGATCGGCATCTCGACTCCCTTGGCGGCGGCGACGCGCGCCACGGCGATCGAGTTGCGGATGCCTTCAGAGACGAAGTGGGTGCCGCCGGTGATCTGCTCGAGAGTCTTGCCCGCGGCCAGGTCGAGGCCGGTGCGGCGGTTCCTGGAGAGGCTGCCGGTGCAGGTCAGCACGAGGTCGCCCAGGCCGGCGAGGCCGGCGAAGGTGCGCGGCTGGCCGCCATAGGCGATCCCAAGGCGGGTGATCTCGTGGAGGCCGCGAGTGATCAGCGCGGCCAGGGTGTTGGCGCCGAATTGCAGGCCGCTCGCCGTGCCCGCGGCGATGGCGATGACGTTCTTGACCGCGCCGCCGAGCTCGACCCCCACCACGTCGGAAGAGGAGTAGAGACGGAAAGCCGGGGTCGAGAGCGACTCGCGGATGGCGGTGGCGAAGGCGGAGTCCTCGGACGCGATCACGGCGGCCGTGGGCATCCCCTTGGCCAGCTCCAGGGCGAAGGTGGGGCCGGAGAGCGCGGCGTAGCGCACCTCGCGGTCCGCGGCCATGGTTTCCTCGAAGACGACCTGGCTCATCCGCGCCAGGGTCTCGGTCTCGATCCCCTTGGCGGCCGAGACGAGCTCGATGCGGCGCCGGCCCGGACGGGCGCGCAGGAACGACCGCAGCACGTCGCGGAAGCCGTGCGACGGCGCGGCGACCAGGATCAGCTCGCAGTCGGCGAGCGCTTCCAGGTCGGAGGTCGGCGCCACCTCGGGCGGCAGCTCGACCTCGTCCAGGTACTCGGGATTGCGGCGCTCCTCGGCCATGCGCGCCGCCAGCTCGGGATTGCGCGCCCAGAGGTGGACGGGATGCCCTCCCGCCTTGCCCAGGTGGATGGCGAGGGCCGTCCCGAAGGAGCCCGCGCCGAGGACGCCGATGGTCTTTGGATCGCCGTTCATGCCGCTCTCTCCCCCAGCCGGGGCTCGGCGCCCCGGCGCAGACGCCTGAGATTGGACCGGTGGCGGTAGAGGACGAGCGCGGCGATCGCCGCCGAGGCGGCCACCACCGACGGATTCGCGTCGGAGATCCATCCCAGGCGGTACCCCGCCCAGGCGAGCAGCGGGAAGACCAGCGCCGCCAGGACCGAGCCGAGCGAGACGTAGCGCTTCCAGGCCACCACCGCGATGAATACAGCCAGGCTCGCCAGCATGGTCAGGGGCTCCAGCGCCCCCAGGGCACCGGCCGCGGTGGCGACCCCCTTGCCGCCGCGGAAGCCGAGGAAGACCGGGAAGACGTGTCCGAAGACCACGGCGAACGCCGCGCCCCCGACCACCGGCGGCGGCGCGTCGAGCAGGCGGGTGCCGAGCACCGCGGCCACTCCCTTGGCGAGGTCGAGCAGGAGCGTCAGGACTGCGGCCCCGAGGCTGGAGGCGCGCAGCACG
>DATFPH010000376.1:0-5537 GCA_035264905.1 Thermoanaerobaculia bacterium
AGCGGCGAGATCGCTGCGCAACACCAGCGTGTTGACAAAGAACCCGATCAGCGGCTCGACGTCGCGATGGACGCGGCCCGCGATGGGCGAGCCCACCACGATGTCCGTCTCATTGCTGTACCGGCTCAGCAGGACCGCGAAAGCCGCCTCCAGGAACATGAACGGCGTCACCCTCGACGTCCGGCAGGCGGCCTCGATCCGCTCCTTCAGCTCCGTCCCGAGCCGCTGGACGCGCTCGCCGCCCTCGAAACCCTGCCGCGCGGGCCGCGGCTTGTCCAGAGGCAGGTTATGGATCAGCGGCAGCCCGTTGAGCTGCTCCCGCCAATAGCCCAGCTGGGTTTCGAGGACCTCGCCCTCCAGCCACTGCCGCTGCCACTCCGCGTAATCCGCAGACTGCACGCTGAGCGGCGGGAGCGGGTCCGGCCCGCCGGCCCGATAGGCTTCGTAGAGCGGCGCGAGCTCCCGCATCAGCACGCCCATCGACCATCCGTCCGACGCGATGTGGTGCATGTTGAACAGCACCACGTGCGCTTCGTCCGCGAGCTTCAGCAGCCCCACGCGCAACAGCAGATCGCGGCTCAGATCGAACGGCCGCCGCGCATCCTCCAGGGCCAGGCGCCGGACTTCCCTCTCCTGCTCCTCGGCCCCCAGACCGCTCAGATCGCTCTCCGCCAGAGCGAGCGCGACCTCCGCACGGACCACCTGGACCACCTGGCCGTTCACCTCCCGGAAAACCGTGCGCAGCGACTCGTGACGGTCCACGATCGTCCGCATCGCACGGGCGAACGCCCGCGTGTCGAGACGGCCCTTTACACGGACGGCTCCCGGAACGTTGTAGTGGCTGCTCCCCCCTTCCAGACGATCGATGAACCAGAGGCGCTGCTGCGCGTACGACAGCGCCAGCCCCTCCCGCTCCGCCAGGACCTCGATCGGCGGCAGGACCCATCCGCCGCTCGACTCCGCGAGCTCTGCGCAGATCCCTTCGATCGTCGGATGTTCGAAGAACGCCCGGAGGGGGATCTCCCGGTGCAGGTCCGAGCGCACGCGGCTCACCGCGCGCGTCGCCAGCAGCGAGTGCCCTCCGAGATCGAAGAAGCTGTCCGCGATCCCCACCCGCTCGACGCCCAGCAGCTCTTCCCAGATCTCGCACAGCCGGCGCTCCAGCTCCGTGCGCGGCGCGGCGTACCCGTCGCGCGGAAAATCTTTCTCTTGCGGCGCGGGCAGCGCGGCGCGGTCCACCTTCCCGTTCGCCGTCAACGGCAGCGTTTCGAGCACCACGAAGACGGACGGCACCATGTGCTCCGGGAGCTTCGCCGCCAAGCCGGCCCGCAGCCGCCCCGCGTCCGGCTCGCCCCCCTCCCGGCCCACCACATACGCCACCAGCCGCTTCTCTCCGGGCCGGTCCTCGCGGGCCAATACCACCGCGTCCCGCACCGGCTCCGCGAGCCGGAGCTGCGCCTCGATCTCTCCCAGCTCGACGCGGAAGCCGCGGATCTTGACCTGGTCATCCTTCCGGCCCAGGAATTCCAGCGTCCCGTCGACCCGCCAGCGCGCCCGATCTCCCGTCCGGTACAGGCGCGATCCGGCGCTCCCGGCATAGGGGTTGGCCAGGAACCGTTCCGCCGTGAGCTCCGGACGGTTCAGGTAGCCGCGGGCCACCCCGTCGCCGAGCGCACAGAGCTCACCGGCGGCGCCGGGAGCCGCGAGATCTCGATTCTCCTGGAGCACGACCACCCCGGTCCCGCTGATCGGCCGTCCCAACGGCAGCGCCTGCCGCGGATCGTGGCCGCGCGGGATCGAGTAGCAAGTGGTGAAGGTGGTGTTTTCCGTCGGCCCATAGCCGTTGATCACCTCCACCTCCGGCAGAGCCGCGTACACCCGCGCGACGGCCAGCGGGTCCACGACGTCGCCGCCGGTCAGCACCCACCGCAAGGGGCTCGCGGGCGGAACCTGATCGCTCCATTGATCGAACAGGCCCGCCGTCAACCAGGCCGTGTTGACTCCGTGCCGCTCGATCACCTCGTTCAGCTTTTCGATCTCCGGCACTCGTTCCGGATAGAGCACCAGGCGGCCGCCATTGAGGAGAGGCCCCCAGATCTCCAACGTCGCCGCATCGAACGAAACCGACGACGCCTGCAACATCACCGTGTCCGCGCCGAGCGGCAGGAAGTCCGGGCCGATGACGAGACGGACGACGCTCCGGTGCTCGACCATCGCGCCCTTCGGCCGGCCCGTCGAGCCGGAGGTATAGATCACGTACGCCAGGTCGCTCGACCGGCCTGGCAGGGCCGGCGATTCCGGTGATTGGAGATGGCCGAGCGCAGGATCGTCCAGCGACACGGTCCGGCGCCCGGCGAAGCAGCTCATCCCCGCCAGCCGGTCCTGCGCCAGCACCACCTCCACGCCCGTGTCGTCCACCATGGAGGCGAGGCGCGCCTCCGGATATTCCGGATCGAGCGGCACGTATACGCCGCCGGCCTTGAGGATGCCGAGGATGCCGGCCACCATCTCCAGCGAGCGCTCCGCGCACAGCCCGACCAGCGTCTCCTCTCCCACCCCCAGACCGATCAGATGGTGGGCCAGGCGGTTCGCCCGCTCGTCGAGCTCCGCGTAGGTCCACCGCCCTCCGTCCGACACCACCGCGACCGCGTGCGGCGACCGGCCCACCTGCGCCTCGAACAGCTCGTGGATGCGCAGATCGCGCGGGTAGGCCGCCGCCGCGGGGTCCCAGGCGGAGAGCCGCCGCCGCTCCGCCGCGGTCAGCAGCGGCAGCTCCTGCACCCTCTCCTCCATCCCTTCCACGATGCCCGGGAGCAGCACCGCGAAGCCCGCCGCCATCCGCTCGATCGTCGCGCCGTCGAACAGATCCGTCATGTACGACCAGTGGACGGCCAGACCCTCCGCGAGCTCCGTCAGATTGAGCTCCAGATCGAATTTCACGACACCGCTCCCCTCGCCGACCGGCTCGAGGCGCAGGCCGCCGAGATCGACCACCCCTTGCTCCGCGTTCTGCAACACCATCAGGATCTGGAACAACGGGCTGTGGCTCAGGCTGCGCTCCGGCTTGAGCTCCTCGACCAGCATCTCGAACGGCACGTGCTGATGGGCGTAGGCATCCAGGATCGTCTGCCGGCTCGACTCCAGCAGATCCACGAACCGCGGATTCGCGGACAGATCGCTGCGCAACACGAGCGTGTTGACGAAAAACCCGATCAATGGCTCCACGTCGCGGTGGACACGTCCCGCGATCGGCGAGCCCACCACGACGTCCTTCTCCTGGCTGTAGCGACTCAAAAGGACGGAGAACGCCGCCTGCAGGAACATGAACAGCGTCACCCCGGACTCCCGGCAGCGCGCCGCGATCCGCTCCTGGAGCCTGCCGTCCAGGCGCTGCACCGAGAGGCCCGCGTCGTAGGTCAGGCGCGACGGCCGCGGCCGGTCGAGCGGCAGGGCGTGGACCTGCGGCACGCCCGCGAGCTGCCGCCGCCAGTAGCCGAGCTGGCTGTCCAGGATCTCGCCACGCAGCCACTGCCGCTGCCACTGCGCGTAATCCGCATACTGCACGCAGAGCGGCGGCAGCGGGCTCTCCTCGCCGGCGCGGTACGCCGCGTAGAGCGTGACGAGCTCCTGAATCAGCACGCCCATCGACCAGCCGTCGGAGGCGATGTGGTGCATGTTGAACAGCAGCACATGGTCCTGCTCGGCGAGCTTGAGCACGCCAGCGCGCAGCAGCAGGTCGCGGCTCAGGTCGAACGGCCGGCGCGCGTCCTCGGACGCCCGGCGCCAGACCTCTCTCTCCCTCTCCTCGCCCGTCAGACCGCTCAGATCGTGCGACGCCAGCTGGAAGTCGACATCCCGGCGGATGACCTGGACCACGCGGTCCCCGACCTCGCGGAACACCGTGCGCAGCGGCTCGTGCCGCTCGACGATCGTCCGCAGCGCGCGGGCGAACGCCGCCAGATCCAGCTCCCCCCGCACGCGTCCCGCGCCAGCGACGTTGTAGTGGCTGCTGCCGCCTTCGAGGCGGTCGATGAACCAGAGGCGCTGCTGCGCAAACGACAGCGGCAGATCGTCCCGGTCCGCCACGATTTCGATCGGCGGCAGCGCCAGGCCGCTCGTGAGCTCCGGCAGCTTCGCGCACAAGCCACCGATCGTCGGATGCTCGAACATCGCCCGGAGAGGCAGCTCGCGCCCCAGGGCCGCGCGCACCCGGCTCACCACGCGCGCCGCGAGCAGCGAGTGCCCGCCGAGGTCGAAGAAGCCCTCGTCGATGCCGACGCGCTCCAGGCCCAGCACGTCCGCCCAGATCCCGCAGAGCACGCGCTCCAGCTCAGTGCGCGGCGCGACGTAGGCGCCGCGCCGCGCTTCTCCCATCTCCGGCGCGGGCAGCGCCTTGCGATCCACCTTGCCGCTCGCGGTCAGCGGCAGCGCGTCGAGGAGCACGAAGACCGAGGGCACCATGGCCTCCGGCAGCTTCGCCACCACGTGGGCGCGCAGCGCTCCCGCCTCGCCGCCGACCACGTAGGCCACCAGCCGCGGGTCTCCCGCGCGGTCCTCGCGCGCCACCACCACGGCGTCCCGCACGGCCGGGTGCGACCGGAGCTGGGACTCGATCTCGCCCAGCTCGATGCGGACGCCGCGCAGCTTGACCTGATGATCGATGCGGCCGAGGTATTCGATCTCTCCGCCCGCCCACCAGCGCCCCAGGTCCCCGGTGCGGTAGAGCCGCGCCCCGGCCTCGCCTCCGAGGCCGTCCGGGACGAAGCGCTCGGCCGTCAGCTCCGGCCGCGCCAGATAGCCCCGCCCCACCTGCACGCCGCCGATCAACAGCTCCCCGGCCACGCCGACCGGCACCGGCCGCAGCTCGCGGTCCACCACGTGCATCTGCGTGTTGGCCACCGGCCGGCCGATCGGCACCAGGCCCCGCCGGTCCGCGGGATCACAGGCCCAGAAGGTGACGTCGACCGCCGCCTCCGTAGGGCCGTAGAGGTTGTGCAGCTCGACGCCCGGCAGGCGCGCGAAAAACCGCCGCGTCATCTCCGGCGGCAGGGCCTCGCCGCTGCACACCACGCGGACCAGCGAGGCCGCACAGCGCTCCACCCCCGGCGCCTCCAGGAACGCCTGGAGCATCGAGGGCACGAAGTGGATCGTGGTGATCCCCGCGGCCTCGATCGCGGCGATCAGGTAGACCGGGTCCTGGTGCCCGCCCGGCTCCGCGATGACGAGGCGCGCCCCGGTGAGCAGGGGCCAGAAAAACTCCCACACCGACACGTCGAAGCTGTAGGGGGTCTTCTGCAACACCCGGTCGTCGCCGGTCAGCCGATAGCGCTCCTGCATCCACAGCAGCCGGTTGACGATGCCCCGGTGGCTGTTGAGCGTCCCCTTCGGCCGCCCCGTCGAGCCCGAGGTGTAGATGACGTAGGCCAGGTGCGCGGGCAGGGTGTGACCCGAGGGATTGCCCTCGGGCTGCAGCGCCAGATGCGGTGCATCGTCCAGGCACAGGACGGGCATGCTTGGCGTCGGCAATACACCCACCA
>DATFPH010000377.1:0-32701 GCA_035264905.1 Thermoanaerobaculia bacterium
GTTTGCTACCAGTCTGCTGCTAATATCTCCCATGGCCAGTCTCCTTTCTGGGCCTCGAGCCCGTTATCCCTTGCAGCCATCATAGGACTGCGCAGGGAGGCTGGCCTTCTCATCCAATCTCACACCCACCCGGGAGAGGGGAACCGGAGGATGTCAGCGGCAGAGCATCGCTTTTCGGATCTGTTCCAGGACTTTTTGGGGAGTGCCGAGAGCCTCTTCGTTTGGGATGCGGAGAATCCTCGAACCGAGCGAGAGGAGAAAAGTGTCTCTGTTGCGGTCATGGACTTGCTTCGTAGGTGGCAAGTTCCGGCGCCAGTGAGGGGGTTAGGGGGTGAGGGTCCCGGCGAAGACGGCCTCTCGCTCCCCGGCTTCGCCCGCCCCTGATCCCCCCTCCGCCCGCGCGAACGTCTCCAGCGCCAGCTCGATCACCTCGCGGTTGGCGAGCTTGATCGCGTCCAGGTGCTTGGCGCGCTCGACGATGTGGCAGCGGCCTCGGGTCCTCGTGGCGAGGTCGCGGGTGTCCGCGGGGCGCACGCCCGGGTCCTTCGCTCCTCCCACGTAGGTGACGGCTTTCAGCGAGAAGGCTTCGGCGTGCCGCCGCATGTCGAGGTAGCGGTAGGAGCTGCGCAGGACGTGCCGGAAGAAGAGGTAGAACGGCCGGCCCAGCGGCGCGACCCGCCAGGACCATTCGATCAGGTGGGGGGCCACGTCCTCGAAGAAGGCGCCGGCGACGCCGTCCGTGCGGGCGAGGACCGGATGCGCCCAATAGCCTCCGGCGCTCACCCCCCAGACGTGCAGCGGCAGGTTGCCCGCGCGCCTCCGCAGCTCCTCGAGACCGCCCTCCACGTCGCGGTCGAAGAAGCCTTGCTTCCGCAGGCCCCGGGGCAGATCCAGGGTCATGGTGTGATAGCCGGCGGCACGGAGGGCTTCGATCCGGCCCCTCCGGTGGAAGTAGGACCTCCCCCAGGCGAGCCACGGGGGCAGCAGGAGGACCGCGCCGCGCGCATTCGCTACATGCGCGGGAAACCAGGTTCCGGCGAGCACCTCGCTTCCCACCGGCCGCGGGACGGTGGCGTCCTCGTACGGCCGGAGCTCGTCCGGCGGATCGGGCTGGGCCACGGGCGGCAGCCGTGGCGACAAGGCCAGGAACAGGCGGATGGCTGCGTTCTCCTGCGCTCCAGGGGGGCGTGACGGTGGAACCAACAATCCCTCCTCTCTCCTGGCCCGGGGACGGCCCGGTCCGGCCCCGTGAAGAGTTTAGGCGCTGGAGGAGGGTGACCCGTTACAGAATCTGTCAGAGGATGTTTCGAAAATGCATCGCGCGGGGGCCCTCACCCCCGGCCCCTCTCCCAGGAGTGGGAGAGGGTGAACTGCAAAGAATGTCTTCGTTTTGCTCCCCTCTCCCGCTTGCGGGAGCAGGGGCCGGGGGTGAGGGTTACTCCGGCTGCCAGATGGGGAGACGGCCCGGGGTCCAGGGGGCTCCCGCGTTCTCCATCTTCTCCTCCAGGGCCCGGAGATCCACCTCGACCAGCTTGCGCAGGTCGGCGAGGAGCGGCGCGAAGGCCTCCGCCGCCAGGCGATAGGCTTCGAGATCGGTCTGCGTCGGTCCTGCCAGGGTGGACCACTGGCTCTCGACCACACGGTCGACCCGGTCGGAGATCGCCGGCGGGAGCGTCTCATTGCGGGCCAGGAGCGCCGGGTCTCCGTCGAGAGCGATCGAGATGTCCAGCAGCCGCCGTTCGAGGGCGTCGGCTTCGTCGCTCAGCTTGTCGTCGGCGCGCGGCGTCTCCAGCAGGGCGCGCTGGATGGCGTCGATCCGCTGCTCGGTCTCGCTGACCACCTCCTGCGCTCCGGCCAGAGCCCGTTGCAGACGCGCCGTCTTCTGATGGAAGGCGAGAGCGGCGGCCTGGTCCGCGGCCGGCAGGCTGGACAGGTTCAGGGGCATGGCCTGGAACGTCTGCGGCTCGCCGAGCGGCGTCAGCTTGCCTTCCGCCCGCTTGGCGATCGTCACCCGGTAGGTGCCGGGCGCCGCGAATGGGCCGAGGTCCGGATCGGCGAACAGGTTCTCTTCCGACAACGGCGTGTCGTCCGGTGGCAGAGTGGTGGGGAAGCGGAGGTCCCAGGCCACCCGGTGGAAGCCGGCGGTGGTCGGACCGGTCAGGCGGCGCACCACGTTCCCCTGCTCGTCGCTGATCGTGAGGAGGACCACCGGATCCGACTCCCGGTCCTCGGCGCGCAGCTCGTCCCAACTCGGGTAGGCGACGTTGCCGCCTTCCTTCTCGGCCTGCTCCTCGGTCTCCCAGCGCAGCTTCCGGCGCGTCTTCAGGTCGTCTTTCAGGTAGTAGGTGAACACCGCGCCGAACGGCGGGTTGGGAGCGGTGAAGAACGACTCGCCCTGGAAGGCCTTGCCCCGGATGCCGTAGGGCTCGGATTCGACGTACATCAGGGGCGGCTTGACCGGGAACAGGACGGCGTCCTTCTGCAGGGTGTCGACATTCAGACGGCGCAGCGGCGTGTAGTCGTCCAGGATGTAGAACCCGCGGCCGAAGGTCGCGAGCGCCAGGTCGTTCTCCCGCCGCTGGATGGCCAGATCGCGCACGGCGACGGTCGGCAGGCTTTTGAATTGAATCCACCGCCGGCCGCCGTCCACTGTGAAGAAGGCGCCGAACTCGGTACCGGCGAACAGCAGGTTGGCGTCGACGTGGTCCTGGACGACCGCGTAGACCGCGCCGTTCTTGGGCAGGTCGCTCGCGATCGAGGTCCAGGTGCGGCCGCGGTCCGTGCTCTTGAGCAGGTAGGGCTTGAAGTCGCCCATCTTGTGGTTGTCGAAGGCGGCGAAGACCGTGTCCGCGTCCAGGGCGGAAGGCTCCACGCGCGATACGTACGTGTTCTCCGGGATGCCCGGGAAGCGGTCGATCTTGCGCCAGTCGGCGCCGCCGTCCTCGCTCACCTGGATCAGACCGTCGTCGGTGCCGACGTAGAGAAGCCCCTCCTTCTTCGGCGACTCGGCGAGCGCGACGATGTTGCCGTAGGGGGAGGTCGAGGCGTTCTTCGCCACCGCGTCGGGGCCCCAGATCTTCCCCATCACCTTGAGCGTGTTGCGGTCGATCTGCCGGGTCAGGTCCGGGCTCACGGAGCGCCAGGTGTTGCCGCGGTCGTCGCTGCGGAAGACCTTCTGGGCCGCGAAGTAGAGGCGGGTGTGGGAGTGCGGGCTGATGATCAGCGGCGAGTCCCAGTTGAAGCGGTGCGCCGGCTCGTTCAGGCCGGCCTGGGGCTTGACGTCCATCTTCTCCCCGCTCCGCCGGTCGTAGCGGTTGACCTCGCCGTACTGCGACTGCGCGTACAGGATGTTCGGGTCCTCGGGATCGACCACGGTCTCGAAGCCGTCGCCGCCCACGGTCACGAACCAGTCCTGGCTCATGATGCCGTTGACGGAACGGGTCCGCGACGGTCCGCCGAGGCTGAAGTTGTCCTGAGTGCCGCCGTAGACGTTGTAGAACGGCTTGTCGTTGTCCACCTCGACCCGGTAGAACTGGGTGACCGGCAGGTTCGGCATGAACCGCCAGGTGCGGGCGCGGTCGTAGCTCTCGTAGAGGCCGCCGTCGTTGCCGTTCAGGAGGTGGTCCCGGTTGCGCGGATCGATCCAGACCACGTGGTTGTCCACGTGCTTGTGCCGCTCCCCGGCGTTCGCCCAGGTCTTGCCGCCGTCGTGGCTCACCTGCAGATACACGTCCACGGTGTAGAGGGTGTCCACGTCGTTCGGGTCGGGGAAGAGCTCCTGGTAATACTGCGCGCTGCCCGGCACGTAGCTCCCCTGCCGCGCCCAGTTGGCGCCGGCGTCGTCGGAACGGAAGACGCCGCCCGCGCCGCGCGCCGCCTCGACGATGGCGTAGACCACGTCGGGGTTGGCCGGCGCGATCGCCAGGCCGACGCGGCCGAGCTCTTCCTTGGGCAGGCCGGTGGTCAGCTTGGTCCAGTTGGCCCCGCCGTCACGGCTCTTGTAGATGGCGGACTCGGGGCCGCCGTGGATCAGGGTCCAGACGTGCCGCCGCCGCTGGTAGGACGCGGCGTAGAGGACGTTCGAATCGCGCGGGTCCATCACGACGTCCGTGACGCCGGTGTTCTCGCTGATCGTGAGGACCGGCTTCCAGCTCTTGCCGCCGTCCGTCGTCTTGTACAGGCCGCGGTCGCCGCCGGCCGCCCAGAGGGGGCCTTGGGCCGCCACGTAGACGGTGTTCGAATCATGCGGGTCGACGACGATCTTGCCGATGTGCTCGGAGCTCTTGAGGCCGACGTTCGCCCAGGTCTTGCCGCCGTCCACCGACTTGTAGACGCCGTCCCCATACGAGACGCTGCGCTGGCTGTTGTTCTCGCCGCTCCCCACCCAGACGACCAGCGGGTTGTTGGGGTCGATGACGACGCAGCCGATGGAGTAGGACGACTGGCCGTCGAACACGGGATTGAAGGTGACGCCGGCATTGGTCGTCTTCCAGACGCCGCCCCCGGCCGTCGCCACATACCAGGTGCCCGGCTGATCGGGATGGATGGCCAGGTCGATGATCCGGCCCGAGGTGATGGCCGGGCCGATCCCGCGCAGCGACAGCCCTGCGAAGGTGCCGGCGTTCAGGAGATCCTTGGGCTCGTTCTTCTTCGGAGCCGTCTTCTCCGCCGGAGCGGCATGGGCGCCGCTTGCCAGCAGGAGGCACAACAGAGCCGTCGACACGAAAATACGTTTCACGCGATTTCCTCCAGACGATGGTTTTCGGGATCTGTAGACAGACCTCTCTCCCCCGCGCTCGATCGCCCGATTCTATCCAGAAAGGGTCCGGAGAGGAAAAAGTTGCACTAGTGAGGGTGGCTCCCCTGGCGCCGGAACAGGGCGTAGGCCGGCAGCCCGAGGGCCAGCAGGCCGAGCCCGGCGAGCGACTCCCGCGGGCTGTCCACGAGGGTGTTTCCGATCAGGAGCAGGCAGGCCAGGATGAACAGGGCCGGGACGACCGGATAGCCCCAGGTGCGGTAGGGGCGCGGCAGGTCCGGCCGGCACCGCCGGAAGACGAACACGGCCGCCGCGATCGCCGCATGGAAGACGACCGAGGCGAAGACCACGTAGGTGTAGAGCTGCTCGTAGGTCCCCGAGAGCGCCAGGACCGCCGCCCAGGCGCTCTGCGCCCAGAGCGAGCGGACCGGCGTGCGGAAGCGGGGATGGACCGCGGCGAGCGACCGGAAGAACAGGCCGTCGGCGGCCATCGGCAGATAGATCCGCGAGCTGTAGAGGATGGTGGAGGAGATGCAGCCGAAGGCCGAGACGAGGACGGCCACGGTGACGAGGCGCGCGCCGGCCGCGCCGAAAAGCCGGCCGGCGGCGGCCTCGGCGATCCGCGGCTCCGCGGCCATGGCGGCGACCGGCAGGGCGCGGACGTAGGCGAGATTGAGCAGCAGATAGAGGCCGATGACCGCCACGGTGCCCAGGATCAGCCCGCGCGGCAGGCTGCGCGCCGGGTCGCGCACCTCTCCGGCCGAGCAGGTCAGGCCATACCATCCGTCGTAGGTCCAGAGGGTCGCGACCATCGCCACGCCGAAGGCCACCAGGAGCGCTCCGCCCATGGGAACCGGGGAGGCCGGCGCCGTCGCCGCTTCAGACGTTGCTGGGGCCGGGACGAGGAAAGCGAGGACGCCGAAGACCAGGATCGATCCCACCTTGACGACCGTCAGGGCGTTCTGCACCCAGGCCCCCTCCTCGAGACCGAGGTGGTTGACCCCGGTGAGGAGCACGATCGAGCCCACGGCGGCGAGCTGGATGCCCGAGATCTCCCAGGCCGGCAGGCCGGGGATGCGCACGGCGAAAGCGGTCTCCGCGAGGGAGGGGACGAAGCTCGCCAGGTATTTCCCGAAGCCCACGGCGATGGTGGCGATGCCGCCGGACATGATCACCAGGAAGGCGATCCACCCGTAGAGGAACCCCCAGAGCGGGCCGTAGGCCTCCCGGAGATAGTGGTAGAGGCCGCCGGCGCGGGGGAACATCACGCCGAGCTCGGCATAGGTGAGCGCGCCCGCCAGGGTCAGCAGACCGCCGGCGACCCAGACCCAGAGGATGAGGCCGCTGTCCGGCAGGACCCGCGCGATGTCGCTGGTGGTGAGGAAGATGCCGGTCCCCACGACCGACCCGATGGTCAGCAGGGCGGCGTCCCAGGTGCCGAGACCGCGGACGAGGCGGGACTCCTCGCTGGCCGGCGCGCGGTTTGGTTCCATGGCGTCCTCCGTGGCCGCCGCATCCTATCAGGGTTGTCCCGCTTCCCCCCCTGGACCGCACTGTGGAGACGATTGCAGTTTTTTTCTTGATTCGTGGTCCTCCCCGGACCGCACTGACATGGAGGGGTACCCAATGGTTGACTTCCGTCACGAAGAGGAGACGTACGACGTCGCGATCCTGGGTTCCGGCCTGGGCGGCTCCGCATTGGCGGCCATCCTGGCCCGGCAGGGGCACAGCGTGCTCCTGCTGGAGAAGGGGGCTCATCCGCGCTTCGCGATCGGCGAGGCGATGCTGCCGCAGAGCTCCATGCTTCTCTGGATCCTGGGCGAGCGCTTCGGCGTCCCGGAGATCCAGCACCTCAGCAACTCGCTCTCGATCCGCCAGCACGTGTCGGCCTCCTGCGGGGTCAAGCGCACCATCGGCTTCCTCTACCATGAAGAAGGAAAGCGCCAGAGCCCGGCCCAATCGCACCTGCTGGTGCCGCCGGCGACTCCGCTGTTTTCGGAGAGCCACCTGTTCCGGGCCGAGATCGACCAGTACATGGTCAACGCCGCCGTCCGGCACGGCGCCGTCTACCGCGAGCACACCGACGTCCGCGATCTGGAGATCGGCGACGACGGGGTCCTCCTGCGCACCGCCGAGGGGGAGGAGCTCCGCGCCCGCTTCCTGATCGACGGCACCGGCCACAAGTCGCTCCTCGCCGGCACGCTCGGCCTGCGCGAGGAGCCGACCCGCCTGCACACAGAGTCGCGCTCGATCTTCACCCACATGACGGGGATCCGGCCGTACGACGACACGCTCCGCGAGGACGAGCACCCCGGCCTCTCCGCGCGCTGGTACGAGGGCACCCTCCATCACATCTTCGACGGCGGCTGGTTCTGGGTCATCCCCTTCGACAATCACGACGGCTCCGAGAACCCCCTGTGCAGCGTCGGCCTGACGCTCGACATGCGGAAGTACCCCGAGCGCGGCCTCTCGGCCGAGGAGGAGTTCCGCGGGATCGTCGCGCGCTACCCGAGCATCGCAGCCCACTTCGAGGGGGCCACGGCGGTGCGGCCATGGGTCTCGACCGGCCGGTTGCAGTACTCGTCCACCCAGGTCGCGGGCGACCGCTGGTTCCTCCTGGCACACGCCGCGGGGTTCGTCGACGCGCTCTATTCGCGCGGCCTGATCAGCACCTTCGAGACGATCCACGCGCTGGTCGGCCCGCTGATGAAGGCCCTTCGCGAGGACGACTTCCGGGTGGAGCGCTTCGCCGCCACGGCCCGCCTGCAGGAGGCGCTGCTCGACGCCAACGACCGCATGGTCGACAGCTCCTATCAGGCCTTTGGCCACTTCCCGCTGTGGAACGCCTGGGTCCGCCTCTGGCTCAGCTCGACCCTGTTCGGCGACCTGCGGCTCTTCCGGACCTGCCTCAAATACCTGGAGACCCGGGACGTCGCCCAGTTCGAGAAGCTGGAGGAGGACCCGCTGCCGCGCCACGCCAGGCCGGGCGAGAACCTCACCGAGGACCTGCTCGACGCCGGCGAGGCGCTCCTCGCCGCGGTGGAGGAGGGCATGATCAGCGCCGACGAGGCGGCCGCCCGCATCTTCGAGCACCTGCACCTGGCGCCGCTGCCGCCGGTCCACGGCTGGAGCGACCCGGAGCAGCACCATCTCGACTTCACGCCGGAGAAGCTGGCGCGCTTCATCGGCTGGGGCAAGACCGAGGCCCCGGCCGCGCTGCGCGACCGCATGTTCGACTTCAACGTGGCGGTGCTCGGCGGCATGGCGGACGACGACGCCCACGCCCCGGCGCGCGCGCTCACCCAGCAGGAAGAGCTCGCCATCGCCATGGCTTGACCGGTTCATCCCCCAGGTGTCGTCGCCTGGTCCTTCCCGCCCCCTCTCCGGAGAGAGGGGGCTTTTTTCGCCCCGCGTACCCTCCTGAAAGAATTTGACTTAAGCAGAGCATTGCGTTACGCCGAGTTTCCGCCTATACTGCCGCCCATGACCTACCTGACCGAACGGCAGAAAGAAATTCTGGAATTCATCCAGGCGTACCGGAGAGAGCGGGGGATCGCTCCGACCCATCGCGAGATCTGTGAGCGGTTCGGCTTCTCGTCCTACGGGACGGCATACAAGCATCTGAAGCTGCTTCAGGAGAAGGGATTCCTGCGGCGCGACTGGAACCAGAAGCGGGGGATCGAGCTGCTGCGCGCCATCCCCGGCGGGGAAGGCGAGAACGAGCTTCCCTTCTATGGCCGGATCGCGGCCGGCCGTCCCATCGAGGCGATCTCCGGCGGCGAGCGGGTCGCCGTCCCCGACCATCTGATGAGCGGCCGCCAGGGGGACCACTACGTCCTGCGGGTCGTGGGCGAGTCGATGATCGACGAGGGGATCCTGGACGGCGACTTCATCATCGTCCTGCGCCGGGACACCGCCGAGCCGGGCGAGATGGTGGTCGCCCTGGTCGGCGACGACGCGACCCTCAAGCGCTTCTACCCGGAAGGCAAGATCATCCGGCTGCAGCCGTCGAACCCCACCATGGCGCCGATCCGCGAGCCCGCCCAGAACGTGCGCGTCCAGGGCGTGGTCGTCGGCCTCATGCGGAAGTTCTGACGAGGGCCGGTCATCATGCTGCGTTTCGACCTGTTCCAGGATGTCCTGGGCTGGGCGGTGGCCGTGGCCCGTGACGGTGCCCTGATCGGACTGAGCCACTGCCCCACGCGGGAGCGTGCTGTGGAGGTGCTGGAGCGGCACTGGCCCGCGGCGGAGCCGGATCCGGAAGCGACGCCTCTCCCCGAGGTGCGGCGGCAGCTCGACGATTATCTCGCCGGCCGGCGGCGGCAGTTCGACGTCCCTCTCGATTTCGGCGGCACTCCCTTCCAGCGTCTCTGCTGGGAGGCGCTGCTGCGCATTCCCTACGGCGAGACCCGCACCTACGGCGAGATGGCCCGGGAGATCGGCCGTCCCGCGGCCGTGCGCGCCGTCGGCCACGCCAACCACGACAATCCGATCGGCGTGATCATCCCCTGCCACCGGGTGATCGGCGCGAACGGCTCTCTGACCGGTTACGCCGGAGGCCTCGACATGAAACGGATGCTTCTGGAGCTGGAGGGCATGGTGCCGCGACGGCTTCCAGGGGTTTGAACCCCTGGTTTGGGGGCGAGGGCTTTTGATGTAAGATCAGGCGATTCGCCAAGCGCCATCATGGAACTCGACCGTCTCCTGAAGCTGATGACCGACAAGGGGGCTTCGGACCTTCATCTGAAGCCGACCCGTCCACCCTTGCTGCGGATCAGCGGGCGTCTGCTCCCTTTGGAAGCGGAGCCGCTGACCATGGACAAGCTCAACGAGATGCTGCTGGGGATCCTCACCCCGCGGCAGAAGTCCAAGCTCGAAGAGAAGATGTCCGTCGATTTGGGCTACGGCGTGCGCGGCCTCGCGCGGTTCCGCTGCAACATCTACATGCAGCGCGGGAACATCGCCGCCTGCTTCCGGCGCATCCCATACCAGATCAAGAGCCTCGAGGAGCTGGAGCTGCCGAAGGTGCTCCTCGAGTTCTGCTCCTTGCCGATGGGGCTGATCCTCGTCACGGGTCCGACCGGCAGCGGCAAGTCCACCACCCTCGCCGCGGTGATCCGGCACATTTCCAAGAACCGGCCGGTGCACGTGATCACCATCGAAGATCCGATGGAGTTCCTGTTCAGCGACGACCTGGCCTCCATCTCCCAGCGTGAGGTGGGGACCGACACCGGCGCCTTCTCCGAGGCGCTGCGCAACGCCATGCGGCAGGACCCGGACGTCATCATGGTCGGCGAGATGCGCGACTCGGAGACGGTGGCGACCGTGATCACGGCGGCGGAGACCGGACACCTGGTCTTCTCGACCCTGCACACCAACAACGCCCCGCAGACGATCGACCGCATCCTGGACACCTTCCCGCCGGACCAGCAGGCGCAGGTGCGGGCCCAGCTCGCCCAGATCCTCAAGGGCGTCGTCTCGATGAAGCTGGTCGAGCGGCAGGACGGCCAGGGTCTGGTGGCGGCGTTGGAGATCATGCGCGCCTCGCCCAAGGTCTCCAAGATGATCGAGAAGGGTGAGATCAGCCAGCTCCACGAGGAGATCGAGTCCTCGGTGGGCTATTACCGGATGCAGTCGATGAACCAGTCGCTCATGGCGCTCCTGGTGCACGGCACGATCTCCTATGCGGAAGCGATGCGGCAGTCTCCCGAGCCCGAGGACCTCTCGCTGAAGCTCCGCCGCATGTTCCCCAAGATCGAGGAGAAAGGAGGCGAAGTGGCCACGTCGGATTTTTCGGAGATCGTGGAGCTGCAGCAGTTCAAGCGGCTGTACGAGGAGCAGGAAGAGAAGGTCAAGCTCGCCATGGCCGAGAAGAGGGAGGAGATCTCTGCCCTCCATGACGCCATCCGCGAGCGCGACCTCCAGCAGGAAGAGCTGGGCCGGCGCCTCCAGGAGATGTCCGCGGACCGCGAGAAGCTGCGCGGCGATTACGCCCGCCTGCGCCAGGAAGCCCAGGAGAAGATCGACAAGCTGATGGAGCGCATCAAGGAGCTCAACCAGCGTCTCATGGGTGGCGGCAGCGGCGGAGGCGGCGGGGAGCCGGAGCGGAAGACGGGGATTTTCCGGTAGAGGGTCCGGGGGCTCACTCCCGGACCATCCCCCGCACCACCGCCACCGCCTCCTCCCGCGTCCGCACCCGCCCCTCCACCTGGGCCTCGCGGACCGCGTCGAGCACTCTCCCGATCTCCTTCCCCGGGGGAATCCCGAGCAGCTCCTGCACGTCCGCGCCGGTGACCAGGCGCGGCGGATCGAAGAGGACTTCCCCTTCGCGGCGGGCGAGATCCGTCAGCCGCGGCAGGACGGCTTGCCAGCGATCCAGCCCTTCCTTACGGGCCGCCATCCGCGCGCCCAGGGCACAGAAGGCCGTGGCCCAGAGCCGGCCGGCGCGGTGGAGGAAACGGCGGAGATCGAGGTCGCTCTCGGGTAGGAACCCCAGCTCCAGCACGTGCGCCACGTCGTCCGCGGTCTGCCGCGTCAGATATCCCTGATCCCGGAAACGGACGAGGACCTCGCGCAGCGTCCCTTGAGGCGTCTTTTGAGAAAGATTGCGGAACAGGGCCGCCAGGCGGGCGATCCGGGCATCGACCTGGCCGGCGGCCTCGGCGTCTTGGAGCCGCAGGTCGTGGATCCGCTCCACCAGCGCCTCCACTTCCGAGAGCGCCGTCCCGGCCGGGAGGCGCTCGCCGGGCGTCCCCAGCCAGAGCCCGGGATAGACGTCCAGCGCGATGAGCAGCGCGACGCCGCGGTGCGCCTCCGGGCTCTCCAGGATGAACGTCAGCTCGTCGCGCACCCGTTCGGCCGCCACGTCTGTGAGGCGAGGGACCGAGCGCCGCGCGAGCTCCACGGTCTCGGGATCGGCGGCGAAGCCGGGGAGGCGGAGGAGCAGCCGCGGCAGCCGGAGCACGCGCAGCGGATCGCCCGAGAAGCTCTCGGGCGTGGTCGCCTTGAGCAGGCGGCGCTCCAGATCGCGCACCCCGTCGAACGGATCGATCAGCGCGCCCGAGCGGACCTCCAGCGCGAAGGAGTTGACCGTGAAATCGCGCCGCGCCAGATCCTGATCGAGCGTCGTGCCATCCCGATCCCAGAGGTCCACGTCCAGCTCCTCGGTAACCAGCCGGTAGGCGGCGAACTCCTTGCCGCCGAGGAGGACCAGGCGGGCGGGGAGCGTCTCGGCCAGCCGCTCGGCGATCTCCCGGCCGCGCGAGGCCACGACCGCGTCGATGTCCTTGAGCGGCAATCCCAGCGCGCGGTCGCGCAGCACGCCGCCGACCAGATGGGTCTCGACGTCCCCGGCGGCGGCGGCGAGCGCCTGTACGGCGGAATGGTGGAGGAGGAGGCGGAAAGCGCGCGCGGGCACGGGTGGATTGTACGGCACCGGATTGCGCTACACTTTCTTCCATGCATCGCGGAGCCGCCGCCCTTCTGCTGGCCGGTCTCCTCCTCGCTCCCCGAGGCGCCGCGGGTGTGCGCGCCGAGCCGCCGGAAGAGCTTCCGGACTCCCCGCAAGAAGCCTTCGACGATTCCATTACCGTCGCCCTCGACACCATCACGGTGCGGATCGTGGACCCGGCCGGGCGGCCGATCCTCGGTCTGACGCCGGAGGACTTCCGCGTCCTGGTCCGCGGCAAGGAGATCCCGGTCGTGGCCGTGGACTGGATCTCCTCTGAAGGCGCCGCGGAGCCGCACGCCGAGCTCCTGCCGTTCGAGGAAGGCGCGACTCCGAACGTTCCGCAGGCGGGCAAGCTGGTCGTCTTCTTCGTCCAGGCCGATCTCAATCCGACGCGGATTTCCGGGCAGATGCGGATGCGCCCGTACACCCGCGATCTCCTCGCGAGCCTCCACCCGTCCGACCGGGTCGCCGTCGTTTCCTACGACTCCCACCTGAAGCTCTGGCTGGACTTCACGGAGAACCGCGAGGCGGTCCACGATGCGGTGGACCGGGCGATGATCTACTCCCCGGAGGCCGAGGTGGAGCCGAGTGAATTCCCGTCGCTCGCCGCGCGCTTCGACGAGGCCGAGGCCCGGCGGGTGGCCTCGCCGGAGAAGGCTCTGGAGGTCACGGCCAAGGCGCTCGCCGGCCTGCCAGGCGAGAAGACCATGATCTATCTGGGATACGGCCTGGGCCGCTTCGGCACCGGCGGCGTCCGGATGACGCCCGACTACAAGCCGGCGGTCAAGGCCCTGTCCCGTGCGCGGGTCTCCGTGTTCGTCCTCGACGTGACCAGCGCCGATTTTCACTCTCTTGAAGTCGGCCTGCAGAGCGTCGCCGCGGCCACCGGCGGGACCTACGCCAGCACCTTCCGCCTGCCCGGCGTGGCCACGGATCGGATCGCCCGCGCGATCTCCGGCTGGTACGTGCTCACCTTCGACCGCGAGGCTCTCGACGGCATCGAGCCGGGCACGGCCACGGTGAAGCTGCGCGGCCGGCGGGGCGAGGTGCTCGCCCGGCCGGTGTCGCTGCGGTAGGCGCCCTCACCACTCACCCACCAGCGGCACCCCCCCGCCCGCCACCGGCCCGAACTGAAACACGTAGTCCGCCGCGCCGCTCCGGAGAGCGTTCTTCAGGCGGAAAACCCCGGTCTCCGGATCGTAGAGGCCGATGCCGTCGCGGCCGTCGCCGTCCCAGTCTCCGGCGAGCGGGAGCCAGTTGGAACCGGCCGGACCGAGCTGGATCGTCAGGTTGTCGTTGCCGCCCTTGAAGGTGTTCTTGAGATGGAACGTCGAGGTGGCCGGGTCGTAGAGGCCGACGGTGTCGCGGCCGTCGCCGTTCCAATCTCCCGTGATCGGCAGCCAGGCGTTGCCCGGGGTGCCGTAGCGGAGGGTGACGTCGAGCTTGCCGGCGGACAGGGCGTTGCGGAGCTGGAACGTCGCCGTGGCCGGGTCGTAATACCCGACCGAGTCGCGGCCGTCGCCGTTCCAGTCGCCGGCCAGGGGGATGGCGCCGGACCGGGCCGGCAGGACGAAGGTGACGTTGGCGGGGCCGCGGGTGAGGGTGCTCTTGAGCCGGAAGCGTCCGGTCGCCGGCTCCCAGGTGCCGATCGTCGTCTTGCCGTCGCCATTCCAGTCACCGGCCAGGGGGACGGCGCTGTTGCCGGGCGTACCGAAGCGCAGGCTTTTGTCGGGAAGGCCGCTCAGGTGGAGGTCGCTGAACAGAAAGCGGGCTTCGGACGGACTGTAGACCGCCACGGTGTCGACGGGGCCGCGGGCGGCCAGGCGATAGAGGGTCCCTCCGATGGTCGCCGCGTAGAGCTCCCCGGCGGCGTCCTGGCCGAAGGTGGTGAGGAGCGGCGCAGCGGCGCGCAGCTCGCGCACCTGGAGGCCGGCCGGCCGCTGCACGGCGCCCCAGACGTTGCCGGTGCAGAAGTCGCCGAACACGTAGGTGCCGTAGAGCTGCGGCAGCAGCTTGCCGCGGTAGACGTAGCCGCCGGTCACCGAGCAGCCATTCTCGTCCGAATGCTCGTACTCCAGGACGGGCAGGGTGAACAGGGGAGACCCGCAGGGCGGCACGTCGGCGGGGCAGGAGACTTCGCGGAAACAGGCCGTCCCCTCCATGAGCTTCCAGCCGAAGTTCTGGCCGCTGGTCCCCGCGGGCAGCAGGTCCACCTCCTCGATCGTCGACTGGCCCACGTCTCCGATCCACATGTCGCCGATGACGCGGTCGAAGGAGAAGCGCCACGGGTTGCGGAAGCCGAGAGCCCAGACCTCGTCGCGCGCCGTGCCGGTGCCGCGGAACGGATTGTCGAAGGGGATGCTGTAGTAGGGCGGCGCGTCCGCGCCGTGATCCACGTCGAGGCGGAGGAGCTTGCCGAGCAGCGAGTCTCCCTCCTGGGCGACGCAGGCATCCGCCGGGACCCTGCCCGCGTTGTCGCCCACGCTCATGTACAGGTAGCCGTCCGGTCCGAAGTGGAGCTGGCCTCCATGGTGTTGCGAAGTGGTCTTCGCGATCGCCAGCAGGATCCGGGCGCTCGCCGGATCGGCGTGGTTCGGATCGTCCGCCGCGAGCTGATAACGGACGAGGAGGATGGTCCCGTCGAGGTTCGTGTAGACGATGAAAAAGAGGCCGTTCTCGACGTAGTCCGGGTGGAAGGCGAGGCTCAACACGCCGCGCTCTTCGTCGGTCGAGACCTGGCCGCGCAGGTCGAGGAACAGCTCGGACCGCACCACGCCATTGTCGAGGATCAATACGCGGCCGTCTTTCGTGGTGAGGAAGAGCCGGTTGTCCCCGGCGTGGGTGATCGACGTCAGCGGCCCCAGCCCGGTCGCCACCGGCTCGAGGACCACGCCCGGCAGCTGTCCGGCGACGGCGAACGGGCCGGTGGCCGGGGCAGGCGTGGCGACCAGCGGAAGCGCCAGCAGCAGCGTGGCGGAAAACAGAAAAAACAGTGAGATCGGGGTCGATTCCGGGGCTCGATACATCGGCTTCAGGGCTCCTGTCGTTGCGGGAGCATCTTACTCCAGCCGACGAGAGCCGGAAGCGGCGCCTGTTTCGACCTCCTCGCGGTCGGGGACCTCGAGCGAGCCCAGCATCTGTTCCAGAGCGGCGAGCTCCACCGGCTTGACCAGGTGGATGTCGTACCCCGCCGCGGTCGAGCGCCGCTTGTCCACCTCCTGCCCCCAGCCGGTCATCGCGACCAGCACGATCCGCCGGCCGCGGCACTGCTCGCGGATTCTCTGGGCCGCGTCGTAGCCGTTCAGCCGGGGCATCCCGATGTCCGACAGGACGATGTCCGGCTGGAACGCCGCCGCGGCTTCGATGGCCTCCAGACCGTCGTACGCCGTGCGGACCTCGCTCCCCTGGAGGGTCAGCAGCAGGGCCAGGCTGTCCGCCGAATCCCGGTTGTCGTCCACCACCAGAATCCGGCGCCGGGCCGGAGCGGCCGGCCGGCGCTCATCGGCCGCGGCCTGCACGTTCGCCGTGGACGGATGCACCGCCAGGCGGACGCTGATCTCGCTGCCCTGGCCGGGACCTTCGCTGTGCGCCTCGACGCTGCCGCCGTGCAGCTCGACCAGACCTCGCACAATGGAGAGGCCGATGCCGAGCCCGCCCTGCGACCGCTCCAGCGACCGGTCCACCTGCGTGAACATCTCGAAGACGTGGGGGAGCATGTCCGCGGGGATGCCGATGCCGCTGTCCCGGACCTTGACGACCACCTCGTTTCCCTGCCGTTCGGCGATCAGCCGAATGTGGCCGCCCGACTCGGTATATTTCGCGGCGTTGTTGAGCAGGTTGGCAAACACCTGCGCCACCCGCGTCGGGTCCGCGTCCAGAAATGTGGTCTCCGGCGGATAGACCACCGTCAGCTCGTGCCCCGCCGCCTCGATGAGCGGACGGCTGGTCTCGACGGCGTCCTGGATCACCGCGGCCACCTCGATCCGCTCCTTGCGGAGCTCGATCTTGCCCCGGGTGATGCGGGAGATGTCCAGCAGGTCGTCGATCAGCCGCACCATCTGCTGCACCTGCCGCTCCATCACGCCGTGCGCCTTCTCGAGGATCTGCGGGTCGTTGCCCGCCAGCCGCAGGATCTGCAGGGCGTTGCGCAGCGGAGCGAGCGGGTTGCGCAGCTCATGGGCGAGGATCGCGAGGAACTCGTCCTTGCGGCGGTCCGTCTCCTGGAGGATCGCTTCGGACCTCTTGTGCTGCAAGACCACCGTCGCCTGATTGGCGCCGACGCCGAGCAGGAGCCGGTCGGTCTGGTTGGGGAAATCCGGCTGCTGCGAGCCGGCGACCACGAACCCGCAGTCGCCGTCGTACCCCATCGGCACGACGGCTAGGCACACCGTCCCGTTGCCGATCGGATTGGCGAGCGTGGGAGACAGAGCGCCCGAGCGAAGCAGAGGCTCGAGCGACCGGCCGACCTCCCGCGCCCGCTCTGCCGCCTCCCGGCCCTGATGCGTCCGCAGCACCTCGAAGCCGAGGTCCTGGGCCGGCCCGAGCACGCGGACGTAGATGAAATCCGCCTGCGCCAGACTGCGCAGGAGCACGTCGGCCAGGCTCTCGGCGATGCCCTGCGGGTCGGTCCGGCTCCAGGCCGCGGAAAGGACCGACAAGGCGGCGAGCTCGCGGATACAGCGGCGCAGGCTCTGGGCTTCGTCGAGAGAGTCTGTCATGCGGCTCCGGACAGCGACCGCCGGGCCTTCCGTTCCCGCAGCTCTTGCAGGAACTCGTCGGGCGGCACAAAGAAAGCATTTTCCTGGAGGATGCCGCCGATGATCACCATCGGATGCGTACGAAGAATGTCCATCACCACGTTGGCACCAAACTGGGCCAGATCGTACGTTCAGCAGACGGCGTCGTCGTACTTGGGCAGGATGTAGTTCAGTCGGGTCTCGTACTCGACGATGTCGTCGACGCCCGGCCGGTCTTCCAGCGCCCACTCCATGTTGGCGACGAGCCGGGTCAGCGGGAACCCCTGCGACTCACCGGTGATCAACACCTGCTCGAGCAGGGCGAGCATCCGGTTCTGGTCGAAGTGGCCGTCCTGAAGATACGCGTCCTCCCAGCGCCAGACCTCCAACTGTCCTTTCTGCTGCGCCGCGGCCACGTCGATGCCCGCCTGCCCGAGGTGCCGCAGGTGCTCCGGCCGATGCACCGGATTGACGATGTGGAACGCTTTGTCACCCTGCGTAAAACCCTCCTGAATGAAGGGAAGGAGGACCCGGTACTCTTCCTCCTTGCTGTTGAAAAATGCGCAGACGTGGCGGGAGCGGTCGAGAACCGCGCCGGCCAGATGGACCTGTTTGTCGTTCATGTGTTCGTGCCCCTCGAAAAAAAGGCTCCTGGAGAATATGCAAAGGCCGAGCCGCCATGCCGGCAGCCCGTGGAATTCCATCAACGACAAAAAACACCAAGAGCCCCAAGGGACCGGGGATTTCCCCGGCTCCTTGAGGCCCTTGGTGTCGTTGTCTCGGTGATCTATGAGGTCTTAGTTGAGCGCCACGCTCCAGGCGCTGCGCCCGTGCGTGAAGGCGAACAGGCGGCCGTTGTTGAGCTCCAGGTGCTCGACGACGACGTTGGCGAAGCCGGTGTTCTCGCGCAGCCAGTTGACGCCGCCGTCGGTCGTGACGAACACGCCGAGGTCGGTGCCGATGTAGAGCGTAGCCGGCTGCGTCGGGTGAGCGACGACGGAGTGCACCGGCATGTCGGGCAGCGTCAGGTCGATGCGGCTCCAGGTCGCGCCGCCGTTGGTGGTCTTGAACACGTGGCCCACGTTGGTACCGGAGTTGAAGGTCGAGTAGGTGGCATAGGCGATCAGCGGGTTCACCGGGTCCACACCGATGGACGAGACATAGCCCTGGCGGGGCTGCGCGGAGGGCCAGAAGGTGGAGCTGGTCGCGGTGGTGGCGACGTTCGTCGTGAAGATACGGCCGGAGGTCGTGGTGCCGAGGTTCTGCACGCCGACGTACACGCGGTTCGGATCGGTGGCCGAGATGGCCCACGACGCGATGCGCGAGGCGAAGAACTGGCTCGCCAGCGACCAGCTGGTGCCGCCATTGTTGCTGCGGAAGGCGGAGGCGCCGCCGTACCACATCCGCAGCGAGTTCGTCGGGTCCATGGCGAACGGATGGATGAACTGGTAGTTCCCTGCCGCCTCGCCCACGCCGCCGAAGATGTTCGACCAGCTGGCGCCGCCGTTCACCGAGCGCTGCAGGCTCTTGCCCGTGTTCTCGACATAGAGGATGTTGGTGTTGTCGCGGTTCACTGCCACGTAGCCGCCGTCACCTCCGCGGATGGACGTCCAGAGCTGGCCGCCGGCCAGATTGCCGCGCAGCGTGCCGTTGTCCTGCGTGCCGCCGAAGAAGGTGCTGCCGTCCGGATACACGGCCCCGTGGTAGAACTGCGTCACCTGATAGCCGTTGTTGAGCGACGTCCAGGTCACCTGGCTCGGGTCCGGGGCGCCGCAGACGCTGTCCAGCGTCGTGCCCACCGTGGCGCGCGCGTCGTCCGTCCGGTGGATGCCGCCGTCGCTCGCCAGGAACATCTGCTTGTTGCTCGCGCCGTTGTATTTCGGGTGGAAGGTGATCGCGTGGTTGTCGGCGTGTGAGTACATGGGATCGGTGGAGTCGAACCACCAATAGCTCGCCACGCCCCAGGTCTGGCCGCCGTCATCGGAACGCATGGTGTCGACGCCCGCGGTCCACACGATGTTCTCGTTCTTGGGGTCGACGGCGATCTGGTTGTCATACCAACCCTGATTGAAGAACTGGTTCGACGGGCCGAAGCCGCAGTCGGCCAGGAAGGCGTACACCGGATTGGTGAGCTGGACGGTGTTGAGGCGGTTGCTGTCGGTGTAGTGGACGCGCGTCTGCCAGGTGCCGGCGGCGCCGTTCTGGGTCGAGCGGTAGACGGCCAGCAGCGCGTAGTCCTGCGGGCTCGCGGCCGGCAGGTGGTAGAAGGACGCCAGAGCGTAGACCACGCCCGGGTTCGAAGGCGCGATGGCGAGCGACGTCCGCCCCATGTCCACCTCGCTCAGCACCGGCTCCCAGGTCTGCCCCTGGTCCACGTCCAGCGCGCGCCAGACCGTGCCCTGCGCGAGGGTGCCGCAGGAGGCGAACACGTAGTTCTGCTTGTCCTCCTGGAAGTACTGGATCGCCAGGTCCATGCAGCCGCGCACCGCGGTCGCGTCCAGCACCTTCGCCCAGGTGGCGCCGCCGTCGGTCGAGCGGAAGACGCCCGTGCGGGTCGCGGCATAGATGCGCTGCTTGGTCTTGTGGCGCGTCGCCGCTAGCTTCTGGACGTAGAAGAAGTCCGCGTTGTTGGTGGAGGGCAGCTGCGTCCAGGTCTCGCCGTAGTCGGTGGACTTGAAGATGCCCTGCCCGCGGACGCCGTCGCCATTGAAGAAGCCTTCTCCGGTGCCGGCATAGAGCACGTTGTCCTGCGCCGGGTCCTCGATGATCGAGTTCACCGCGATGTTGACCAGCAGATCGCCTTTCGGCTGCCAGCTCGCGCCGCTGTTGGTCGACTTCCAGATGCCGCCCGCGACGCCCGCGGTCCACATCAGATTGTTCTGCGTGCGGTGGATGAGCAGCGCGCGCGAGCGGCCGCCGATGTTGCCCGGTCCGTGCGGCTGCCAGCTCCCGCTGAGCGTGCTGGCGTCCGTCATCAAGGCCGTCGAGGACGGCGAGGTGAACAGCGAGGGTCCGCCCGACTGGCTCGCCGTCGAGTACACCGGCATCTGGGCCACTTCGGCCGCCGCCTCTTCCAGCGCCGAGACGCCCATCGGCTGGCCATTGGGAGAGCGCTTCTGCCAATAGAAGTCCACCGCTTCTTGCGGCTCGTCGAAGCGTTCGGCCTGCTCGCCCTTCATTTTGGCGACCATCTGGTCGCGGGCCTGCTGCCGCTCCGGAGTGAGGGACTGCCCGTGCTTCGAGATCGAGAAGGAGAGAGGGATGAGAAGGCCGACGGCGAGGACTCCGGCCGTCAAGCCGCTGGCCACAGGGCCCCGGATCGCAAACTTCTGACTCATTTTAGCTCCATTGACTCCAAAGGGTATGGGCGTTGATGACTCGCCCAGTGACACAGACGGCAGTCGGATGGCTATGTTGCCCTCGACTCGCCGGGTTGGGATGAACAGAAACGGATGAACAGGTTCCCGAAGGTCACCAGGAAGACATCCGTAGGCGCGCCCCTTATGAGTAACAAAAACACCGATTGCGGACAGAACGCCAACGCAATCTTCAGGCGCAGGACACCTGGTGCCCATTATGCACGCGGCCGGAGGGATCGTCAAGGGTGCATGGAAAATATTTCGACTCTTGAATTTAAATTAGAAAGCAATTCCGTATCCTGCCGTAACCCTCCCAGCCCGCGGGTCTCGGGGGGTATCCTTGCCCACATGCGCAGTCTCGCCTCCTTCGCCGTCTTCGCTCTCGCCGCTCCCCTGGCTGCCGAGCCGTTCCTCGTCGCGGACCTCAATACCGGTCCCAACATCGAGCAGGCGCAGGTCCGTCTGCCGAGCGCCGCGGACGGGAACGTCGCCTACTTCAGCGCCTCCGATCCGGCCCATGGTCTGGAGCTGTGGCGCACCGACGGCACGCCGGGCGGTACCTGGCGGGTGACGGACGTCTGCCCGGGGCGATGCCTCGATCTACAGCTATCCGTTCCGCACCGGAGTCTGGAACGGCATCCTGTTCACCGTGTTGCAGGACGGCGAGCTGATCCGTTCGGACGGCACGCGGGAAGGGACCTACCGCATCGGGAAGCTCTCCTGGGGCTATGACGTGCAGGAGCTGACGCCGACTGCCTCCGGGCTGTTGTTCGTGGTGACGACCGACGGTCCCGAGGAAGGTTTGTGGCGTACGCAGGGCACGGCGGAGACGACCGAGCGGCTCTCCGTCGCCGAGGGCCGCTCCATCGGCGAGTTGACAGCCTTCGGGGATCGGGCACTGTTCTTCGCGACGCCGCCGGAGGGGGACGCGACCGAGCTCTGGGTGACGGATGGCACGCCCGCGGGGACCCGCCTCCTTCTCGACGACGCCGGCACGTACCAGTCGTATAACGGATTGGTCACGGTGGGCGAGCGGGCCTATTTCGGACGCAGCACCGGACAGGGCGCCGCGGAGCTCTGGACGACCGACGGCACGGCGGCGGGCACCGTCGGCTTGCACGACTTCAACGCCGGGCCGGGCTCGTCCGGTCCGCTGGACCAGGCCGTCTTCGACGGGCGGCTCGTCTTCTCGGCGCAGATCTCCCGCCTCGAGGCACCTCTTTTCGAGTCCGACGGCACGCCCGGGGG
The DNA here is from genome assembly GCA_035264905.1 of Thermoanaerobaculia bacterium. GTDB lineage: Bacteria > Acidobacteriota > Thermoanaerobaculia > Multivoradales > UBA5704 > UBA5704. The sequence continues at coordinate 21,550 of DATFPH010000377.1, forward strand.
CACCCGCGAGCTGAGCGACGACTTTTTGGGAGCCCGCGACTTTACGCGGGTCGGCGGTCTCCTCTACTTCGCCTCCTCCAAGGGCCTCTCGTGGCTCGACGGCGCCTCCCGCCTGGGCAGCGATCCCAAAGCCCTCGATGCCCGGTCGTTCATACCCCTGGGCTCCACGCTGCTGTTCGGCGCGACCGGCGGGAGCTTGTTCGGCTATTCGGACGTCGAGCTGTGGCGCAGCGACGGCACTGCGAAAGGTACGCGGATGGTGAAGAACATCGACCGCGCCTCGATCTACACCGGCTTCCACCACGCGTGCATCGGCGAGTCCTCGGACCCGGGACCGGGCGTCGAGATCCGTGGGCGTCTCGTCTTCGCGGCCGAGGACGGCCGCAACGGCCGCGAGCTGTGGCTGACCGACGGCACGAACGCGGGCACCCGGCTGCTGCGCGACATCCGTCCTGGACAGGCTCCATGGGAAGGGGACGAGTGCGACAACCGGACCCAAAAGGGCCTGTCGTCGAGCCCTGATGATTTTCTGGCGTTCCGTGGCGACGCCCTGTTCACCGCCGACGATGGAACGAGCGGCCGCGAGCTGTGGTGGACCGACGGCACGGCCGCAGGAACCCGCCGGGTCAAGGACCTTCTGCCCGGCCCCGCGGGCTCGGACCCGCACGGGCTCACCGCCTTCCGCGGCAAGGTGTATTCCTTCGCCCGCCGCGGCACAGCCGGCGAGGCACTCTGGCGCACCGACGGCACGCGCGCCGGCACGGTCCTGGTCGACGACCTGACCGTGGCCGGGACGCCTTCCTGGCCGCGCGATCTCACGGTGGTGGGGGAGCGGCTGTTCTTCCCGGTCTACAACGAGCGCACCGGTGCCGAGCTGTGGACCAGCCTCGGTGACGCCTCCTCACCCGGCCCGTTCTCCCTCGTCGACGACGCCCTCCTGACCGGCGCCGACGACGGCGAGCACGGCCGCGAGCTGTGGGCGATCCCGGTGAGCGACGTGAGCGTTCCGTGAGGAAGTGATGAAGACACCGGGAAGCAAACGCCCGCTCTTGCTGCGGCCCGAGCTGGCGCCGCTGCTCGCGATCGTGCTGGTCGCGGGCGGAGTCTGGTTGTTCCTCGAGCTCGCGGGCGAGGTGCGGGAAGGCGAGACGCGTCAGATCGACGAGGCGATCCTCATGTCGATGCGCAATCCGGCGGACCTTTCGGACCCTCTCGGCCCGCGCTGGCTGGAAGAGATGGAACGCGACTTCACCGCGCTCGGAGGAATCGGCGTCCTGAGCGTCCTCACGCTCGCGGTCAGCGCGTTCCTCGCACTCGACCGGAAGGGGCGCGCGGCGATCCTCGTGCTGATCGCCGTGGGCGGAGCCCTCCTCCTGAGCGCCCTCCTGAAAAACGGGTACCAGCGCCCCCGCCCGGACCTCGTCCCCCACGGCTCCTACGTGTACACCACCAGCTTTCCCAGCGGGCACTCCATGATGTCGGCGGCGACCTATCTGACTCTGGGAGCCCTCTTGGCGCGGGTCCAGGCGCGGCGCCGGCTCAAGGTGCTCCTCCTCGTCTTCGCGACCCTGCTGACGCTGATCGTGGGATTCAGCCGCGTCTACCTGGGCGTGCACTGGCCGACGGACGTCCTGGCCGGCTGGACCGCGGGAGCCATCTGGGCCCTGATCTGCTGGCTGATCACGCGCCGGCTCCAGCACCAGGGTCACGTCGAGCCGGAGGGGCCGGCGAAGGACTGACTCCGAGGTCGGCCTGGACCGCTGCGGCAGCAGGTATCATGCGCCGATCGTGGCCTTCCCCCCTGTGACTCCACCAGACCTGGGCGAGCTGGTCGCCCGAACGACGCGCCGCATTCCATGGGCCCGCCGGGAGAGGCCTTTCCGCTTTCTGCTCGACAGCCGGCTGTTCCGCCTACTCTGTGATCCGGGACAGACGGCCGCTCTCGACGGCTTTCGGGCGTCGCTGGCGCGCCTGCGTCTCGCGCCGGAGGGCGGCCTTCCGGATCTGGAGATGACGCCGCTGGCGATCCTGGACGTGATCGGCGTCGAGCCTCCTCAGTTTCCGACGATTCCCTTCCCCAAGAGCATGGCCACGCTCCGGGCTGTCGACGTCGGCAGCGTGCTCGTGCAGATGATCAAGAAGGAATTCGATCAGGCTCCGGAGCTCGAGGCCGCGAATCTCCGGAAGCGGGTCGACGAGCTCCGGGAGGCGACGGCCCCGGCGGCTCAGGAGCTGTTTGATCTCTGTCTGACCCGCTTCGTCTCCCGCGAGACGTTTGCAGAGGACATTGTGAGCCAGCTCAGCTTCGACGCCCTCTTCACGTTCCGCTTTCCGGAGGAGCATCGGGAGCAGATGGCCCATCTCTTCAACTCCTTCCTGCTCAACCGTGAGAACAATGTCTCCGGCCTGACGAAGGTGCGTCTGATCAAAGGGTTCTGGGACAGGTCGTTCGAGCGGATTCTCAGAAAACATCCCAAGGCGCGCGGAGAGGTCCTGGCGGTGGATCAGGAGATGAAGCCCAGGACGTTCAGGGATTTTCTCGGGTGGGAGGTGATCCACTACTCGGTTCTGGGATACGCGCGGAAGCGGATGCATCCCGTGATCGCGTTCAGCCCGGAGCCGGAGGACCGGCTCAAAGCCCGGTGCAAGGCGCACAAGACGGCGCTGCGCGCATTTCTGGATCAGATTCCGCAGGAGGAGCTCGCCGGCATCATCCGTCCCTACATGGAGGCCTGGAGGCCTGGGTGGCTGGTGCCCTGTGGAGTGGATGGGACGTTGGAGACGCCGGTATCGACGGGGGAGCTGATTGTTTTTTAGGGGCCAATCTGACGCAAAGCCCGCGGATGCGTCGCATTCTCTCCAGATCCGCCGCAAAGCTCCTGGCTCTGTCGCGATCTTCCTCCACCGCCCTCCGCCGCCTGCTGGCCGAGGGGACGGCCCGGGTTTGCCTGCTGCCTGCTGGGAGCGCCGGCATCTTGCCGGCATCATCAAGAAAGTGGGCCGAAGGCCCGACCTTCTTGGAAGGGAGGTGGAGGGAGAGACGGGGTTCGGGGCTGCGGAGCCCATGGCCGGCCGCCGTGGTCATCGAGAGCGGTGGGCCGGCAAGGATGCCGGCGCTCCGTGCGCCCACAAGCGCACTTGTTCAGAGAGGTGGAAGTCCTCTTCAGGCAGACGTTCTCCGGCCTGTTACCGAAGGTAACTGCGTCGCTGTGAGGCGGGGTGAACCACCGACCGGAGAGCCGGATGCGGGAGATCCGCACGTCCGGTTCGGGGGGAGGGGGGACCGGGTAACCGGTCCCCCCTCCCCCTATCAGCGCTTCGACGTGGTGATCGAGGAAGCTTTGGGAACGCCGGCTTCCGGCCAGCTCCAAGCTGAAATGGAAGAGAAGACGGTCGGCTGGAAGTCGGCGCGCTCCCAGCGGGCGCGACGGGAACCCGCGTCGTCAGGGACGCTTCCCGGCCAGGTCTCCCGCGAGGGACAGCCGGAAGGCGGCCATCTCCTCGTCGTTGCGGACCAGCAGGACGTCCCCGGCCAGCACCGGATGGTTCCAGGTCTTGCCTTCGATCGCCGGGATCCGTGCGAGCTCCGTGAACTGGTCGGGGGCCGCCTTGACCAGCGCCAGCTCACCCTTCTCCGACAAGACCAGCAGCAAGTCCTGGTCGGGCAACAGGACGAGCTGGCCGTGGCCATAGCGTCCGCCTTTCCAATTGCGCTTGCCGTTCTCGAGGTTGATGCTCGCGAGCATGCTGCCGTCGAAGCCGAAGGCATGGCCCTTGTGAACGACGAAATCGTTGAAGTAGGGCTTCAGCCCGTTCGAGGTCCAGCGCTCTTCGACGGTCCATCCGTCGGGCCCGTGTCCGACCGCGAGGCGGCACACGCCCATCACGGCGGCCATTCCGGAACCGGCGCCGATCAGGACATCGCCATCCGCGGTCAGGGCCGGCTGCACGATTCCGTCGCCCGGCCACTTGTGCTCCCAGAGCAGCGTGCCGTCGGCCGGCGCGACGCTGATCGCGCCGGCTCCCTTGAGCAGCAGGACCTGCGCGACTCCGTCGATCGTCGCCAGATGGGGAGAGCTGTAGCTCCCGCCGCCGTCCGTCTTCCAGAGCGGATCGCCGGTGGCGACGTCGTAGGCGATGAGCCGGCCGGCGGTGGCGACGATGACGGCGTCGCCGACCACCAACGGCGAGCCCGCAAAGCCCCAGGTCGGGAGCTTCGCGCCGGTGTCGGTCGCCGCGTTGCGCGACCACACGACGGAGCCGTCCCGGGCATCGAGCGCGTTGATGATTCCGGTCGCACCCAAGGTGTACACGCGACCGTCGCCGAGGGTCGGCGTCGCGCGCGGGCCGGCGCCGGAACCCGGCTCCCAGAACCGGACCGCGTCGCGGTGTTTCCACACCGGCTCGCCGGTGGTCACGTTGTAGGAGGCCACGACCTCGTCCTCACCGCGCTGCTCCTGGGTATACAGAAGGTCGCCGCGGACCGCGAAGGACGACCAGCCAGGTCCGATCGGCCGGCGCCACAGCTCGACCGGTGGCGATGCAGCCCAGTCGGTCTCGATCCGCACGCCGCGAACGGCGCTGTCGCGCTCGGGTCCGCGAAAGCCGGGCCAGTCGCCTCCCTGGGCCGCGGCTGCCGGAGCCGCCGCGGCGCCAGGAATCGCCGCGGGCTCGCCGCCGGCCTGGGCCACGAGCGGTTCCTCGGGAGCCTTCACCGCGGACGGAGCCGCGGGGAGAGCCGCCGGCCCGTCGTCGGCCGGGGCCGGGAGCCGCGTCTCGGGCGTCGCCGCGGTGGCTGGAGCCGCCGCATCGTCGGAAACCGCCGCCGGCTCGTCGCCGGCCTGGGCCAGAAGCCGTTCCTCGGGAGTCGGCGTCCACCGCCATCTGACCTCCGAGCCAAAGTCGCCGGTGATGCCCTCCGTCCGGATGAGCGTCAAGGTGGCGCACGCGAGCAGGATGGCGGCGACCATCGACGCACGCCGAGGTCCGCGAGGAAGGCGGCGGCTGGCCACCGCCCAGGCCACCAGGGCGAGGCTCAGGACCGGGATTGCGAAGATGATCAATAGGATCGCCCCCCCGCTCGCAATGGATTCGTGAGCGACGCGCGATGTCGCGAAAAGCGCGACGACCATCAGGACGATGGCGCCCACGCGCTCGAGCCAGGGCGCCCGGCTGAAGAACAACCACCACAGAAGGATCGCCGCCCCGCCGATGAATCCCGCGAGAATCGCGATGGCACCGGCTTGGGGCGCGACGGCAGGGACGCTAAACCTGATCAGCCACTGCAGGATCACGAGGACCACGCCGGGCCACAGCCGGAGCGGTTTCCGCGGAGTCGGTTCGTCGGTCTGTGCGATGGCCATGTCAGGTCTCCTGTGAGCCCCGCCGGGGTCAACCAAGTCAGCCAGATTCAATTAAGGGCGAGCGCCTGCCGCATCGGGACGCTTCCCGGCGAGGTCGCCTGCGAGGGACAGCCGGAAGGCGGCCATCTCCTCGTCGTTGCGGACCAGCAGGACGTCGCCGGCCAGCACCGGGTGGTTCCAGGTCTTGCCTTCGATCGCCGGGATCCGTGCGAGCTCCATGAACTGGTCGGGGGCCGCCTTGACCAGCGCCAGCTCACCCTTCTCCGACAAGACCAGCAGCAAGTCCTGGTCGGGCAACACGATGAGCTGGCCGTGGCCGTAGCGTCCGCCTTTCCAATTGCGCTTGCCGTTCTCGAGGTTGATGCTCGCGAGCATGCTGCCGTCGAAGCCGAAGGCATGGCCCTTGTGAACCACGAAGTCGTTGAAGTAGGGCTTCAGCCCGTTCGAGGTCCAGCGCTCTTCGACGGTCCATCCGCCGGGCCCGTGCCCGACCGCGATGCGGCACACGCCCATTTCGGCGACCATTCCGGAGCCGGCGCCGAGCAGGACGTCGCCGTCCGCGGTCAGGGCCGGCTGCACGATTCCGTCGCCCGGCCATTTGTGCTCCCAGAGCAGCGTGCCGTCGGCCGGCGCGACGCTGATCGCGCCGGCTCCCTTGAGCAGCAGGACCTGCGCGACTCCGTCGATCGTCACCAGATGGGGCGAGCTGTAACCCCCGCCGCCGTCCGGGCCCTTCCAGCGCGGATTGCCGGTGGCGGCGTCGTAGGCGATGAGCCTGCCGGCGGTGGCAACGATGACGACGTCGCCGACCACCAACGGCGAGCCCGCGAAGCCCCAGATCGGGAGCTGCGCGCCGGTGTCGGCCGCCGCATTGCGCGACCACACGACGGAGCCGTCCCGGGCATCGAGCACGTTCATGATTCCGGTTGCACCCAATGTGTACACGCGGCCGTCGCTGAGGGTCGGCGTCCCGCGCGGACCGGCGCCGGCATTCGACTCCCAGAACCGGGCCGCGTCGCCGTGTCTCCACACCGGCTTGCCCGTGGTCAAGTTGTAGGAGGCCACGACCTCGTCCTCACCGCGCTGTTCCTGGGTGTACAGATGGTCGCCATGGACCGCGAAGGACGACCAGCCGGGTCCGACCGGCCGGCGCCACAGCTCGACCGGCGGCGATGCGGCCCAGTCGGTCTCGATCCGCACGCCGCGCACGGCGCCGTCGCGCTGGGGTCCGCGAAAGCCGGGCCAGTCGGCTCCTTTCTCCACTGCCGCCGGAGCCGTCACGCCGTCAGGAACCGCCGCCGGCTCGCCGCCGGCTTGGGCCACGAGCGGTTCCTCGGGAGCCTCCACCGCTGCCGGAGCCGAGGGAAGCGCCGCCGGCCCGTCGCTGGCCGGGGCCGGGAGCCGTTCCTCGGGCGTCTCCGCGGCTGCCGGAGCCGCCACGTCGTCAGGAACCGCCGCCGGCTCGTCTCCGGCTTGGGCCAGAAGCCGTTCCTCGGCAGTCGGCTCCCACCGCCATTTGACCTCCGAACCATAGTCGCCGGTGACGCCCTCTGTCCGGACGAGCATCAAGGCTCCACACGCGAGCAGGACGGCGGCGACCAGCGACGCACGCCGAGGTCCGCGAGAGAGGCGGCGGCTGGCCACCGCCCAGGCCACCAGGGCGAGGCTCAGGACCGGAACGGAGAAGATGAGCAACATCATTCCCATCATCCCGCCCGAAATGGACGGGTGAACGAGGCGCGACGTCGCGAAGAGCGCGACGATCATCAGGACGAGGGCGCCCACGCGCTCGGACCAGGGCGCCCGGCTGAAGAACAACCACCACAGAAGGATCGCCACTCCGCCGGCGAGTCCCGCGAGAATCGCGTTGGGACCGGCTTCGGGCGCGACGGCAGGGACGACAAACCTGCCCAGCCACTGCAGGATCACGAGGACCACGCCGGGCCACAGCCGGAGCGGTTTCCGCGGAGTCAGGTCGGTCTGTGCGATGGCCATGTCAGATCTCCCATGAGTCGCGCCGGGAGAGTTTCGAAGATCGGCGACGATAGTAGATAGTACGAACGCCCGCGACCAAAGGTTCCAAGCGGGCACGCACGGCGCCTCGAAGCGGCCTCTGGAACGAGGAACGACGGAGACGAGGGATTCTTACGTCCTGGGCAGGGCAGGGGTGCTGCAGGCGAGATCACGCTTCCGGGTAGGCCTGGGTGGTTGCCCACCCAGGCCCCTTCAATTCATGATCGTGCTCAAACTCTCGTGGGCCAGGTCGAAGGCTCGTAGGTGATGGGCGGCGGAGGCGGCGTTCCTTCGGGGGATGGCCAGAGACTGCCGGCCTCCGGATATCCCGTCGTCGCGTCGAGAATCTTGCCAACGGTGAGACCGGGGAACGTCGCCCCGAGGGTGTACCTCGGCGGCACTGACGGAGGATTCGCCATTCTGCCGGGTCCGATGGCGGGAATCGTGGGATCGGCGAAGTTGTAGCGCATGAGGAGCTGGTAGAAGGCCTCGGCGTTCTTCTTCACTCCTCCATGGGCGAGAATGTAGGCCGCCGAGGTCGGATCGTCCAGCGCGACGAGCCCATCTTCATCCAAGGTTTTGAGGAGCGCGTTCAGGCTGTCCACGACGGCCGGGTCGGCGAAGAAGGAGCCGATGTAGGGGCCGAAATCTGCATCGTAGATCGACAACACCACGAGGAGATCCTTCGCCTTGCCCGAGACGCCAGGCGCCGCCTGGAACGTCGGCACGACGATCGGCGATGGCGCGCCGGCGGGCATGTGGTAGGACATGGAGAAGTGGACGCCCGTGGACGGGCGCGAATCCCTACCCTGACCGGAGATGCCGAAAACCTTGCCGGCCGACTCGATGGCCGCCTGAGCCTCCGCGCTACGGAGGGGCATGAAAAGCAGGAGCATGTGCTGCTCATGGGCTGGGATCAGGCTGGTGATTGGAGCGGAAGCGGTTGTCATTTGGGAGTCCTTTCGTTTGTTGTGCGCGTTTCTCAGTAATCGATCGTCCCTGTGGAGCGGCCGAGAAGCCACCATGACCCGGAGCGTTGGCGAAGCGCCAGCAGTTGTCATGGTTTGTTCTCCTTTTCTAAACGTTTTCGAGTTGGCGGGCTTATCGTTCGAATCAAGGCCACATCTCAAGAAACGTGCCAACACGGCAAAGCCACGCAGCGGGCATTTTGCGGTAGAGATAGGTTGTCAGCGACAGATCCGACTGTCGGGCCGGGCTCTCCGACCACCTCCGACAACCTACAAGACTCTGGAGTCGAGACGAATTACCCTGGCGTACGCCTTGCACCGAGGCGTTCGCAACCAAAAGGAGAAACGATCATGTCCACCGCTTATACCTGGGAGTTGGGAATCGATTGGAACGCGATTTCGACCGGGACCACGAGCTACCTGCGTCAAGGTTTCGTCAAGATGGTCAACAATCAGCCCACCGCGATGGCTCCACTATGTACGGAGGTGGGCGATACCATCACATTCAAAATCTTCGATGTGAGCACAATCCATGTTGATGGCGTGAGCTACAATATCAGGTCTTTCACCATTCTCCCCAAGTCGGCGACGGTCATTGCTCCGCCGCAAGGTGACCCGTTCAACTCCCTCCAGATCACGTTCGATTCACAGACGCAAATTGTGGAGAGCATTGCTTTCGCCACGCCTGGCATAAGTCAATACCCCGCCTGGGTGCAGCAACCTGATGAGCATCATGAGCATCCTTTTGTGACGGTGCAGACTCCGGGGAGGTTCCTGGTGAGCTTTCTCGTGCAGGCTGGACCCGTGGGCTTTGCCTGCCGCACTTTCGTTGTGGATCCCGAAATGGTCGTGGGGTCGAACGGCACGTAATTCCACTCTCTCGTCATGGAGCGGTCGAGGCGGGGGCCAGGCGGACCAGGAGCCTGTGATAGCGCACGTCACCGCGGAGCGCGAGGAGATCCGGATCACGCTGCACTTCGGCCAGGGGTAGGCCGTTGTGCAGCGCCCTTTCGAGCGCCGCGAGGGCCGGCTCGCGGCGGCCGCAGACCTCGTGGGCGATCACGAGCCGGAACCGGGCGGCGGTGTCCTTCTGTGCCAGCTGCTCGATCCCCCCGCTCGCTGCGAGGGCGGGTCCGCAGTCGCCGCGCTTGGCCAGGTAGACCGCGCGCCGGCTCAGGAGCGTGACATCCCGCGGCGCGGCGCGTAGCGGGTCCGCCAGGAGCTGGAGGGCCCGCGTGTAGGCCTCGCGGGCACGGGTACCGCCCTCGGGCAGAACGCGGCAGGCGTCCCCGAGATTGCCCCAGAGGAGATAACTGTTGGCCCCTCCCGACAGCTCGAGCGCCTGCTCGAAGGCTTGTGCCGCCTGCGGATAGAGCCCCTGCGCGAAGTAGAGGGTCGCCAGGTTGGAGTAAATCCCGGGCTGAGGCTGGATTTCCAGCGCTTTCTGAAACTGGGTGGCGGCCTGATCCAGGTCGCCCTGGAGATAGTAGGCCGTCCCCAGGTTGCCATAGCCCAGCGGTCCGTCGGGGGCCAAGCGGATGCTGTTCTGGAAGGCCGCGATGGCCGGGGCGAGGCGGCCGGTGCGCTGGTAGAGCGCGCCCAAATCGTCGTAGAACTGGCGGTCGGGGCGCAGAGAGATCGCACGCCGATACGCGGCTTCCGCCAAGTCGAGCTGAGTGCGGGCCTCGTACAGGTTGCCGAGGGCGAACCGGGCGTCGGGGTTCCCCGGCTCGAGCTGGATCGCTTTCTCGATTTCCAGGGCCGCTTCGTCCAGACGCCCGAGCGAGGTGTAGACGCGGCCCAGGCTCACCCGGGCCGACGCCAGATAGCCGTCGAGCTCCACGGCCCGCTTGGCCGGCGGCAGGGCCTGGTCCAGCCACATCCGATCTCTCTGGTTCAGGAACTTGAGGTGGCAGGCGCGCGCCAGGGCGGCGTGGGCCGCCGCGCGGTTAGGCGTGCGGCCGATGATCTGCCGGAAGTCCGCGATCGCTTCGTCGAGGTTGCCCGGCTTGTCGTAGCGCCGGAGCGCCGCCTGGCCCTGCTCGTACAGCTCATCCGTGCTGGCGGTACGGTGCGGGGCGGCAAGGCGCCAGCCCTGCCAGCCGAGGGCCAGGGCGAGAAGGAGCCCGCCGGCGAGAAGGCCGGCAGAGCGCAGGACGACCCGGCGGCTGCGCGGGAACGTGGCGCTGGACAGCTCGAAATCCGCGGCCCGCTGCGATCCCTCGACCCGCGTGGTCTCGTCCCGCTGCGGCCTGGGGGCGCCCTGAGGTGGCGTGGCTCCCGCGGTCGGCCGCAGCTCTTCGAGGAGAGCGGCCACCTCATCGGCATCCCGGGGGCGGGCGTTCGGCTCCTTCTCGAGCAGCCGCTCGACCAGCGCGGAGATCTCGGCGGGGATCTCGGCGCGCAGCCGCTGCGCCGGCGGCGGGCGGAAGCTGCACACGCGGGCCAGGGTGACCGCCTCGGAGGAGGCGCGAAACGGCGCTTCTCCGGTGAGCATCTCGTAGAGCAGCGAGCCCAGCGAAAAGAGGTCCGAGCGGGGATCGAGCGGCAGCCCCAGGGCCTGCTCGGGCGACATCGCGTAGCTGGTGCCCACCACCGTCCCGGTCTGCGAGAGCGTCACTTCCTGCCCCTCCGTCCCTTCGGAAGACAGCGCCCTCGCGATGCCGAAGTCGAGGACCTTGGCGTGACCCTCCGCGGTGATCATCACGTTGCCCGCCTTGAGATCGCGATGCAGGATGCCCTGCTCATGGGCGGCGGCGAGGCCGCCGGCGATCTCGGCGCCCCAAAGCACGGCGCTGTGTACGGCGA
>DATFPH010000378.1:0-37053 GCA_035264905.1 Thermoanaerobaculia bacterium
GCTTCCTTGCCCGCCCGCTCGCGGCGGACCATTCGGCGCGTGCCCACCTCTGGAGCCAGAGGGACGGCAGAGGCGGCGACTCGCGCGACGATGCGCCATCGGTTCAGCCGGCCCACGTCGAGCCGGAAGGTGTCGACCACCCGGAGCTGCCAGATCCCCTGGACCGGCTTGCCGAGAAACGGCCGCAAGGCGGGGGTTTCTTGCACTGAATACGTACGGATCAGATCGCGGGCCGAGCCTCCGGTGTTGTTGTGCAGGACCACCGCCGTGCCGTCGGGAGCGATCAGATCGACCCGCAGGTCCCCGATGAACGTGTGACGAATGTCGACCTGGACGCGAAGATCGGTGATCGTTCCTTCCTGATCGATCGGCATCGAGCTCGAGACCGGCAGACCCGCGTCGGGAATGTCGAGGCCCGGGGCCTCCTCGCGGTCGATCTGCCCGGGCCCGATGCCGGCCGTGGCGGCCTGGACGGCGCGGAATGCGTTGACCTTGCCATGGCCGAACCAGAGGCTGAACCCGAGATTGTCAAAATCACCGGGCTCGTTGACCGGTGTATCGGTGACGAGCGACAGGTCCTTGTCGGCTGTTTGCTGAAGCAGCTCGCGGACCTCCAGGCCGGTCAGGGACGCGTTGGCGGAGAGGACCAGGGCACAGACGCCGGCGACCGTCGGGGTGGCGCTCGACGTACCGCCGAATCGATTGGTGAAGCGGGAGCCCGAGGTGAAATCGGAGCCGGCGCCGAACCCTTCATTATCCGTGGTGGTGATGCCCAGACCGGCCACAGAAATCTGCTCGAGGTCATCCCTGTTATTGGACGGAGCGCAGACGCAGATCTGCCGTCCCCACGAAGAGTACGCCGACCGCGTCTTGCGCGAGGTGCTGGCGCTGACCGTGATGACGTCCGGATGGGCGGCGATCCAGCGGTCGATCGGTCCGCTGTAGCTCCTCAGGGCGCCGGCACTATTCAGGAATCGATACGTGCGCGTGTTCGTCAGGTCCTGCACGGGGCAGTTGTTGTTGCCGGCGGCGATACAGATGATCAATCCCGTGCCCCGTCGGCCCCCGGATCTCGCCAGCGTGGCGATCGTGGTTTGCAAGGTCGTGCTCATCGGCGCGTTGGCCGGCCCGAAGCCCCAGGAGCAGGAGACGACGTCGGCCAGGGTAGAGATCTTTGTGAACATGACGATGAAGTGCGCATCGCTCATGGACAGAGGAAACCGCACCGCGACGAGCGAGCACCCAGGGGCGACGCCGACCACGCCGGTTCCATTCCCCTCGGCCACCGCGACTCCCAGACAGGGCGTGCCATGGTAATCGCCGGGGCGGGGGCTCACGTTCGTGTCCCAGTCGATGCCGGCGCTGACTCCCTGACCCCGAACGGTGGCGTTGAGCTGCGCCACCACCTTGCCATCGCCCTGGAAATCCGGGTGCGTGAGATCGAACCCGTCATCCGCCACCGCGATGACGATCTCCCGCCGGCCGCGGGTCAGATCCCAGGCTTCGGGCGCGGAGATGCCCGCGCCGGCGGCCAGGTCCGGCGGAATCGCGGCCGGCGAATTCAGATGCCATTGCTTGACGAACAGAGTGTCGGGCGGAATGAACGCGAAACGCGTCAAGCGCCGGACGAGGTTCGGCTCGGCATATTCCACGTCACTGCGGCTCGCGGCGGCGTTCGCGGTGCGGATCGGATTCCGTCCGGTGTCGCCGGTCACCCGGACGAGATAAGTCTTGTCCCCGAGCTCCTGCTCGACGGCGAGATGCTCTGCCGCGAAGTACTCCAGAATCCGGCTCTCCGGAGTGTCCGGCTTGAACTTGACGAAGAAGCTCTCGGTAATGAGGTATTCGCCGTCCGAAGCCTGCTGGTCCCGGTAGACGTGATGAACGATGTTGTTGTCCGCCCGCAGCCGGTCGATCGAGCCGTCCCGGTCTCCCACGACATCGGCCTGGACAAGGCCCGGCGCCGCGGCCGCGGCCTCCCGCAGCTCGACTCCCGCGCGCGACGCCGCCTCGTGGGCCTCCGCCGCGCTCTCGGCGTGGATGGTCACCGCCGCATCGTCCTGACTGATTTCGATCTTGCGGCCGCCCTGCCAGAAGTAATTGGTTGTTGACATGGCTTTCACCTCGTTCACAGAGACGGGCCTGAAAGGAGAATTGCGCGCCGCTCTATGTGAACGGCTCCGCCTGTCCTCTCTAGGCGGTGCGGATCAGCACTTCGTTACCGTACTCCTGCAAAGAAAAAAACGGCGACGCCGAGGCGACGCCGGGATCACGCGTTCCTGGGCCGCGCCTTAGTTTCCGTCGCTGAAGCCGCCGAAGCCCTGGGAGCCGGCCTGGGCGATCTCCTTGAAGCTCACCGGCTGGAGGAGAACGTCGCCTTCCTCATCCGCCTTCAAGGCCTCCAGAGCCTGGCCCAGGTCGATCGATTCATCCTGCGCCGACTCGGCGACCGGCCCCTCGATCCCCCAGGGGCGGACATAGCTCACCACCAGCCGGGGGAACCGGGCGATCACCTCGCCATATTTGGTCTGTCCGGGCGCCACCGAGAGGGCGACCTTGCTCTTGAAGATCAACGTGTATTGGCAGTTCGCCGTCAGGTAGGCGGAGAGGGTGGCGGTGGTCTTCAGAAAACGGCAATTCAGCGGGACCACGACTGGAGAGGCATTCGATCCCCACAGCTCGAGTCCGATCGTGTTCGTCGCGCCATTCGAGGAGACCGGGCCGGCATCGATGTCGACGTCGAACCAGTAGTCGGTCGTGAGCGCGGCCTTGAACGTATAGCCGAAGCCCACGTCCTGGAAAGCCGTGGCCGAGCAGGTCGTCGGGTTCGTCCCGAGCTGATTGACCACGCTCCCATCGCCCGGCCGGACCCCGAAGGCGGACCAGAAGGCGGAGGGAGTCGAGGCCCAGAGCTTCCGGTAGTTGCTGATCGGGGGATTGGCATACGGAGGGAAGAATTCCCTGCGGATGATGCGGTCGGCGGAGACGGCGATCGCTTCGGCGGTTGCGGCTTGGGTGATGGTTTCCATGTTCGTTTCCTCCTTGGGTGGTTGAGCGTGGACGCGCCCCACCAGGGCAAAGCGGAGGCCAACACGGAAGCTGTTGGAATCAAAGAGATTTGGGAAAAGCGGGCGTCCCATTTTCGGGATCAGGGCCGGAGAGCGGCCGGGAATCGTTCCGGATTCGGGACGGACTTGGGATGGTGCCTATCGCAAAAACATGAGGATGGCGCAGATCACGCCGATCACGCCGGCCCATACAGCCAGCATCGCGGTGCGCCGGGTGTTGGCCAGTTGCCGCAGCAGCTTCTCCCGTTCCAGGGCCCAGCGGTTGGCTTCCAGGAATGCCAGCAGCCTTTCGCCGTGGAGCATGCTTTCAGCGCTGTCGGCATTCAGCCAGCGCTCCGCTTCGTCCATCTCGGCCGGGCTCAGAAGAGCGATGCTCCGCCGCCCGCCGCGGACCCACTCTTCGGCCTTCTCTTCGAGCTGCCGCATCTCCAGGAGGCCCTGCTCAGGCAGCCACCGCTGATTCGACATCCGGATGGGAGCGAGCAACCGGTCGTGCGCCAGCTCGTACCAGACCGCGCCCCCTCGGAGCTCCGCCCTCACCAGATGCAGATTCTGGAGCATCTCCACAGCCGCGTTGGGAATCCCGCCGGTCTCGTGAGGACCTCGGAGGACGATGCTGCGAGTGCCCAGAGGAGTGATGAGCACCCGGTCAAACCAGCGACGGAGGGTCTCCTGCGGAACACCGGTCTGCCTGAAAGTCGTTGCAAGCGCCTCTTCATAGAAGCTCGACAGCGCCTGATCTACGCCGATGTCCACGCCGCCGATCCTCATCAGATCTTCCACGGTAATCGCAGGACTGTCCGGCGGCACGCTCTCCCAGAGCCTGCGGCAGACGACCTGGAGCTGAACAGGATCGATGAATTCTCCGATCACCGTCCGCGTCCCCTCCGGGCTGGAGATCTCGATTCGCAGAAGATCTTCGACGATTCGTTCCGCCACCTCCAGATGGAAGGGCCGTCCCGCCAGGTCGCCGGGCCTGCGGACCGCTTCGAGGGCGCCCTCCTTGCCAAGCCTCTCCAGACGAAAGCGCGCCCGGAGCCTTTCCGGAAAAAGGGATTGATACGGATCGAGGCTCGCGATGTATTCCTCGCGCATGGCGAAGATTACCCGCAGCCGCGGGTCCTCTTCGAGCGCCTCACAGATCTGCTCGATGAGCTCCCGCCGCCGTCGCCAGTGTTCCGGGTACTGCGTGAACAGCTCCTCGAATTGATCGAAAATGGCGACACGGGGGGGAGGTTCCTCAGGTCCTGCCGGCGAGGTTTCCCACCGCGAGAGATAATCTTGCAAGGTCATCGAGGCCAGATCGTTCGGATGGGCCGCACCGTCCGTCCAACTGAGCAGGGTGTTGAGCACGTAAACGTTGGTCTCCGCGCCGTCCACGGCCGGAACCAGAGACCCACCGACCCGCGCCGTCGGGAGCACCTCGAATCCTTCCGCCCTGAGCGCCGGGATGAGCCCAGCCTGGAGGAGAGAGGTCTTTCCGGCCCCCGCCGGGGAGTAGAGCAGGACTTCCGTGCGGAGGATCGTCAGAGCCAGCAGGTCCTCGACTTCGCGGCTCCGTCCGAAGAAGAAGCCAGCCCTGTGCTCCTCGAACGGCCGGGGGCCTAGATAGGGGTTCTCGATAAATTGTTCCATTGATACAGCTCGATCAGAAATTCCCTGGCCGTACCCCAATACAGATGAATACGGAGCTGGGAGTAATAGTCCCGTGCGAAATCCAGGATGCTCTCGATCTCGTCGGCCGAGGTCTCGCCGGGGGGAAGCAGCACGAGCAGACGAAAGCTCCTCGGCCTGGACCGGATGGCCCGCAAGAGGAAACGCAGATCGACCTCCCCCATCTGGTATCCAACAAAAAGCAGCAGATCCTGCGCGAAGGCCACCTGGATCGGCAAGGGAATGGCGGAAGGCTCTTGCACGTTGGCGAGAAGCTCCATGTAATCATCTTCGGTGAGCACCAGCGACTGCGGCTCTTCGACACCGCCAAAGAAATGAAAGACGACAGGGGATTCCGGCGCCGGCCTTTCCTCCTGCCTGCCCTCTCCTCCTTCTTTCTGGAGCCGTCGGTTCCAACGGCAGTACTCCCGCCGTGGCTTTCTTCCTCGCTTTTCAAGGGCATGCGCCATGAGGTCATCGAAATTCGTCGTCACGTACCTCGAAAACGGGAGCACCGCCAGGATGGAGTGAGGATCATCGGGCTCGTCCCGCGCCTCAAAAGAAAGCCGCTTGATCTCTTTGCACAGCAATTCCTTGGGAAAAGAAGGGTCTTTCTGCGTGGCCAGAAACTCGGCGACGCCGGCCAGGTTGCTCGAATCCCTGAATGGATAGCCGTAGAGCCGGGCCCAGTCCCGTGCGATCTCGGAGCGAGGAAGGATCGTCCCGGAGCTCACGCCTGGACCCAGGATGGGTAGACATTTGCCGCTCCGGATCGAGTCGATCAGGGCCTCCCAAGGGAACCCGCTCGCCGAGCCCTTTGGCAGATTCCAGCCGGTTTCCTCCCAGGAACGTCTCTTGAGCCGCTCGCCTCGTTGGGTCCGGTCCTCCAGGGCGCTCCGGACCAGTCCCGATGGCTCCAGGCGCTCGGAGGCTCTGCGCAGGAGCTCCTCGGCCCGTGGATCCACCACGCTGGAAAGCAGGCGGACAGCATTGTCGACCTGCTCGCGCGGCGCGTCTCGTTGGCCGACCACCTCCCGCAGCATTCGCCATACGTCCGCGCCGCTCTCCAGTGCTTTGTCGAACCAGAATCTCAAGTCCTGACCATGGGTCAGAGCGGAAAGGAAGAAGGGTTCTGCCTGCGTCCCCAGAAGGTCCTCCAGGACCATCGCTGCCTGCTGGGAGATCGGGTCCGGCTCGGGCCGGGCCGTCGCCACCCGCTCGAGAGTCAAGGCCGCTTTCAGCGCCAGAAGGCCACCGCCTCGTGCCGCTGTGCCCAGGAGCTTCACGGCCTCGGGGGTCCGCATCCGGCGCAGGACGTCGATGACCCGGTCCACCGAGGCCTCCTCGCCCAGACGCTTCTCCAGGAGGCTCAGCGCCTCGCCGGTCCGGATTCTTCCGAGCACCTCCAGCACCACCGGCGCGAGCTCCGGGCGGCGCAGACCGATTTCCAGGAGCTGCAGAGCCCGCGTTCCCTTCAGCTCTCCCAGGAGCTGCAGAGCGTTCCTCACCTGCTCGCTCTGCCAATCCGCGCTCTCCATCTGCCCCTCGAGAATCTTCCAGACGTCGACGCCGTGCGAGCTGGCCTTGCGGAACCAGGCCGGCAGGTCGATACCGTGCTCCAGCCCGGCGATGAAAAGGAACTCCGCCTCCTCCTGAGGCAGCTCGCTCAGCAGAGCCGCCCCGTCAGACACGGCCTCGAAGTCGGTCCGCGCCATGAAGAGCGCGTCCCGCTCCTCCTCAGTCAAAGGAGAGGACAGGCCCGCCATCCGGCTCCATACCGCCCCGCGTCTCTCCATCGCCTCTCGGACCTGGCGCCGCAGGACCATCACCTTCACTCGCTCCTGCAGGGGCTCCAGAGCCGAAACCAGGTAATCGTGCGACAGCTCGACGACGTCGAGGTTGTCGCGCAGGCTCTTGCGCAGGAACCGGACTCCGGTCAGCCGGTCGATGACATCGCGCAGGAGGAGGTCGTCGGTTTTGAGCTGCTCGACCAGATCATTGAGCTTCGCCGGGTCCCGAATGAGGTCGCGCAAGCAGGCGTCGTCGGAGGTCAGCTCTTTGACCAGGCCGAGCACGTCGCGCACATATTTCGTCTTCGAGGGTGTACGGAGCTTGGGGAGCAAGGCATAGAGAATCTGGAGCTGCGCGTTCGACTCGAGCTGGCGAAACATCTCCTCAAGCCGCCGGTAAAGCAGCTGAACCGCGATCGTCTCACTGCTCTCCTTCCGGCCCAGGTTGTTGTACTGCTCGAGACTGATCCTTTTCTCGCCGGTCCGCCGCCATGCCTCGGTCTCCCGCCAGAGGGTATCGCAGACGATCTGCAGCTGGGCGGGCTCGATCCGATCGTTCGGATCTTTGAGATCGAGGATCAAACGGTTTTCCAGGTCACGGTCGATCTGAATGCCGAACACGTAGGCGGGCTCCACGATCGCTTCGCGGGCCTGGTCCTCGTCGAACCAGTGCAGCCGGAGATTAGAGTCGCTGTGGAAGATCGTCGGGATCTCCTCCCGAAACTCGTTCATTTCATGGAAAAACTCCTCCCGCAAGGAGAAGATGATGTGAGCATCCGCCTTGGGTCCGATGGACAGCGTGGCGACGTCGGAGATGAACTGGCGACCTCGTTCCGACTCCGGCCGCACATAGAGGAAGAACTCCTCGAACTGATCGAAGAAGAGAACGATGGACTCCTTGGGCCGGCTGGCTGTCACCTCCGTGACCAGCTCCGCCAGCGTGCTGCCCGTCAAACGCAGGTCCAGTTGCTTCTCGATTTCGCTGCGGGCGGACGCGACCGGATCCTCCCGCACCCGGATGTAGAACGTCCGGTAACCGCGCTCCTCCAGCCGAGGCCGCACTCCGGCATTGATCAGCGACGTCTTGCCGGTCCCGGTCCGGGCGAACAGAACGACCAGGCGGCTGACCAGAACGTCCGCCAGGAGGATGCGCGTCTCGCGTTCGCGCCCGAAAAAGATCGGCCGATCTTCGTACTCGTAGTGGTCCAGGAACTTGTAGGGCGACTCGGGCACAGGTTTTCCTTGGACTTATTCCGGGCTCGCCAGAAAGGCGCGCCAGCGTTGCTCCAGCTCGTCGGCGAACTCGTAGATGTCCATGTCGTAGATGAAGACGTTCGGCTCCCAGTACCGCACCCAATACTCCGGCGGATCGTACTGGATCGCAAACGACTCACGCTGCTTGTTGGGAGGCACGCTCTGGATGAGCCCTTTGTAGAGGGTCCGGAAATCCCAATCTTCCAGGCCATAGCCCAGGAACAACAGGCTGCAGAAGGCGAACTTGTCTTTGATCAACTGGGGGATGCTTCCGTCCGCGCGCCCGATCAGGGTGAGGAATTGAATGTAGTCCTCTTCCGTGATGACGACCGGAGGAAAGCCCTCCGGCGGCTCCTCATCGAAAAAGGAGCCGTGAATTTTGTAGAGCACCACCCCGTCGTGCTCCGCGAGCCTCCGCTTCACCGCCTCCTGCTCGGCGCCGCGAAAGCCTTCGAGCGGTTGCACCACGACCTCCATGGGGCTGACGTGGATCTCCGCGATCTCCTGCGGATACACCTTGCCCAGAAGCAGACGATTGAGGCGCAGCAGGTTGTCGCCTTCCGGACCCTGCCGTCTCAGCTTGCGCGCCCACAGCGGCAGCTCCACGTCCGAGAGCGCCTTCAATTCATGAAAATGGGTATCCTGCAGGAGGATTATATTCAACCCGTCCGCCAACGATTGCAGCAGATCGGAGGAGGGCGGCTCCGGCGCCTGTAAGGCCTCCAGGGACTGGACGGTCGCCTCCGGCAGTTGCGCGCGCAGATGGGCCGAGACAGGATCGTCCGCGGCGCGGAGCTTGCCGGCGAGCCCGGACGGATCGCGGATGTCGTCCATCAACCGCGCCATCTCGCTCACCACCTGCCGCCGGAGCTCGGGCGACGGAGCGGAGACCGTTTCGGGATCCTCCAATTGGCCACCCACGTGAGGAGCGAACCGGTGGCGAAGGAGCTGGGCGAGAGGATCATCCACTTTCCCCAGCTTTTCGATCAGCACCAGAGGGTCGCGAGGAGGGCTCGGCCGCAGCAGCGGCGCCTCGCGCAGAGCCTGCTCCATCAAGCGATCGTAATTGGTCGTCACGATCAAGGGGACCGGGAGCCGCGCAAGCGTCGTCAAAAGCCTGGACGGCTTTCGTTTCCTGTCGGGCAGGATTTCCTGGAGCAGCTCGATGAAGCTTCGCCGTCTGCGTCTGGCGCTGGCATGGAGCGCGACCCTTCCCAGGTCATAGACCTTCAGCCGCCCCAGGTCCTCATACTCGTCCAGAAGCCTTTTGAAGACCGGGCTCGCTTCGACCTTGCACAGATCCTCCATGCGCTGGATTTTCAACCCGGTCAGATCTTCGATCAGCTTCGCAGTGACGTCCTTGCCGAGCGGGAGCCCCTCGTAATTGAGGCAGCTCACGTTGACGCCGGCGCCCAGGAAGGGTACGCAATTGCCCCCACGAATCTGTCGGACGAGCAGGTTCCAGTGAGCAGGAAGGATCCGAGCGGCCGGCATAGGGCTGATTTTGACGTGCTCCCCAGAGGGAGTCAACACTACGGAAGCCCCTCTCCCCGGGCAGGCTTGAGCCCTGCGGGAGAGGGGCTTGCAGACAGGCTCAGCTCACGCCCATGACGAGGCGCCGGGTGTGCGGTGCGCGCTCGATCTGCGGCACGGTGAGCGGCCGGAGGCCGGTCGCGCGGATCGCCCTGCCCAGATCCGCCAGGATGATCCTGCCCGTGTTCCCGTACAATCAGCGGACACGTTGCTCCGGCTCTTCCAAGGAGGCTGCGATGGGCTCTCTCCTGCAGGACCTTCGATTCGCGGTGCGCTCGCTCGCCAAGCACCCCGGCTTCGCCGCGGTCATCGTGCTGACCCTGGCCCTCGGGATCGGCGCGGATACCGCCATCTTCAGCATCGTCAACGCCTCCCTGCTCCGTCCCCTGCCGTATGGCGAGCCGGACCGGCTGGTGCAGGTCGAAGCGCGGCGCGGCGCGGACGCGCTCGGCGTGTCCTGGCTCGACTATCTCGACTGGAAGGCGCGGAGCCGCTCGTTCGAGGATCTGGCGTATTTCCAGGAGGCGCGCATCCACCTCGGCTTCTCCGAAGGGGCGGAGGCGGCCGGGGCGGTGATGACTACGGGCAACCTGTTCTCGGTGCTGCGCGTCCAGCCCGTCCTCGGCCGGGGCTTCCTGCCCGAGGAGATGCGGTCCGGCGCGGCCAAGGTGGCGGTCATCTCTCATGATTTGTGGACCGGGCGCTTCGGCGGCGACCGGAACGTCCTCGGGCAGACGGTGCGGATTGAGGGCGAGAGTCACGCGATCATCGGCGTCATGCAGCCCGGGTTCCACTTCCCGTCGAACGCGGATCTCTGGGTGTGCGTCGAGCCTCTGGAGCGCGAGGGCCAGAACCCCCGCACGGTGCGCGGCATGGAGGTGGTCGGCCGCCTGAAGCCGGGCGTGGGCCTGGAGCCGGCCCGGGCGGAGATGCGCGCCGTGGCCGCCGGGCTCGCGCGGCAATATCCTGACAGCAACGCGCGGGTCGAGCTCGTTCCCACCCCGCTGCGCGACCGCTGGGTCGGCGACGTGCGGATGTCGCTCCTCTTGCTGCTGGGCGCCTGCGGCTTCCTGCTGCTGATCGCCTGCGCGAACGTGGCGAACCTGCTGCTTGCGCGGGCGGTGGCACGGCAGCGCGAGATCTCGGTGCGGACCGCCCTGGGCGCGGGCCGGCTGCGGCTGGTCCGCCAGCTCCTCACCGAGAGCCTGGTGCTGGCCGGCCTCGGCGGCGCGGCCGGCCTGGCGTTCGCCTCCTGGGGGACGCAGGCGCTCCTGCGCGCGCTGATCGCCTCGAGCCCGGCGCAGCTTCCGGCCTGGATCCGGGTGGAGACGGACGCCACCGTCCTCGCCTTCGCCATCGGCGTCTCGCTCCTGGTCGGCCTCCTCTTCGGTCTGGCGCCGATCGTGCCTGCCACCCGGATCGATCTCATCTCGACGCTCAAGGAAGGAAGCCGCGGCACGGATGGGAGCGGCAGCCGACAGGTGCGCCATCTGCTGGTCGTCTCGGAGGTGGCGCTGGCGTTGCTGTTGCTGCTCGGGGCCGGGCTGACGATGAAGAGCCTGGTGCGCCTGTGGAGCGTGCAGCCCGGCTTCCAGTCGGACGGCGTGCTGACGGTCACCGCGCGCTTCCCGTTCTATGGGACGGAGGACGTGAAGACCCGCGCGGCGCTCTATCGCCAGGCTCTGGAGAGGATCGGCAGCCTGTCGGGGGTCGACGCCGTGGGCGCCAACACGGACCTGCCGCTCACCGGCACGGAGGCCTGGCACCGGACCGATTTCCTGCTCCCCGAGCAGTCGCCGGACGAGGCGCAGCTCAATCCCAAGGCCAACCTGCAGCGGGTCACGCCGGGGTATTTCCGGGCCATGGGCATCCCGCTGCTGCGGGGGCGAGCTTTCGCGGAGGCCACCGAACAGGAAGGCGCTCCGCGCGCGATCCTGGTGAACCGGGTCTTCGCGGAGCGCCTGTGGCCAGGCAAGGACCCGATCGGCCAGCGCGTCGCCATCGGCGGCGATCCCAGCCGCCGCAAAGAGTGGACGGTGGTCGGCGTGGTCGGCGACGTACGGCATCAGGGGCTGGACCGCGAGGGCGGGCTCGATCTCTACGTGCCGTTCTTCCAGTTCCCCTCGGCCGAGGCGCTGACGTTCGTGATGCGCGGGCGGGGCGAGCCCTCGGCACTGGCCGCCGCGGCGCGCTCCGAGATCCGCGCGGTCTCGGCCGATCTCCTGGTGGAGACCGCGGCCCCGCTGGAGCGGCTCGTCGCCTCCGCGCTCTGGCGGCCCCGCCTCTGGGGCGCGCTCTTCGGAGCCTTCTCCGCGATCGCTCTGATCCTCGCGGCGGTGGGGATCTACGGCGTGATGTCATTCACGGTCGGGCAACGGACCCGGGAGATCGGGCTGCGCATGGCGCTCGGAGCCGGGCGTGCCGCGGTGGCGCGGCTCCTCCTCGGCCAGGGCCTGCGGCTGACGCTCGCCGGCATCGGGGTGGGCCTGATCGGCGCGGTGCTCCTCGGGCGGTTCCTCGCCGGGCTGCTCTATCAGGTGGAGCCCACGGACGTGCCGACGTGGCTGGGGATCTCGCTCCTTCTCGCTGCCGTATCGCTCGTGGCGACGTGGATTCCGACCCGGAGGGCGTTGCGGATCGATCCGATGGTGGCTTTGCGGGAGGAGTAGGAGCAGACGTTCGTGCGATACTCTTTGCTCGGAGGAACGTTCATGCCGAAGACCAGCTTCACCGCGATCCTGGAGAAAGAGGGAGATCTCTACGTGGCGCTCTGTCCTGAGCTCGACGTGGCCAGCCAGGGACCAAACATTGAGGAGGCCACGGCGAATCTGAAGGAAGCCGTCGAGCTCTTCCTCGAATGTGCCGATCCGGCCGAGATCGAAGCCCGGCAACACGGCGTTCCTCGCGCCGCCTTTGAGAGTTGACGCCGCCGGGGATCTCGCTCCTTCTCGCACCGTGTCGCTCGTGGTGACCTGGAGACCTCACCTGGCCCCCTCTCCCATCGCCCCCCTTTCCACCGGGAGAGGGGGAACGCATGCCGGTGGCTTCGTGCTGGCCCTCTGCCTTCTGACCGGCTGCGCCACCGGCCACACTCCGGCACCGGCCGTCCCCGCATCGCCAGAGGCCGCCGAGGTGTCCGCCATTGAGACCTGCCGCGAGCTCCCGCCTCTCGCTTCCGGTGCCTGCACGGCCAGCGGCAATGGACCCGCGATGCTCCTGCGCGGCACCGTCTTGGCACCGGACCGCGTCCTGGTGGGTGGCGAGGTTCTGATCTCTCCTGAAGGAATCCTTCTCGCCGTGAGCTGTGACACCGCCGAGGCGGCGCAGGGGCTCGATCTGACGGTCGTGCAATGCCCGCGCGGCGTGATCTCTCCGGGATTGATCAATTCTCACGATCACATTGCCTATGATCAGAATCCGCCCGGCGACTGGGGAAGCGAACGATTCGATCATCGGCACCAGTGGCGCCTGGGGTTGGAGGGCCACACGAAGATCGTGGCGCCGCGCGGCTCGAACGAGCTTCAGACCGCCTGGACCGAGCTGCGGCAGGTGATGAGCGGCACGACGTCCGTCCTGGGCGCGGGCGGGTACCGCGGCCTTCTGCGCAACCTCGACGTGCCCGAGCTTCAGGAAGGGCTGGGCTCCCCCAAGATCCAGTACCGCACGTTTCCGCTCGGCGACACGAACGGGACGATGCACACCTCCGGCTGTGACTATCCCGGCATCGACGATCCGGAGCTTCTGAAAAGCCAGGCCTATGTTGCCCATGTGGCCGAAGGGGTATCCGCCGCGGCACGCAACGAGTTTCTATGCGTGAACGATCTGCTGGCCGCGAACACCGAGCTGATCCATGCGCTGGGGATTCGTGCTCCCGACGTGGAAACCCTGGCGGCGAAGAGGGCCTCGGTCGTGTGGTCTCCCCGCTCGAACATATCGCTGTACGGAAATACCCTGGCTCCCCGGCTGCTCAAAGCGCTCGGGGTGAACATCACGTTGAGCTCCGATTGGACGCCGTCCGGCTCGATCCATCTCCTGCGCGAGCTGCGGTGCGCGGCGGATTTCAATCAGACCTATTTGGATGGGTTTTTCACGCCGCGCGATCTGTGGGCCATGACGACCGGCGCAGCGGCCGACGCTCTCGGCTTGTCGAAGCGGATCGGGCGTCTCGCTCCCAGCCTGGTGGCGGACGTGGCTGTCTACGACGGAGCCGGGAGCGACGATCCGTTCCGCGCGCTGCTGGACGCCGGCCCCGAGGACGTGATCCTGGTGCTCCGGAGCGGGCGCCCGCTTTACGGAAGTGCGGACCTCGTCTCTGCTCTTCCCCAGACCGGGACGGGCTGCGAGATCCTGCCGGAGCCCGTCTGCGGCACGCTCAAGACCGTCTGCCTCCAGCGCGACGCGGGCCTCTCGTTCGCGGCGCTCGCCCAGGCGAACGCCGGCTCCTACGGTCTCTTCTTCTGCGGCACGCCACCCGGCGAGCCGACGTGCATTCCCTCCCGCCCCGGGGAGTACACGGGCCAGCCGGCAGCGGACGATGCGGACGGGGATGGGATCGCGGATGGAGCGGACGACTGCCCGCGGGTGTTCAATCCGGTCCGCCCCGTGGACGAGGGCGCGCAGGCGGACGCGGACGGCGACGGGATCGGGGATGCGTGCGATGGGGCGCCGCTCGGCGCGGGCGAGGGACAGATAGAATAATTGACAAAGTTGGATGCACTGAAAGAGCTCGACCTGACCGGTCTCTGCATGGGACTCGGGGATTTTGCCGTGCTGCAGGTGTATGCTTAAGGACGGTTCTCTGGGTCTGCCTCGCCGATGTAATCAGTGGTCTCCATTCACCCACGGAGAGCAATATAGTCATGAGCCGAAAGATTTTGATTTTTCCTCTCTTGCTGGCCTTGGCCCTTTCCTCGGCGCCTGCGAGGGCGCAGGGGACTCGCATTGACTATCCTCTGAGCCCCTCGTCGTTTTGTGGCGCAACCCAGACCTGTTCGGCCGTCATGGATCGCTGGAACTCGGCAAGCTGGAACGATTTGGTGGATGACAGCTTCAACACCGGACCTCAGGCTCTGGCCGCGGTGCGCTGGTATTCCACCGAGAACGGGTTCAATGACAGCACTTTTCCCTTCGACCACCCTTGTCCCGATTCCCTGTGTGCAGGTCTGCTCAACGCTTGCGGAGGGTCGTCCCCACCAGACCCGTATACCCACCGCTTCTGCGGAGTCACTGACGAGCTTGGCAACGTGCTTCTCAGCCATGCGATGGGCTCAGACAAGGTACGATATGAAAAGCTTCACCGCTTTACCGAGCTGTTGCGGACCGATGCAGCCAATGGCCTGCAGTGCTGGAAGTACCGCATTGATGGGTCTGCGTCGTATGCGCAGGCATCAGATGTCTGCATCACGAATGACAGCGCCTCGGATGCCTCCATTCGTATCCTCGGCGCCTATGGGATTGCTTGTGCGAAGCAGCGTGCGGGGATTTGGACCGTGGGCGATGTGGACTTCTGCTCCGACTACCTCCAGCAAGGGCGAGCCATCTGGGGGTTGGGTACCACGAGACACGGCGAGATCCGCCAGCTGAGCAACGGACAATTTTATCTGGCGAACGGCTATATGAACCAGGAAGGTGCTCCTACCGCCAATCAGTCGTTCCGACCGGACTACTACGAGTTGCAGTTCCTCATGGATTTTGCGGAGTACCTGCACGATCCAATCCTCATTCAAGGCGTGAAGGACATGCTCGGGCACTATCTGGCCGCCGCGGATGTCGCGACGACTGGTAACCATATTCACCGTGGTAAGCATGGCCACTTTGACGCCTTCGCCACCACCTACACCTGCGACTCCACCACCGAAGTTGGCTCCTGTGGCGCAGCGGGTATGACCTCGCAGTGCAAGTTCATGGACCAGACGGACACGTGGCGTGCCATTCCCGCGATTTCCGGCCTGCGCAACGTTCATCCCGAGATGGTTACCGCTGCGGTGGATGCACAGCTCTTCCAATATTGGTGGCAAAATTTCTCTGGCGGACACGCAACTCTCTACGGACCGACGGCTGTCAAGCCGATCGAGATCTGGGCGAGCACTGCCGATGGTGGAGTCAAGTGCGTCGACGGCAGCTACAAAACTCTGGGGATGTGGATCCCTTTGGCAGCGGCCATGAATCCCGCGTACACACTGACAGCGGTACGCCATCTGGTCGACAACAAGTATCTCGGCTCGCCGCGAGAACAGTTCGAGGCGACTGACTACTACGGCGGCTATTTCAGCCAATTCGCCCAACGTGCAATCGGTGCCGCCACCGGCATGATCGACCCTGCGTATTGGGCTCGCACCGGCATCTTCCAGGATTTCTTCACGATCACGCCATGTCGGGCTCTCGACACACGCTCGGCCGCGCCGTACCCTGCATCGACACAACAGGCGGTAGTGATCGGCGGCGGCTCCTGCCCCATCCCGTCAACAGCTCGAGCAGTGTCGCTGAACGTGACCGTAATCGCTCCCACTGGGGCGGGATATCTCGCTCTCTTTGCCGGTGACGGAATTCGACCGACGACGAGCACTCTCAACTTCGGTCCTGGGCAAACTCGATCCAACAATGCCTTTGTGGCTCTGGCTTCCAACGGCTTGGGTACCATTGCGATCGTGCCCGAGGTGGCTGGAGGTGGTACAGTCCATGTCGTGGTGGACGTCGTGGGCTACTTTCAGTAACCGACGGGCCGGCAGTCGAGACGCGTCGATCCTCCAGGCGCTCTGAAGGTTGGCGTCTATGGTGTGGCGCGGGCCTCCGCCGCCTCGCCCTCGGTTTCGAGGAGGCGGATCTCGTCCGCTCCCGCGAGCCGCGGCAGGAGGCAGAGCGCCAGCGGAGAGGCCGAGCCGGCGAAGGCGCACCGGGAGCATGGGTGGAGTCTATGTGCTTTCTTCGGCTTTCCGGCTCCGACCAGTGCTAACATCCACCGAGCCCTGAGAAGGAGGTCCGGCAATGGGAGACCACCCGGAAGTCGACAGGACTCTCGAACGCCTCGTCCGTCAGCTCCGCGACGCAGCGGGCGACAACCTCCTCGGAGTCGCCCTCTACGGCGGTCTCGCCAAGGGCCGGTACACGCCCGGCATCTCGGACATCAACGTCCTGGTCGTGCTGGGGGACGCCGGGCTGCCGTCGCTGCTGCCGCTCGCGCCGGTCCTGACTGCCGCCCTGCGCGACACGCACGTGGTCCCCTTCGTGGTGACGCCGGCGGACCTGCGAGCCTCGGCCGTGCTGTTTCCCGTCAAGATCCTCGACATTCAGCTCTGGCACCGCCTGCTCTGGGGGAACGTCTATCTCGCGGACATCGACGTCCAGCCCGAGCCGCTGCGCCTGCGCTCGCTCCAGGAGCTCAAGAACATGGAGCTCCGGATGCGCTTGCGGGTGGTGGAGCGCCAGGGGGAGCCGGACGCGCTCTGGCGCGGGCTGGTGCGCAACCTGCCCAAGCTCGCGGTGACGCTCGAGGTGCTGCTGCGCGCCCGCGGGGTCGAGGTGCCGGCGGACCGGCCGGGCGTGCTGCGCCAGGCGGCCCAGCAGCTCGGGGTTCCCGTGGAGAGGATCGAGCCGCTCGCCGGGCTCCGGCGCAGCGACCGGCGGCCCGACGACGAGACGGTGCGGCAGCTTCTCGCCAACTATCTGGACCTCCTCGCCGAGCTGTGCCATCGGCTGGAGGGAGAGATTGGATGAATCCGCTCGACCTGACCGGGCCGGAGTTCCTCGGGTTCTATCTCCCGTATGGGCTGTGCATCCTGGCCCTGGCGTGGCTGGTCCGGGCACTCCTGTACCGCTCGATGAGCTCCCCGCCGGACGAACGCCGGACCCCGGGGACCTATCCACTGGAGGATGACGCCTACGCGATCGCTTTTCTGCGCGGCGGGGCGCCGGAAGCGGTGCGGACCGTGCTGGGGCGGTTGGTGGGCGCCGAGATGTTGCGCGTGAAAGACAACCAGGTCCGAGCTCTCGGCGATCCGCAGAGCCAAGCCGCGCAACTGGAACCGATCGAGAGCACGGCCTGGAGCGCCTTCACCCCCGGAGTGTCGTACCGGGCCGTTGAGGCGGAGCAGGGCGTGAGCGGGGCCATCTCGACACACCTCCGGGAGATCGAGGAGGAGCTGGCGCGCCAGGGCCTTCTCCCGACGCACGCATGGAGGTCCGCCTTCCGGGCGCTCTCCGCCCTCGCCGGCCTCGCGGTGCTGGGCCTCGGCCTGGCCAAGCTGCTGGTCGCGTTCTCTCGGGGAAAGTCGAACGTCGGCTTCCTGATCCTCCTCCTGATCGGCTTCGGGATCGCCGTCATCCGCTTGCTCCCGGTGCCGCGGCAGACGCGCGCCGGCCGACGGTATCTGGACTGGCTCCAGGAATCCCATCGCGGGCTCTTCCAGATGTTCACGTCCGGCCGCCGCGGCGGAGCCGGAGAGATGGCGCTCGCCGCGGGGATCTACGGCCTCGCGGCAGTCCCTGATCTGATACCCCTCGGCGCCGCGTTCCAGCCCGTTCGGCCCGTGCGTGGGGACTCCGGATCATCGTCATGCGGAAGCGGGGGCTCGAGCTGCAGCAGCGGATCGAGCTGCGGCGGGGGGTGCGGCGGCGGCGGATGCGGAGGGTGCGGTGGCTGATCTGCCCTTCCTCGGCGCCGGCGTGAGCTACCGCGACGCGTGGCGGTGGGAGGTGATCCGCCACCGCGACGAGCTCGGCGCCGTCGAGTGCATCCCGGACGACGTGGCGGGCGCGGCGGGCCTCCGCGAGCTCGTGCTGATCCGGCAGGCAGTTCCAGTGATCCTGCATGGCATCGGCCTCTCGCTGGGGAGCGCCGAAGGGCTCGATCCCGAGCGGGTCCGCCACGTGGCGCGGGTCGTCGAAGCCGTCGAGCCTCCCTGGTTCTCCGAGCACATCGCCTTCACGCGGGCCGGCGGCGTGGAGATCGGCCACTTGGCGCCCCTTCCCTTCACCCGGGAGGCCGTGGCCGCGGTGGCCGCCAACGTCCGGGAGCTCCAGGCGGCGCTGGCCGGCCTGCCGATCCTGCTCGAAAACATCGCCTATCCGTTTCCGCTCCCCGGGGCCGAGATGACCGAGGCGGAGCTCGTCGGCGCGATTCTTGAAAGCACCGGCGCCTACCTTCTCCTCGACTTGGAGAACGTTCACGCGAACGCGCTGAACCACGGTTACGATCCGATCGACTATCTGGAGACACTCCCCCTGGAGCGGGTGGTTGAAGTCCACCTGGCGGGCGGCCTCTGGAAGGAGGGACAGTATTTGGATACGCACACCCGATCCGTCCCTGAGGAGTCGTGGAGGCTCCTGGAGTGGCTGGTCCCGCGGTCCGACGTCCGTGCCGTGATCATCGAGCGCGACGATGATCTGCCCCCCTTCGGCGACCTGCTCGCCGAGGTCCGGCGGGCGGAAGGATGTCTCCGTGTCGCTTCGTGACGTGCAGAGCCGGCTCGCCGCGAGCCTGGCCGGGCGCGAGCCGGCGCCGGCCGGGCTCGACGAGGGAGCGGTCGAACGCGCGCGCCGGAGCCTGGAAGCCAAGCGCCGCCGCGCCGCCTCCCACCTCCTCCCCCGCCTGCGCAATGCGATGGGAGACGCCTGGCTGGCGCGCTTCCGCGAGCACGCCACGCTTTACAACCCGGCCGGCCTGCTCCATCACGTGGACGACGCCTGGGAGCTCGCTGAGGCTCTCCTGCGCCACCCGGACGCGCAGGTGGCCTGCGCGGCGCACGACGATCTGGTCGTCCTGCGCCTGCGCTACGAGCGCGACCGCCGCGCCGGCGCCGAGCGCATCCGCGAGCGCCGGGGGCCGGTCGTAGCCCTGATGCGCACGCCGACCCGCCTGCTCGTCGTGCGGATGCCCGGGCCGGAGGGGAAGGTGTGGTATTTGAAGGTGTGAGCCCCCACCCCCGGGGCTTTACTCCGCCTCTCCGGTCAGGCTAAAGTCCCTTTGTCTCGCGGCCCGGCTCGCCGGGCTCTCATCCCGAACACCTACATCCTTTTTTCGAAAGACCATGGGACGCATTTTCGAAACCAGAAAGCACACGATGTTCGCCCGCTGGGACCGGATGGCGAAGCAGTTCGCCCGGATCGGCAAGGACATCACCATCGCCGTCAAATCGGGCGGACCCGATCCTGTCGCCAATCCGCAGCTCCGGCGCGTTGTCCAGAACGCGCGCGCCATCAACATGCCGAAGGACAAGGTCGAGTCGGCGATCAAGCGCGCGGCCGGCAAGGATGCGGCCAACTTCGAAGAGATCCTCTACGAAGGCTATGCCCCGCACGGCATCGCGGTCATCGTCGAAACCGCGACCGACAACCCGACGCGGACCGTCTCGAACGTGCGGATGCACTTCAACAAGGGCGGCGGCAGCATGGCGAGCACCGGCAGCGTCGCGTTCCAGTTCAAGCGGATGGGCGTCTTCCGGCTGAATCCGGACGGCATCGAGCCGGAGGAGCTGGAGCTGGAGCTGATCGACCACGGGCTCGAGGAGATGGGCGAGAGCACAGGGGAAAAGGGCGAGCCGCAGCTCGTGCTGCGCTGCGCGTACGAGGCCTTCGGCACGGTCCAGAAGGCGCTCGAAGACCGCGGCATCACGCCCCTCTCCGCCGAGCTGGAGTACGTCGCCATGACACCGGTCGAGCTCCCGGAAAACCAGGTGAACGAGGTGCTCAGCCTGGTGGACCGGCTGGAGCAGGACGACGACGTGCAGAAGGTCTTCCACAACCTCGCCTGAGACCTCACCCCCCGACCCCCTCTCCCATCGCACACCCTTCCCCCGGGAGAGGGGGCGCCACCGCCCGAAAGGCTACAAGCTCGCGAGGGTGGGGGTTCCCCCTCTCCCGGTGGTGGGGTGTGCGATGGGAGAGGGGGCCAGGGGGTGAGGTCTCTTCGCCGATGGCCGGCGCAGAGTAGACTCTCCTCCACGCTCACGAGGAGGAGAGTCGAATGCCCAAGAAGCCTGTGGTCCGCTGTGCCATCCATCCGTCCGTCGGCGTCGCCCGGGTCGGCAACGCGCCGGCGGATCAGTACTACCTCGCGCCGGACGTGCCGGGCCGCGCCGCCGACCCCGGGCCGGGCGGCTTCAAGAACGCCAAGGGAGAGGTGCGCAAGGAGGCGGCGCGCTTCCGCATCTATGGCTATGACGAGGACGGCAACGTCGTCCGTGAGATCACGGCCGCGGACGCCGAGATCACCTGGGAGGTCCATCTCGTCAATCGCAAGGCGGCCTGGTACCAGTTCCAAAACGCCATGGACTTGAAGCAGTACGCCAAGTCCGCGAGCTTCCGCAACGGGGACGTCACCGGCCCGCTGCGCCAGTCCCTGGTGATCGAGCCGGGGGCGATCTCGATCCAGGGCCGCGGGACCAGCGGTCCGCACTATCGGTTCGACAGCGGCTTCATCAACTTCGGCGGCAGCAGCCCGACGATCCAGGTGCCGCTCGGCGAGCTGCGCACCGACGACGATGGGCGTCTGCTCGTCCTCGGCGGCGACGGCACGTCCGCCTCGGCCTTCAACAAAAAGGCGACCACCTTCGCCAACAACGAAGGCTGGTACGACGACGTGTCCGACGGGCCGGTGCGCGCCCGGGTGAAGCTCAAGGGGCAGGACGAGACGCTGGAGGCCGAGCCGGCCATGGTGGCCGTGACGCCGCCCAACTTCGGCCCCGGCCTCTACAGCGTGGTCACCCTGTACGACGTGGTCTACGACCTCTTCGTGCGGCAGGGCTGGCTGCGAGCCCCCGAGCGCCTGACGTTCTGGGAGCACATCTTCCCCCTGTTCGAGCGGCTGGTGAACAGCCAGTGGGTCAACCAAGGCGCGTACTTCCTCTTCGGCCCGGGCTCGCCGGGCGACCTGCTCGACCCCGAAATCCTGGCGAAGCTCGCCGATCCCAGCCCGGCGGCACAGGCCGAGAGGCAGAGGATCTTCGACCTGTTCCGGCTGCCGATCCCCCCCTGGGACGAGCCGGGGCCGCGGGCGCAGCTGCCACCGCCGCAGCCATCGGACCTGCCGCCGTTCTACGGCGACGGCTTCGGCGACTACGACGACATCGCCATCGATGAGCTGGCTCTCACCCAAACGCTGTACGGCTGGCTGAAGCGCTGGGCCGAAGGAGACTTCGAGCCGGGCGAGCACCGCGAGCCGCCGAAGCGCCTGGAGGATCTCCCGCTCGCCGCCCAACCCGCCGCGCTGGACCGCACGCCTCTGGAGGACTGCCTGGGCGGCCCGTTCCATCCCGGCATCGAGCTCACCTGGGTCCTGCGCGTCCCCCGCATGTGGAGGCCGCCGGCGGACGCGCACGGCCTGCCGTTCCGTCTGCACATCCTCCCGCCGGGCGTGGCTCCGCAGG
Source organism: Thermoanaerobaculia bacterium (assembly GCA_035264905.1). Classification (GTDB taxonomy): domain Bacteria; phylum Acidobacteriota; class Thermoanaerobaculia; order Multivoradales; family UBA5704; genus UBA5704. Next base: position 21,661 of record DATFPH010000378.1, read on the forward strand.
ACGACTTCGGCGCCGTGCTCACGCCCGACGCCTGCCTCGGAACGGACGGGCCGCTCGCGGCGAGCGGGCCGGGCACGCTCACCCGCTGGATGGGCGTCCCCTGGCAGACGGACGAGGCGAGCTGCCTCTCGGGCTACGACGCCTCCAACTATCTGCCGGTCCCCTCGTTCTGGGCCGCCCGGGTGCCGAACCAGGTGCTGAGCGAGCACGCCTTCGACCAGTCGACCGATGCGCGCCTGTCGCACGTGCAGCGGCTCAAGAGCTTCGCCTACCGCCAGTTCTGGCTGCGCGACATCCAGGGGGCGAGCTACAAGGAACGCATCAACAACATGGTCGCGGAGTGGAGCCTGCTGGGCATCATCGCCGAGCAGCCGCTGCCCAAGGGAGACCACGTGGAGGCGGGGCTGCCGGAGCGGTCCTGGGTGGAGACCCAGCGCAGCTCGAAGTTCAGCGACGGCGACGCGACCTGGCTGCAGCTCCTGAAGGTGGAAGGGATCGAGCCCAGGACCAAGCTCCTCCGGAAGGCGGCGACGCCGATCCTCGAGCTCGCCGCCGAGCAGGAGGAGAAGCCGTCGCAGGTCGTCCATCCGCGGCGCCGGCACATCCAGCGGGACGAACGCTGAGATGCAGAAAGGCGAGGACGCGCCGCGCCTGGCGATCGCGGGCGGCGGCCCGGCCGGCGCGGTGGCCGCCCTCGTCGCCGCCCGGCGCGGCCTGCGGGTGACGGTGCTCGAAGCCCGCAGCGAGCCGGACCTCAAAATGGGTGAGACCCTGCCGCCGGGTCTCACCCCGCTCCTCCGCCATCTCGGTCTCGACGCCTGGCTGGAGCGCGACGGCCATCTGCGCTCCCAGGGCAACCGCTCTCTCTGGGGCTCGGACCGCGCCGAGGAGAGCCCGTTTCTCGCCAATCCGTTGGGAGCGGGCTGGCACGTGGACCGCCGCCGCTTCGAAGCGCGCCTCGCCGAAGCCGCCCAGGAAGCGGGCGCGGAGTGGCGCTGGGGCTGTCGTCTGAAGAGCTGTACAGCCCAGGGGAAGGGCTGGCGGCTGGCGCTCTCGTCCGCCGATTCTCTCGATGCGGATTTCGTGGCGGATGCCACCGGGCGGCAGTCCCGTCTCGCCCGCCGCCTCGGAGCGCGGCGCCTGCGCTACGACCGGCTGGTGGGAATCTCCGCGCTCCTGGAGAGCCGTACCCCGGCGGTAGATACCTACACACTGGTCGAGGCCACGCCGGACGGCTGGTGGTACTCCGCCCTCCTCTCCGACGGCCGTCTGGCCGTGGCCTTCCTGAGCGACGGCGACCTCCTGGACCGCTCGATGCGAGGAGCCGGCGCCGATCCCGAGGCCTGGTGGCAGCGCCTGCGCCAGACCACGGCAACCCGGGAGCGGGTCGAGGGGAACGGCTACCAGACTGCGGCACCCCTGCGCGTCCTGCCGGCGGAGACATCGCGGCTCGACACCATCGTTGGAGACAAATCGATCGCTCTCGGCGATGCCGCGGCCGCCTACGATCCCCTCTCCTCCCACGGCGTGGCCTCCGCCATGGGCTCGGGGTTCTATGGAGGCCACGCCGTCGTCGACCTCCTCGCCGGCCGAAGCGAGGCGCGCCTCGCCTATCTCGACCTCCTCCAGCGGGCCTACGGCACCTGTCTCGATCTGCAACGCGAGCACTACCGGCGGGAGACCCGCTGGCCGGACTCTCCGTTCTGGCGCCGCCGGCATGCCGAGTCCTACGGGCTCATTCCGCCGTCGCTCCTCGGCGGCAGCGACGCGAGGATGTAGTAAGAATTCTTCCTGAAGGTGTTGGTGAAGGCTGCCGGCACCGCGGATCAATCGCCCTCGGTCGGCCTCTCGTCCTTGCGCTCGCGCAGATAGTCGGCGAAGACCCCGTCCCCCTCCGTCTTCCTGCCATGGCATCCACCGCATCCCACGAGACCGAGGTCCATCTTTGCCTTGCGGAGCGGGTCCCCCTCGAAGAAGAGGAACTCCCAGTCCAGGGCTTCGGGGTCATAGCCCGCCTCGTGCTTGACCATGAAGGCCACCGCCACCGGGCGAGGATTTCCTTCGACCATCTTCGCCTTGGCGATGACCGAGCCCACGGGAAACTTCGGGCCCGGGGAGCTTCGCATCAGGGGATGCGCCTGCGGGTTGGCATACACGCGGATGAAGAGGCCGACATTCGGAGGAATGGGACGGCCGGGATGGCCCATGAGGGTCGGTGCCATGCAGAGGGTCCAGTCCTCCGCGGGCACCCTGTAGGGCTCCTTGGTCACCTCGGGCCAGGACGCGTAGGCTCGTAGGGTCGAGCTTCGATTCAAGGCTTGCGGCTCGCCCTGAACCGCGAGGCTGCCGGCGAGGAACGCAAGACCGAGGACACGGGACGCACGGAACCGGCTGAGCTGGCCCATTCTGCTGATCCTCCTGAACGTGTATACGGAGGAGCCGCACATCCCGTCGATCATCCGCCTCCCCACCAGCTCCTCACCAGGGCTGGCGCTGGAAGAGGACGGCCGTCGCGTCTTCAGCGTCGTCCTCGTCGTTCCACTCCAGGATCTCGAACGTGAACGTGGTCCCTTCGCCCGGGGCGGTCTCGTACCAGAGCCGTCCGCCATGCCGTTCCACGATGGCTTTGGAGATGCTGAGGCCGAGCCCGGTCCCTCCCTTCTGCCGCGACGAGGAGGCATCGGCCTGGGCGAACTTCGCGAAGATGCGCGGCTGGAACTCCGGTGGAATCCCGTTTCCGTGATCCGTCACCGAGACGAGCACCTGGCCGCCTCCCTTCCGCACGCCGATCTCCACCACGCCGCCGCGGGGGGAGTGCTTGGCCGCGTTCGAGAGCAGATTGGCGAGCACCTGCTGCAGCCGGTCCGCATCGGCCCAGATCCTCGCCTTCGCCGCCTCCACGATCCGGAGCTCGATGTCCCATTGCTGGGCATAGGCCCGATTGTTCTCCACGGCCTGCTCCACCAGAGGCATGAGATCGATCTGGGCAGGGCGGAAGGCCATCGTCCCCAATTCGATCTTCTCGATATCCAGGATGTCGTTGACCAGCCGCACCAGGCGCTCGCTGTTCTTGGCGGCGATCTCGGTCAGGATGCGCGCCTTCTCCGGAAGCTCGCCGGCCACCCCGCCCATGATCAGGGCGAGCGAGCCGCGGATCGAGGTCAGCGGCGTCCGCAGCTCGTGGCTGACCATCGAGATGAAGTCGTCCTTCATGCGTTCCAGCTTCTTGCGCTCGCTGACGTCGTGCACGACGGCATAGATCAATCCCTGCTCCGGCCGGGAGGCGGCGCCCCAGGAGAGCCAGCGGTAGGCGCCGTCCTTCGTGCGGAAGCGGTTCTCGAAGTCGCTCGTGGTGCCGCCCAGGCGCAGTCTCTGCACCTCCCGCACGGTCGGCTCCAGATCCTCGGGGTGGACGAGATCCAGGAACGGCCGGCCCGCGAGCTCGTCGACACTCCAGCCGAGCGCCTTTTCCCAGGCGGGGTTGAGCTGTTTGAACGCGCTGTCGAAGCCGGCGATGCAGAGCATCTCCTGGGAAAGAACGAAGAGCTGCTCCCGCTCCTGCTCCGCATGCGTCCGCTGCTGGATCTCCCCCTGGATCCTCGCCTCGCGCTCCACGAGCTGCCGCGAAAGGGCGGCATGGCTGGCCTGGAGGCGATCGAGCAGACCATTGATGGATTGGACGACGGTGGCCACCTCGGGCGGAGCGCCGGAGCCCAAGGGGACTGTCTTGGGCAAGGTGGTGCCGAGGTCCATGCGATCGAGACGCGCCGACAGCTCCTTCAAAGAACGCGTGACACGGCGCGATAGAAAACGGGCGAACACGGGCGGCGCTCCCCTCTCACTCCCCGACCAGCTCCCACAAACGGCTGGGGTTGAGCGGAATCTCCAGAATCTCCAATCCGGGCACCGCCAGCGCGTCCTCGACGGCCTGGGCGAAGAGCGCGCCCACCGGGATGGCTCCGGCTTCTCCAGCTCCCTTGGTGCCGAGCGCGTTGAGCGGCGAGACAGTCTCCTCGTGCCCCACCTCGACCCGCGGCACGTCGAGAGCGGTGGGGAGCAGGAAGTCCATGAAGCTGGCATTCAGGAGCTGGCCGTTCTCATCATAGACGAGTTGCTCGTAGAACGCATTGCCGATCCCCTGCGCCACGCCGCCGTGCACCTGTCCGTCGACCAGCAGCGGGTTGAGCACCCGGCCGCAGTCGTGGACCACGACGTATTTCTGGATGTCGACCTGCATCGTCTCGGGATCGATCTCGACGATCATCGCATGGCAGCCGCTCGCCGTGGCGCCGCGGAACGGGCCGAAGTAGCGGGTCGCCTCGAGCCCCGGCTCGGTGCCCGGCTTGACCGCGCCGCGCATCGGGTTCGCGAGCTTCGCGAGCTCGCCGAGCCCGATCGAGCGCCCAGGCTCCCCCACCACCCGCGCCGCGCCGCCGCTCAGCTCGATCTGATCTTCCGCGACGCCCAGCCGCTCGGCGGCCAGGCGGACCGCCTTCTCGCGCACGTTCTTCGCCGCCTCGTTGACGGCGTTGCCGGCCACCACGGCGCCGCGGCTGGCGAACGTGCCGGTCCCCCAATGAAACTGATCGCTGTCGCCGGTGACCACGTCCACGTCCGCCACCTCGACGCCGAGCTGCTGGGCGGCGACCTGGGCGAGAACCGTGAAATGCCCCTGCCCCTGCGTGCCGACGCCGGTGACGACCGTCACCTTGCCGCTCGTCTGCACCTGCACGCGCGCCCCTTCGAAAGGTCCGATGCCGGTCCCCTCGACGTAGGCGACGACGCCGATCCCCACCTTTCTCCCTTCCGCACGGAGCCGCGGCTGCTCCTCGCGGAGAAAGCGCTCGTAGCCGATCCGTTCGAGGATCTGATCGAGGACGGGCTCGTAGTTGCCGCTGTCGTAGTAGAGCGGCGCGAAATCCTGATAGATGATCACGTGATCGTGCGGGAACTCGTCCGGCCGCAGGAAGTTGCGCCGGCGGATCTCGGTGCGGTCGATCCCGAGCTCGCGGGACGCAAGGTCCATCAGCCGTTCGATGACGAACACTCCGTGCTGGCGGCCGGCGCCGCGGTACGGCGTGACGATCGTCTTGTTGGTGAAGACCGCGCGAAGCTCGCTGTCGTAGGCCGGCACGCGGTACGGTCCCATCAACGTGCACTGGCTGTTGAGCGGCACGGTCAGCCCATAGGGATCGTAGGCGCCGGTGTCGTGGAGGAACGAGTCCTTGACGCCGAGGATGATGCCGTCCCGCGTCATGGCGATCTCGGCGTCGTGGAGCTGCCCCCGCTCCTGGGTGGTGGCGAAGAAGTTCTCCACCCGGTCCTCGATCCACTTGACCGGCCGCTCCAGGCGGATCGCCAGCCAGGGGATGAGCACCTCTTCGGGATAGAACATCATGATCTTGGGACCGAAGCCGCCGCCGATGAACGGCGCGACGAGCCGGACCTGGTGCTCGGAGAGGCCGAGCATGGCGGCGAGGCCGTTCCTCACCGGAATCGGCGCCTGCGTGGTGTCCCACACGGTCAGCCGCTGGGCGCGGTGGTCCCACTGAGCGACCACGCCACGATTTTCGATCGCCGCCGCCGCGCCGCGGTCGTACCAGAACCGCCGCCGGATGACCACGTCCGCCTTCGCGCGGGCGGCCTCGTAGTCTCCCTTTTTCTGGGGAACGAACGCGGCGAGGTTTGACCCGACGTCCTCATGAACCAGCGACGCTCCGGGCTCCAGGGCCTTTTCGAGATCCACCACGGCCGGCAGCGGCTCGTAATCCACGACGACGTCCTCGGCCGCGTCCTCGGCGACGTAGCGCGACACGGCGACCACCAGGGCCACGGCCTCGCCGGGGTGGCGGACCTTGTCCTTGGCGAGAGGCACCTGCGTGCGCTCGTGGAAGACCATCCCCTCGACCGGAGGCGGCGGCACGAGCAGCGGACCATGCTGCCAATAATCCCCGAGATCCTCGGCCGTATAGACCGCGATCACCCCCTCGCGCTCCAGCGCCCGGGACACGTCGATGCCCAGCAGGCGCGCATGGGCATGCGGGCTCCGCACGAACGCCACGTGCACCATGTCCGCCAGGTCGATGTCATCCACGAACAACGCCCGCCCGGTGAGCAGGCGGGGGTCCTCGTTGCGCTTGATCCGTTCGCCGAGGGTCTGCACTTCCATGATTACTTCTCCTGCACGAACGCCACGATCCGCGCGAATGCCGCTTCTCCGCCTTTGAAGCGGAAGGGGAAGCAGCCGAGCCAGACTCTCTGATCCAGCACCTCGTCGATCTGCCCGCCGACGTTCTCGGCGTGGAAGACGCCTTTCGGGAAGAGCTTCACGTGCATGCACTGGTAGTCCGCGGGCCACGGGAAGGCCTGGTCCAGAGACATACCGATGGCCGCTTCGACCTCCGGAATGAGATCGGGCCGCGCCTTCCGCACGTTCGTGTTGAAGGGATGATCGGCGGCGATGCAGTCGACCGCCAGCCAGCGGATGCCACGGTCGAGGATCCATTCGGTGAACACGCTCTGCGGCCCGGGATGCTTCAGAAAGCTTTTCGGCAGGTCCGGCTTCTCCTGGTTATGGACCTTGTACCAATCCTCGTTGTAGTAGTGGTGATAACCGGTGTGGATCACCAGGATGTCGCCGCGCTCGATCGTGATGCCGGTCTTCTTCTCCCACTCCTCGAAATGCTCGGGGCCGTAGATCTGGTAATCGCCGATGCCGAACTGTGAGATGTCGACGATGCACGCCGGCCCCACCAGGGTGTCGATCGGGATGCCCGCGATGTCCGGACCCGGATCGTAGAAGTGGATCGGCGAGTCGAGATGGGTGGCGATGTGGTTGGTCGAGGAGATGAGCTGCGCGTTGACCCCTTCGAACGCCAGCCGCTTCACCCACTTGACGGTCGGGCCCTCGTAGTACGCGAACGCCGGGGAATCCATGCTGAAGTTTTGCGACAGGTCGAGGACTTTCACTTTGCTGAGATCGTAGGGGACGTACATGGCTCCTCCTTGATTGGACAGCTAGAACCCGTAGCGCTCCGCGAACGCGACCAGAGCCTCTTCGAAAACCGCCATCGGCGGACGCACCAGCCCGGCGCCCACCTGGCCGACGCCGGCTTCGCGGTGCGCGATGCCGGTGTTGACGCGCGGCGTGACACCGAGCTCCACCACTTTACGCAAATCGATTCCGACCGGCGTGCCGCGGAAGCCGAGCGCCGGGATGGTGAAATGTGGGTGCTCGGCGGCCGTGATCTCGTACATCTCCAGGGTGGCGCGGACGGCGTCCTGGGGCGAGCCGCCGATGAACGTGACGATCGCGGGCGCCGCGGCCATGGCGAAAGCGCCGATCCCCGCGGTCTCGGTGATCGTGCTGTCGCCGATGTCGGGATTGGCGTCCGCGCTCGAAAAGCCGGGGAAGTAGAGGCCGTCCGGCACCATGGCCGGCGCCGTGAGCCAGCGGTCGCCCAGCCCGCTCACCCGGATGCCGAAATCCGTGCCATTGCGCGCCATGGTCGAGACGATCGTGCTCCCCTCGATCCCGTGCGCCGCATCCGCCATGGCCTTGCAGGCGGCCATGACCGGATTGAGGACCGCCAACGCATTGTCCCCCAGATAACGCAGGACCTCGGCCGCGGTGGCCGCGTCCGGGGCCACGCGGGCGACGTGCGGCGCGAGCAGCTTCAGGAAGAGGATCGAGCCGGCTTTGTTGCGGTTGTGCCCCTCGTCGCCCATGTGCAGGGCCTCGGCGACGAGCGCCCGCAGGTCGATCCCGCCCGCGGCGGCGAGCGCTTCGGAGAGCACGGGCGCCGCCGTGTCGTTCATCCAGCGCAGGCGGGTGATCACCTCGTCGCTGAAGGCGCCGTAGCGCAAAACCTTTCCATAGCCCTCGTTGAGGTTGGAGAACGTGCGGTGTCCATGCGTCGCATCCTCGACGACGTAGACCTGCATGGAGGGTGAGGTCACGCCCGCCATGGGGCCGACCGTGGCGTGGTGGTGGCACGGCTCGATCTCCACCTCGCCCTGCTCGACGAGAGCCACGGCCTCGGCTTCGTCGCCGGCCCAGCCCTCGAAGATCAGCGCTCCGATCACCGCGCCGCGCAGCGGGCCGGACATGCGGTCCCAGGCGATCGGCGGGCCGGCGTGCAGCAGGAGGCGGTCGTGCATCCCTGGCACCACGTCGCGCGCCCGGCCGAGGCCGGTGAGCATGGGACGCGCGGAGGTCATCCGCTCGATCGCGGTGCGGTTCGCGTTTTCGATGTCAACCTGCGCGATGTCGATCGTCATCTCTTCTTCATCCTCGCCGCTTCATCCTGGCCAACAGGGAGGCCAATTTCTCATTTCCGCCCGCCGGCGGGCGCCAGTCGACCTGGACCACCCGGGCTCCCTGGGCCGCGAGGCTCGCCTGGAAGCTTTCGAGCCCGAAGTTGACCGCCGCCACCGGCGCCTGCACCGTCGCGAGCGGCACCGCGGGAAGCTCCGGAGGCTTCTCCAACTCGGGCAGCTCTCCCACCTGCAGCTCGATCCACTGCAGGGCGTCTCTCACCGTGCGGAAGACGTGCGCGCCGGCCCGTTCGAGGGTTTCGATCTGGACGGCCAACCCCTGGGGATCGTCCTCCGTACCGATCACGACGACCACCACCTCCGCGCGAGCCCCGGCGATCACCGGAGCCAGCTCTCCAGCCGGATCAGCGTGCGCTCCGTCGCCCAACACCACGTCGAGCAGGATCACGCCCACCTCAGGGTCGGCATCCTCCTGGCGCAAGCGCCGCAGACGCAGGTCCTGATCGATCATCGGATGCAGACGGCCGACGGTGAATTCATCCGCGCCGAGATCGAGCACCGTGTGCTCCCGACTGCGGAGGGGGTCGTCCAACTTTCGGAAAGTGGAGAAGTTCGTCCAGATCGGTACGACGAACCTCCGGAGCCCTAAAACCGCTTCGTAGGCCAGTGTGCCGCCGGAGAAGAGGCCGCGGACGTATCCGGAAGTCGGAGTCTCCTGTTGGACCATGCCGGCCTTCTCCGTCAGCCGCACGGCCAGCTCCGCCACCTCATCGAGCGTCGACACCTGCCATAAGTTGCCGATCCTTTCCTCGTGAAGGGGGACCTCCGCGCCGAGGAAGTAGGCGACGACCGGTTTTTCCGCGGAGCAGGCGCGCGCCATCAGCTGGTCCTTCACCTCCTGGTCCGGCGGTTTGCCGAGCAGGACGATCACGCGCGTCTCCGGATCGCGGGCGAGCAGATCGAGACTCTGCTCGGCGGTGATCCCGCCCACCTCCGCGCTCAGGTCGCGCCCGCCGGTGCCGATCGCCTGCGAGATTCCAGAGCCCAGGTGATGGATATGGCTCATCACCGCCTGGAGCCCGGTGCCCGAGGCTCCCACGAGGCCGATCGGACCGCGGCGGACGCGGTTGGCGAAGCCGAATCCGACCCCGCCGAGCACCGCCGTTCCGCAGTCCGGTCCGAGGACGAGGAGACCGCGGTCGCGCGCTTTCGTCTTGAGCGCCACCTCGCGGTCGAGCGGCACGTTGTCGCTGTAGAGGAAGACGTTGCGACCATGATCCAGCGCATCCTCCGCCACGTCCGCCGCATACCGGCCGGGGACGGAGATAAGGACCCAGCGCGCGTCCGGGAGCTGCTTCAGGGCGGTGGCCAGGCTGCGCGGACGGTCCTCCTGCGCATCCCCGCCCTCTCCGCCCGGGCGCACCCGCAGCAGAGCGTCGACGCGCGCCAGCGCCTCCCGCGCCGCGTCCTCGGTCTCGGCCTTGACGACGATCAGCAGGTCGTCCGGGCCGGCCTCGGCTCCCGCGTCCAGATCGCTCGCGGCGAGCAAGTCGCGGTTGGCCGCCGTGGCCATCACCACGCCCGCGTCGTGCACGCCGGGCAACGCGGCGAGCGCGCGCTGGAGCTGCATCAGCACGACCGAATCGTGATAGGAACCGGCGCGCACCGTCCAGCGGACGACCGGCTCGGTTTCCTCTTCATCATTCATAGCGCCACCACCCGCGCGATCTCCTTGCTCCAGTCGAGCAGCTCCGGGTCCTCCCACCAGCGGCCGGTGATCTGCAATCCCATCGGCAGCCCGTTCTTGCTCATCCCGGAAGGAATCGTCAGGGTGGGCAGGCCGGCCTGGGTCCAGGGGATGTTCATCACCGGGCTGCCGGTGCTGTCGAGCCCGTGCGGCGCCGGGCCGGGAGCGGCCGGCGAGAGCCACAGGTCGATCCTTTTTTCATCCATCAGCTCGCAGAGCTGATCGCGCAGCCGCTTCCGGCCGGCCCGGTCCCGGGCCAGCTGGCCGGGCGTGACCTGCTGTCCCCGCTCGATCAGCTCCACCGTCTGCGGCGCGTAGAGCTCCCGGAACGCGGGGAACCACTCGGCGTGCACCTTCGCCGCCTCGGCCGCGGTCAGGCGATGGTGCCGCGCCACGATCTTTTCGAAATCGGGCAGGACCGGGACGGAGCGGACCCGGTAGCGGCCGGACAGCCAGTCGCATGTGTCGCGGAAGTGCTCCAACGCCTCTTCCGAGGCGTGCGAGAGATACGGACCCTCCGGAATGCCGAGCACCGGCCAGCGCGACGAGAAGCCTGGGAACCAGTCCTTGCACAACGTCATCGCCGCCACCTCCGCGCTCTCCACGTCGACCGTAAAAAAGCCGACGTGATCGAGCGACGGGGCGAGAGGGATCAGGCCCTTCGCGGAGAGCCGGCCATAGCTGGGCTTGAAGCCGACGACGCCGCAGAAGGCGGCCGGGCGGATGACCGAGCCGATCGTCTGGGTGCCGAACGCCAGCGGGCAGAGCTGGGCCGCCACGGCCGCCGCCGAGCCGCTGCTCGATCCGCCGGGCGTGTGCTCCGGGTTGCGCGGATTGCGGGTCGGACCGGGCGCGAAATAGGCGAACTCGGTCGACACCGTCTTGCCCAGGATGAGCGCGCCCGCCTGGCGGAGAGCGGAGACGACCTCCGCCTGCGGTCCGCGCAGAGTCTCGGGCGGCAGCCGGCTCCCGGCGGTCGTCGGAAAGCCGTCCACGTGAAAGACGTCTTTGACGCCGACCGGGACGCCGAACAGAGACGGCCGGCGGTCGAGGCGCGGGTAGGCCGCGAGGAGCGCATCCGCCTCCCGGTGCAGGCGCGCGAAGCGCCCCTCCTCCGGAACGAACGCGTGAACCAGCGGCTCGTGCTGCGCGAAGCGCTCCTCCAGCCGGTCGAGGAACGCGTGGACGTCCAAGCGGCGGGTGGCGTGGGAGACCTCGGCCAGGCTCCCGGGGGGCCGATCGGTGCTCACTCCGCGTCCCGCCGCATCCTCTCCGCCGCCAGCTGCACCGCGTCGACGATGTGCTGATAGCCGGTGCAGCGGCAGAGATTGCCGGAAAGAGCCTGCCGGATCTCGAGCTCGGTGGGGCTCGGGTTCTGCTCCAGGAACGGCACCAGGGTCATCAGGAAGCCCGGAGTGCAGAAGCCGCACTGGAGCCCATGCTTCTCCCAGAAGGCCTGTTGCAGCGGATGGAGCTCGCCGGGCCCCGGCGCCAGCCCCTCGACCGTGGAGAGCTCGCGGCCATGCGCCTGCACGGCGAAGATCAGGCACGAGCGCACGGGCTCGCCATCGAACAGGACCGTGCAGGCGCCGCACACCCCGTGCTCGCAGCCGACGTGCGTCCCGGTCAGGTCCAGCTCGTGGCGGAGGAAGTCGGAGAGCAGGAGGCGCGACTCGACCTCCCGCTCGTAGCTCTTGCCGTTGACCGTGACGGAAACCCGATGTGCCGTCATGCCTCTCCTTTCGCACCCTGGGCACGGGCGAACGCCCGCCGCAACGCCCGGCCCGTGAGCACGCGCGCCAGATGCCGTTTGAACGCCGCCGAGGCGTGGATGTCGTCGCCGGGATTCATCTCGTCCCGCGAAGCCTTGTCGGCCGCCGCGGCGATCGCGTCGTCGGACAGGGGAGCCCCCTCCAGCAGCCGGGCCGCCTCGCGCGCCTCGACCGGCCGGTCGCCGACGCTCAGGTAGACCAGCCGCGCCTCGCGGCACCGTCCGGCCTCGTCGAGCCACACCCCGGCCGCCACTCCCACCTGCGCGTAATCGCCATGGCGGCGCGACGACTCCAGGAACGCCCAGCCGCCGCGCGGCGCCGGCGCCGGCAGCGCCACCTCGGTCAGGATCTCGGTGGCCTCCAGGGCGGTGGACAGGATGCCGGTGAAGAAATCGCGCGCCTCGACCCAGCGGTCGCCCTCCGCGCTGCGCAGCCGCAGCCGGGCGCGGAGCGCCACCGCCACCGCCGGCAGCTCGGCGCGCGCATCGGCGTGGGCGAGGCTGCCGCCCAGAGTCCCCCGGTTGCGGATCTGCGGGTGCGCGATGAAGGGAACCGCCTCATGGAGCAGCGGCGCGAGCTCGGCCACCCGCGGATCGCGCTCCAGCTTCCGCTGCCGGGTCATCGCGCCGATCCGCAGGCCTCCCCCCTCTTCCGGCCCACCCGGCCGGATCTGATCCATCTCCCGCACGCGGTTCAGATCGATGAGGACCGCCGGCTGCGCCAGCCGGAAGTTCATCACCGGGATCAGGCTCTGCCCGCCGGCGAGCAGCTTGGCGTCCCAGCCGTGCTGAGTCAGCGCCTCCAGCGCGGCGTCCAGGGAGTCGGGCGCCAGATACTCGAACGAAGCCGGCTTCATGTGTTCCTCCTGCGGAGTCGCGCCATTCTACTCCCCGATGTCCTCGTTCCAGACCTCCGGATGCGCCGCGATGAAGTCCGCCAGCATCCGGATGCACTCCTGCGAGCCGAGGTCGATCACCTCCACCCCGTTCTCGCGCAGCCAGTCGATCCCGCCCGGGAAGTTGACCGACTCCCCCACCACGACCGTACCGATCTTGAACTGCCGCACGAGGCCGCTGCAGTACCAGCAGGGAGCGAGCGTCGTCACCATGATCGTATCGCGGTAGTTGGACTGCCGCCCGGCCTTGCGGAAGGCGTCCGTCTCGCCGTGCACCGAGGGATCGCCCTCCTGCACGCGCCGGTTGTGGCCGCGCCCGAGCAGGCGCCCCTGGTTGTCGAAGAGCGCCGCGCCGATGGGGATCCCCCCTTCCGCCAGCCCCTGCCGGGCCTCTTCGATGGCGACGGCGAGCATGGCTTCGTAGTCGGGACGGTGTGTCATGCAGGCTCCTCCTGGGGCGGACGATATCAGCTCGTGGAGTGGCCGAGCTCACCGTGTGAGCGCCCCGGGCCGGGGCGCCGGCGCGTAGACCCGGGTTTCAACCCGGGGCGCGGAGGTCCGCCTCATTGATCTTCACTCCATTTCCAGGATGGTCCCGGGGCCTTTCCCCGGAGCCGGCACCTCGCGGGGTGCACGGTCCGAGCGTAGGCAGCCGGGGTGAAGAGAGCGATGAGCGCGGGATGAGCGGTCGATGAGCAGGGATGAGGAAGGCAGGCCGTCAACCCGCCTCGCCGGCGTCGAGCTCGGCGACCAGCCGCTTGGGGGCGACCACGCGATATGCATCGGTGACCAGGTCGGCGATCTGATCCCAATCGATCCCCGGCACGTCGAGGTACACGCCAAGCCAGCCGCGGTGCCCCACGTAGGGAGGGCGGAAGAACCGCTCGGGAGCCGAGCCGACGAGCGCCTCCTGCGCGCCATCCGGCGCGGCGCACCAGAACGCCAGCCGGTTGTCGTGGTGGTGGTTGGCGTACATCACGAACGTCTTCTTGTCGCGCACGAACCACGTCGGCTCGCCGTGGCTGAGCCGTTCGGTGGTCTCGGGCAACTCGAGACAAAGCCTTCGCAGGGTTTCAAGCGGGTCTTTCTTGGCCATGCCGGGATTCTGGCACAACGCGGGGCTGCCGACGAGGTTGCGCCCTCCCTTGCTGAGGGAGGACGCTCAATCAACTCATCGTGCTCTTCTCCGTGGCCCTACGGCATTTCCATCTCGCTGTAGATCGGTGTCGTGTCGTCGTCGAAGCCGACGGTTATACGAACCCTGGCCGCGCCGGCCACTCCCTGCAAATCGGCATCCGCGAGCCGCCGGAGGGTCTCTTTGCGAAGTGCGAGCGGGCTCGCCTTCTGGTTGGGCTGCAATTGCTCCTTTTTCATGGCTCAATTCCTCTCGAAGTGTTCTGTTCCATGTACACTTTGGCTAACCTAGGGCACTTCCTCATAGGCGTAGATGGGCGTTGTGTCGTCATCGAAGCCCACGGGCTTCCACATCCTGGCCGCACCATCGACTCCCCGCAGCTCCGAATCGCCAAGCGATCGGAGGGTCTCTTTGCGAAGTGCGAGTGGATCCGTCTTCTGGTTTGGCTGCGATGGCTCCTTCTTCATGGCTCAACTCCTCTCGAAGTGTTCTGTTCCATGTACACTCTGGCTAACCTAGGGCACTTCCTCATAGCTGTAGATGGGGGTTGTGTCGTCATCGAAGCCGACGGGTCTCCACAGCCTGGCCGCGCCAACAGCTCCTCGCAATTCCGAATCCTCGAGCCGCCGGAGGGTCTCTTTGTGAAGCGCGAGTGGGCTCGTCTCTTGCTTCGTCTTCGGTTGCTTCTTTTCCATGATTCACTCCGTTTTGATGCGGTTGACCTTAGGGTACTTCCTCATAGCTGTAGATGGGCGTCGTGTCGTCATCGAAGCCGACGGGCTTCCACCCCCTGGCCGCGCCGTCGACTCCCCGCAGCTCCGAATCGCCAAGCGATCGAAGAGTCTCTCTGCGAAGTGCGAGCTGGCTCGCCTTCTGCTTTGCCTTCAGTTGCTTCTTCTTCATGTATGCTCCTTGTGGGTCGTCACTCTAGTAGGTGAAGTAAACGTCCGCGAAGAAGTTGCTGCAGCTTCCATTGGTCGGGAAGGTGCCAGGGCTGTTGGCATTCGAGTAGGCGCTTCCCCAAGCCGTCAGCGGACCGTTAGTGATCGGCGGAGAGATGCCACAGGCGGTCTTCGCTTGCCAGGCGTTCTCGTTGTATGTCACCCAGTACAGCGTTCCCGCCGTGATCTTGATCCGGTAGGGCAGGTACTCCTCCTGCCAGCCGCAGGAGGTCTCGTTTTTGAAGCTCACGGAGATCAGAGGCTTGGTCCTGTTCGTGTCCGTCCACAGGTTGCCGATGTGCGTGCCGGTCTCGCCGCAGGCCTTCCAGATGCGGAGGGCCGTGATGTAACCGTCCTGGCTCGAGCTGAACTGGTGGCCCGCCTCATAGCCGGTGCCGGCTCCCGTGGTCGCTGGTGTCTGATTGGTGAGAATCGTGTAGTACGTCATCGGCAGCCGGTCGAGACAGCTGCCATAGTTCTTGACGAAGCCGGTGATGGCCTCTTTGGAGCGGTCCGAAAAGGAGCTCGGTCCGTTGCTCTGGATCGTACCGCACATGATCGGGCCAGTGCCGTCGCAGCTCACCGCTATCGGGAACAACTGGTCGTCATGCTCTGCACCGAAGGTA
>DATFPH010000379.1:0-2181 GCA_035264905.1 Thermoanaerobaculia bacterium
GAGGACCGCCACGATCGGCCGCGCCAGGAGCATGCCGAGCAGGGAAAACACGCCGGCGGCGGCCAGGAGGAGCCCGAAGATCGCTCCGGCGAAACGCCCGGCGTCCTTCTCCCGCCCCTCATAGATCATCCGTGTGTAGAGAGGGATGAACGCCGCCGAGAGAGTCCCCTCGCCGAGCAGGTTCTGGATCGCGTTCGGGGCGCGCAGGGCAGCCCGGAAGACGTCGACGTGCGGTCCGACGCCGAAAAAATGGGCGAAGGTGTACTCGCGGACGAAGCCGATCAACCGGGAAGCGAGAATGCCGAGGGCGACCAGAGCGGCGCCCCCCCGCCCGGCGGCGCGGGCCGCGGCGGCAGGAGACGGCTCGGGAGCGGCAGCCGGGTCCGGGGGTAACGGCGACGAAGGCGGAGGGATCGGCTCGCTCATGCAGCCGGCATTGTACGCGAGGCCTTATAATGCTGCCTCGACATGAAGGCCACGAACCACAGACCCTCCGCCATCCTCCTGTCCCTCTCTCTCTCCCTGGTCAGCGCAATCCCGGCCACCGCCGCGGAGGGCGGCTGCAAAACCTTGCGCCTGAAGGCGCTTTCGGCCAGCGGCCCGGACGCCGTCAAGCTCCTCGGCGAAGCCCAGACGGCCTGCCGGGAGGAGCTGCAGGCCTTCTCGCGCGACGCGCAGCCGGTGCCGTGGGCAGTCGCCGCTCTCGACCTCGCCAACGTCGTCGCCGACCGGGCGATCGTCACCGGCGGCGCCACGGCTCCCCAGGGTCTCGACGAGGCGGTGGGGCTCTACCGGCAAGCGCTGGAGGTCCTCGCGGACGGCCGGTCGCCCGAGGTCTGGGCCGCCGCGCAGATGAACCTGGGCTCGGCTCTCCAATCGCGCGGCATCCGCACGCCCGGCACGGCGGGGCTTCCCTTCCTCCAGGAGGCGGCCGACCGCCTGCGCCAGGCTCTCAGCAAGCTGACACCCGAGAAGAACCCGCAGGACTGGGCCGAGACCCAGAACAACCTCGGCCTCGCGCTGGCCGAGCTCGGCGCCCGCAAGGGGAAGACCGCCGGCGCCACCGACCTGGAGCAGGCCTTCCAGGCGTTCGGAGAAGTCCAGAAGGTCTACACCCTGGAGAAACAGCCGCGCCGCTGGTCCGACGCGCGCTTCACCCAGGCCCGCGTGCGGCTCGCCCAGGAGGACTTCGAAGAGGCGGCGCCGATCCTCCGCGACGTCCTCGCGAAGGACCCGGACAACCGCCGCGCGCTCCTCACCTACGCCAGCCTGCTCGTCGGCCGGCTCGACCGTCCCGCCGAGGCCGTCACCCTCACCTCCAAGTACGTCGAGCGCCACCCGGAGGACGTGGAGATCCAGATGCTCCACCTGGACAACCTCTACGCGGCCGGACGCATCGCCGACAACCGCCTGCGGGTGGCCTCGTTGACCGAGAAGTCCGCCGGCCTCCCCGCTGCGATCCGGATTCACCTGATGGGGTACGAGATCGCGACCGGCCTGGCCACCGGCTCCAAGGAGGCGATGGACCATCTGAACGATCTGGTCAACCTGATCGCCACGCAGCCCACGGACTTCCGCCTCCCCGGCAACTTCGCCGGCAGCCTCCGCTTCATCCAGGCGCGCCCGGAGATGCGCAACAGCGACTGGCAGATCCAGCTCTTCCACGCCCTCCAGAACCGCAACGGCCGCGACGCGATGCTCGCGGATCTGCGGAAGCTGCAAAGCGTCATGGAAGCCGCGCCGGCCCCGGCGCCCGCGAAAGAGGGTTCGAGGTAGGGCACGGCAACCCCTCCGGCCGCACGTACCTCGTATAGAACTTGTTCACGAAAATCCCCTGCGGGTCGTACTGCGCCTTCTTCTCGCAGAAATAGCCGGCACGGGGGTAGGCGGCAAGGAACTGCTCGCGCGTCGCATAGGACGCGTACGGAAGGTAGTACGTGCCGCCCTTCTCCACCGCGCGGTCGATGAGAATCCGGGTCCAGCGAGCGGTCTCTGCCTGCGCCGTCTCGCTGAGGCCCACGTTGAAGTACAGCACCACTCCGAAGGATGCTTCCGGCCGGCTGTAGGAGAGGACGGACTCGTCATTCTGCGGCACGTAGCGAATCGTCGCGCTCAGAAGATTGAGCTGGTGCTCCTCGACGACCTCGCGCAAGTCGTCGAGGAACGCCGGGAGCCGCTCCA
>DATFPH010000380.1:0-5881 GCA_035264905.1 Thermoanaerobaculia bacterium
CGACCTCTACGTCGGCAACGGCGGCTGCACCTTCCAGCGGACCACCGTGACCCACGGCACCACGCCGACGTTCGCGCCCTGGACCGCCCTGAACGTCGACCACTGCGACACCTCGGACGTGGCCTTCGGCAACGACGGCGCGACTCCGCTGCTCCTCGCGAGCGACGGCGGCCTGCACAAGACGGGCGACAACGGCCTGACCTGGAGGTTCACCGGCGGCGGCAACGGCGGCTACAACGCCCTGCAGATCACCGAGGTCACCGGGCAGCAGCACCGGCTCGGGGGCGTGGCCGACCTGTACTTCGCGACCCAGGACAACGACATCTGGGCCTCTCCCGACCTCGGCCGGACCTGGCCGGCGCGCACCTGCTGCGAAGGCTTCTTCTTGAACGTGCCGCGCCAGCCGCTGCCGCCGGAAGAGACGCGGCTGACCGGCGTCGCCTGCGGCGACTGCCTCAACGTCCTCTCGGAGCCCTTGCTGGCCAACGTCGGGGGCTTCCCCAACCCGCCCAACAACAATGGCAATCCCAGGTTGTTGAAGCCCGGAGCCTACGTCCAGAACACGCGCCTGCCCGGAATCGACGCCAGCCTGTTCAACCTCACGACCGATACCGGCGGGGTCTGGACGCCGCGCTACGGCTTCCCCGAGCCGCCCCTGTCGCTGTCCCAGATCGCCGGCCCGGCCGAGACGCCGGTGGTCTTCACCCCTGTCAAAGTGCCGGGCTCCACGCCGGACGGCGCGGAGCTGGTCGGCATCAGGAGGATCACCGACGTGCTCGGCTCCGGCACCCCGATGGTCTCCCAGGTCTCGGGCTTCGGCAGCCTCGGGACCTTCCCGACCATGTTCGCCTGGTACCAGCCGTTCGGCGTGGACCCGGCGAACCCCAACTTCTTCCTGGCCCCCGACATCCTTGATCAGGCCGTGAAGGTGTCCGCGGATGGCGGCGCGACCTGGACAGAGGACCGCGGCCTGACCGATCTCTTGACCGGAGCGGGAGCGTTCCGCTTCCGCTGGGGGCAGTTCGTCCAGGCTTCCGCGTTCGGCTTCGATCCGGAATGCCCGGGGCACATCCTGGTGGGATCGACCCAGGCGGGCGTCTTCCGCACCTTCGACGGGGGCGCGACCTGGAGCCGGGTGAGCGGCACGGAGAGAATCCCGCGGGTCTCCTCGTTCTATTTCTCCGATGACGGGACCGCCATCCTCTCGTCCTACGGCCGCGGCCTGTGGCGCCTGCGCTCCAGCTGCCCCCCCGGCGCGCCGCGCTCCAGCGGATTCCGGGCTCTTCCCGATCCCGTGATCTATCAGAGCCCGAGCGGCGTGATCGTTCCTCTGCGCACGGTGGACGACCCCACCGCCTGCCCGAAGTGCACGTTCCTCCTGGCCAAGGGTGGGGAAGTCCTGGAGATCACGCTGACGGCCACGGGCGACGTGTCGAGCGTCACGCTGAGCGGCGGGAGCCTGGCGGCCTATGCGTCCGATGGCCGGCAGATCGCCGTGCCCGTCGCGGTGCGTATCGGAACGGCGCGCAAGCTCCCATCCGGCGCCCGGCTCGCGGCGTTGCTGGCCGCCGGCAATCGCGTCGCGGGTCTCTATCTGGAAGAGCAGCGGCAGAAGGGGTTCCTCGTCGCGGCCCGGGAAGCCGTGGCCGCGGACCTGCCGGTCCGGAAAACCCTGCCCCCGTACATCGTGGTGAGCCTGCCGTCGTCGGTCCACGGCGTGGGCCTCGGCCGCCTGAAGACCGTCGAGGTCGCCGGGTACGGCTTCGACCCGCGCTATCCCGTCACTCTCACCCTGGACGGTGCGAGCCTCGGCGCCAAGCCGGTCTTCGACGACAAGGGAACCTTCCGCGTCCGCGTGTCACCGGCCCTCGGCATGGGCGGCCACACCTTCCGCGCCGAGCAGACCACGAGCCAGGGCACCTGGCGGGACGTCTACACGTTCAACGTGGGCGTGGAGGATGCGCCGGAGGATTGAGGACCCTCACCCCCCTAGCCCCCTCTCCCACACGCACTCACAGCCGCCCGGGAGAGGGGGGAGCTATGGCCTCAGACCGGATCGGCCACCGCGCGGGTCACCTGCTCCACCGTCCGGACACCCAACGTGCCGTCGACACGGCCGCAGAGCTCGTCCGAATGGAAGTTGAAGAACTTGGCGCGGAAAGAAAAGTCACTGAATTTGTCGAAGAATTCGAGAACGGCGGAGTCGCCGGCGTAGATCGTGATCCCGGCGTTGACGAGGCCGGTGTAGATCTCTTTTCCGCTGTAGCCGGCGGTCAGGGTGCTCTTCAGCCGTGGGATGCCGAGCTCCGCCGCGCCGCCGAGATGGCCGATGCGTTTGGCGAGATTCCGTCCCGCGGCGGTGTTCTGGCGGTCGGGTTCCGGGAGCGCCGTGTAGTCGGCCAGCAGCGTCGTCCGGCGCTGATCGTTGAACGTCTGCAGCGGAAGGATCCCATACTCCAGGATCTCGGCCCCCGTGAGCCCGGTGAAGCCGATCGATCGCGGCCGGTCGGTGAGCTCCTGCGAGCTTCCCGAGAACCGCGTGCCGAGGTGCAGCTCGAATCCGTCGAGCGGCTCTTCGCCGTCCGGCCAGACCTCGAAGGGAGGCGGGTCGGCCGGGTTGGCCGGCCGGTTCGAGGAGAAAAAGGTGTTGGGACCGAGGCTCACCTTCTCGCCGATGAGCGAGTCGCCGCTCGTGAACGCCGCGACGTCGCCGTCGATGTCGCCTTCGATCCCCGTCACGAGCACGCCGATCGGCGCGACGTGCGTCCGCAACGCCACGGAATCCTGGAAGCGGACCACGCGGCCGACGGCCATGCCCGGCTGGGTCGGAACGTTGTCCTGGCTCGGAACGAAATCGGGCTCGCCTTCGAGCGCCCAGGTCCAGCCGCGCGGAGTCCCGCGCAGATCGTTGTAGAAGTCGCTGTTGGTGGCGAAGCGGGCCTCGAATCGTCCGATGAAACGGATCCGTGGATTGCCGATCGACGTCAGAACGAGCTGGCCCACGACCAGCCCGTCGATCTCCGCCTGCACGACGATGTCGCCGCGCCGCTTGCTGAGGGAGGTCGCCAGGATCGTCGCGGCGCCGCCGCCGATCTCGACTTCGGCCGCCGACAGCTGGACGTCCACTCCGGTTGCGTTGAGGCGCAGTTGCACCGTACCGGTCGCGCCGTCGGGGCTCGTGACCGAGAGATCCGCCGGGAACTCGTGCTCGTCGAGCGGAGCGAGGAGAAATCCTTCCGTTGCTGCGACGCCATTGATCTGCAACTGGATCGCCATCGCGTCCTCCTGTCTCTGATGAACAGAATCATAGCACAAGCTTAGACGGTCAAGACGATCAGCGTTTCTTCTTCCGCTCGCCGAAGAAATCTCCCGGATTCCAGTGGGGAGCCTGGTCCTCCTGCGCCGCCAGATAGCTGACCAGGAAATTCAGCCGCACGAACTGCGCTCCGGCCTCGAAGTCGAAGGCCTGTTTCATGTCGTCGCCCGGTTGATGATAGGTCGTCTGCAGCCAGCGCACGGCGGCGGCGGTGGCGGCGGCCGGATCGTCGGCCTGAAGGCCGGTATCCAGCATGAGAGCTGGAATCCCCGCGCGGATGAAGGAGAACTGGTCGCTCCGGATGAACACGACCTCCTGCGGGAACGGGTCCTGGGTCATCGCAAGGCCCAGCCGGCGCGCCGCGCGCTCGGCGAGCGGGCCGAGGCTCGAGTGCTCGGCTCCGAAGGCGATCACGTCGCGCAGGGGGTGCAGCATCAGGAACATGTCGACGTTGATGTTCCCGACGATCTTGTCGCGCGGCACGGTGGGGTGGCGGACGAAATAGTCCGAGCCCTGGAGCCCCTGCTCCTCCCCGGTGACGGCGAGGAAGAGGACGGAACGCCGCGGTGGCTCGGGGAGGCTCGCGAAGGCGTTCGCGATTTCCAGCAGGGACGCGACGCCCGAGGCGTTGTCGTAGGCGCCGTTGTAGATCGAGTCGCCCTCGACCGGCTCGCTGATGCCGAGATGGTCGAGGTGGGCGGTGAGGACGATGACCTCGTCCCGCAGGCGTGGATCCGAGCCGCGCAGCAGAGCGGCCACGTTGGGGCTCTCGGCCCGCTCATGCTCGCTCACCGTGCGCAGGCTCGCCTGGACCGGCAGCGCGAACGACTGCGGCCGGCCGGCCTCGGCAGCCTTGAAGATCTCGTCCAGAGGGTGGGGCGTCGCCGCGAAAAGGCTCACGGCCGTCTCGCGGCTCAACAAGCCGAAGCCGCGGGCCTGGGGCCGCGACCGGTCCGGGACGCCGGCCTCGTTCAGCCACTGATAGGAGGGGGCTCCGACATAGCGCACCATGGTCTTCCAGGGCAGCCGCTGCGCGTCCGCCGGGCTCTGGATTCCCAGGACGGCGAAGGCGCCGTGCGCGAACGCTTCGTCCGCCTTGAGCTGGGTGGAGGAATAGAAGGCGTGCTGGTCGTTCGGGAACGTGGCCGGCGTTCCGGACAGCACCACCACGATCTTTCCCTGCACGTCGAGACCCGCATAGTCGTCATAGCCGAGCTCCGGAGCGCTCACGCCGAAGCCGGCGAAGACCAGCGGTGCCGTGACCTGCGCGTCGGTCGCGGTGAGGTTCGAGCCGCTGAGGACGTAATCCTCGCCGAACTTCAGCTCGGTCCGCTTCCCGTCCCGAAGCAGCGCGAGAGAGCACTTGGACGCGACCGTCGCCGTCCGGCGCAAGGGCACCGGCTGGAAATAACCGCCTTCGGTCCCCGCCGGCGCGAGCCCCAGAGCCTCGAAACGCGCCGCCACGTACTTCGCGGCCAGCTCGTATCCGCGCGAGCCCGTCCCCCTTCCTTCCAGAAGGTCGTCCGCCAGAAACCGCATATGGGCGCGGATGGCCTCGGGCCGGATCCGCGCCATCGACCGGTCGACCTCCGCGTCCGGCGGATCGGCCGGCCGCACCGGAGCAGCGGCGGCCAGAGCGAGGGCGCAGACGGCGGCGAAGACGCGGGTGCGAACGTAGGGCATGCAGGTCTCCTGGTGTCCCGGCTCGTAGGGACGAAGCGGGTGAAGCTTATCGCGCCTGGGAGCTCGACTAGGAGCCAGCCCCGCAATCAACTCAACCCGACGCAGTTTTGAACCTTCCGCTGCTAGGAGGGGCCTTCCGAAGGCTCACGCTACCGCTCCCCGTTCGCCGCAACCACGCGCTTGAACACGAACAATTCAGATTCTCCTGCGGGACCATGGCATGACAAAAGGCATCAGTGGCAGGGCGCCCCCGGGGGCTTTCGTGTGGCGGGGGCCAAGGATCAAGGCGAAAATCGAGCTCCACATGGCTCCGCCGCTCACCTGCCGGCAATCCACTTGTTTCCGAGGCTGTATCTCCAGCTGCAAAAACTCGGAAGTACCGATCCGACGGTCGTCATGGAGGCTCCTCGCTGGCCGTGCGGTGACCTCTCTGGAAAGAAAGGGTGCGGCCGGCCGGAGAGTGCGGGTGGGTTGGCTCTTGAATGGGCCGGCGTGAGTCTGGACGCCCGGTTCGGCGATCCTGGCCCCGATCTGCCGCCAGCCGTCGCCGCTTTTGCGTCAGCCCCGCCGCCCCGGCGGCGGTCTTCGGCCAGTCATCCGCACCGGAGTGCCAGCTTTCGGCATCACGGTGCCGGTCACTCGCATCCAGCTGCCGACCCCTGGCAGAGGTCTGCCGGTCTCTGGCATTGGCCTGCCGGTCACCGGCAAAGGTCTGCCGCCCGCCCGCCTGGATCTGCCGGTCACCGGCATGGCAATGCCACCCGCGGGCATCTGGCTGCCGAGCACCGGCATCTGGCTGCCGGGCACTGGCAAAGGTCTGCCGGCCGCCGGCATTGGTCTGCTGTTCGCTGGCATGGGACTGCCGATCACCGGCATCCCTTG
>DATFPH010000381.1:0-4622 GCA_035264905.1 Thermoanaerobaculia bacterium
CTACGTGCTGGCCGAGGCCGGTTTGAAGGAGACCGCTTCCTGGCAGGTGTCGAAGAAGTACTGGTGGGACCGCCTCGACGACCTGCCGCCGGCGCCGCTCCTGCCGGTGGTCAACAAGCTGGAGCGCGGGCGCAAGCACCTCTTCCGCCGCCGCCGCCTGCGGCTCCCGGCGGACCGCTGGGAGACGATCAAGAGCCGGGCGCGGCGGTCGGGGCTGACCCTCTCCAGCCTGCTGCTCGGGGCGTTCGCGGAGGTCTTGAGCCGCTGGGTCCGGACGCCGCACTACTGCCTCAACCTGACGCTCTTCAACCGTCTCCCGCTGCACGAGGAGGTCCCCTCGATCGTCGGCGACTTCACCAACCTGCTGGTGCTGGAGGTCGACGGCCGCGGCGGCGGGAGCTTCGCCGAGCGGGCCTCGCGCCTCCAGGAGCGGTTCCTCGCCGACTTCGAGCACCGCCAGGTGAGCGCGATCGAGGTGCTGCGCGAGCTCGCGAAGCGCCGCGGCTGGCAGCAGCGGGCGCTCCTCCCGGTCGTCTTCACCAGCACCCTGATGCTCGACGGGAGGAGGAGCGAGGACACCGGCGCCTGGGAGCGCTTCGGCGCCATGGGATACGGCATCACCCAGACGCCGCAGGTCCTGCTCGACTACCAGATCTTCGAGGTCAGCGGCGACCTGGTGATCAACTGGGACGCGGTCGACGAGGCCTTCCTGCCGGGAGTGCTCGACGACATGTTCAGCGCGCAGGGGGACCTCCTGGAGTCGCTCGCCGCGGACCCCGGCGCCTGGGAGCGGCGGGAGGTGGTCGCGCTGCCCGAAGACCAGCGGCTGCGGCGGGCGGCGGCGAACGCCACGGCGGCCGAGGAGTCCGGCCGGTGCCTGCACGAGCTGTTCGTCGCGCGCGCCCTGGAGGCGCCGGAGCGGATCGCCCTGGCCTCGCACACCGGCGAGATGAGCTACGGAGATCTCCTGGCGCACAGCGACGTGGTGGCCCGGGAGCTCCGCGACCGCGGCGTGCGGCCCAACGAGCTGGTGGCGGTCGTCCTGCCAAAAGGCTGGGAGCAGGTGGTCGCGGTCTTGGGCGTGCTGCTGGCGGGCGCGGCCTACCTGCCGATCGATCCGCGCTGGCCGGCGCTGCGCCGCCGCCAGCTCCTGGAGCAGGGAGAGGCGCGCCTCGCCCTCACCCGCGGCGCCCTGGACGGCCTGGACGAGGAGCTCGGGTGGCCCGAGGGGATCGAGCAGATCGCGGTGACGGCGCAGGAGCGCCTCCAGCATCTCGCCGCCGCGCCGCCTCTCCGGCAGGCGGTCACCGACCTCGCGTACGTCATCTTCACCTCGGGCTCCACCGGGACCCCCAAGGGGGTGATGATCGATCACCGCGGCGCGGTCAACACGGTGGTCCACGTCAACCGGCTGTTCGGCGTCGGCCGCGAGGACAGGGTCCTGGCCGTCTCGGACCTGACGTTCGATCTGTCGGTCTGGGACGTCTTCGGGGTGCTCGCCGCGGGCGGGACGATCGTGATCCCCGACGCCGAGCTGGCGCGCGATCCCGGGCACTGGGAGGAGCTGATCCGGCTCTTCGACGTGACCGTCTGGAGCTCCGCCCCGCCGCTCATGGGTGTGCTCGTCGACGCGGCGGAGTCGGCGGCCTGGGATCTCGCGCCGCTCCGCCTCGTGCTGCTGAGCGGCGACTGGATCCCGGTCCAGCTGCCGGACCGCGTCCGGCGGCTGGCGCGGAGCGCCCGGGTGGTGAGCCTGGGGGGAGCCACGGAAGGCTCCATCTGGTCCATCTACCATCCGGTCGAGGAGGTCGATCCCCTCTGGGACAGCATCCCGTACGGCAAGGCGCTCCCGAACCAGCACATGTACGTGCTGGGCCCGGGCCTGCAGCCGTGCCCCGACCTGGTGACCGGCGACATCTACATCGGTGGAGCGGGCGTCGCCCTGGGCTACTGGAAAGACCCGGAGCGGACCCGCAAGCAGTTCCTCGCGCATCCGGAGACCGGCGAGCGCCTCTACTTCACCGGCGACCTCGGCCGCGTCCGGCGCGACGGGGCCATCGAGTTCCTCGGCCGGGAAGACTCGCAGGTCAAGCTGCGCGGCTACCGCGTGGAGCTGGGAGAGATTGCCGCCTCCCTGATGTCCCACCCCGGCGTCCGCGAGTCGGTCGTCCAGCTCGTCCAGGAGGAGGGGAGGAGCTCCCTGGTGGCCTGGGTGGTCGCGGGCGGCGACGGCGGCCCCCTGTTCGAGCGGGCCGAGGTGCCGGACGCGAGGCTCCGGGAGGTGGCGGACCGCGTCGAGCAGGCCGGGCAGGAGCGGGAGCGGGCGGCGGACCGCGAGGGGCTCGGGAAATTCCGGGATTTTTGGGCGCGCGTCGAGACGGCCAGCCTGCGCGCCCTCTTCGAGACGTTGCAGGCGCTGGGGCTCGTCGACGGCGCCGAGGTCTCCGGGCGGCTGGACGAGCTGGTGCACGAGGAGCGGGTGCGGCCGCCGTTCCGCCGTCTCATCGGACGCTGGCTGCGGGTGCTCGCGGGCGGCGGCCACCTGGCCGCGCGGGACGGCGGGTACGAGGCCGTCGCGGGCGGCATCGCCGCGGCCGACCCGGTCGAGCGGCAGCTCGCCGCCCTCGACGCGTGGTGCGGCGGCGACGAGTCCCTGCGGGGCTATTTCGACTACGTCGCGAGCTGCCTCTGCCGGCATCTCGCGCTGCTGAGCGGCGAGGTGGCGCCGGTCGAGCTGCTCTTCCCCGACGGCTCGTGGCGCCTGGCCGAGGCCCTGTACGAGAAGAGCCCGATCGCGCGGCACCACAACGGAGTGGTGGCGGCGATCGCCGGCTCCCTGGTCGGCTCCTGGGAGAGCGACCGGCGGCTGCGGGTCCTGGAGATCGGCGCCGGCACGGGCGGGACCACGACCTCCGTCCTCCCGGTGCTGCCGCCGGAGCGGACGGAGTACTGGTACACCGACCTGTCGACCTACTTCTTCCAGGAAGCGAAGGAGAAGCTCGGCGCTCCGGGGCTCGTCCGCTACGGCCTCTTCGACGTCGACAAGCCGCCCGCCGCGCAGGGGCACCCGCCGCACAGCTACGACCTGGTCGTCGCGGCGAACGTGCTGCACAACGCGACCGACCTCCACGCGGTCCTCGGCAACATCCGCGGCCTGCTGCGCCCCGGCGGCTACCTCGTGATGCTGGAGGGGACCGGCAACACGCCCTGGCAGTGGGCCACGATCGCCTTCCTGGAAGCGGTCGGCAGCTATGCGGACGAGCGGGCGGAGTCCGACCTGCCGCTCCTCGCGGCGGACGAGTGGCGCCGGGCGTTGGTCGAAGGCGGCTTCGAGGAGGTGCAGACCTTCCCCTCGCGGGCCGCGGCGGAGGACCGCGAGCTCGCCGATTTCCTCACCGCGATGCCGCAGCACGTGATCGCCGCCCGCGGGCCCGCCGGCGTCAGCCGGTTCCGGCCGGAGGAGCTGGCGGGCTTCCTGCGCGAGCGCCTGCCGGGCCACATGGTCCCGCAGCGCTACGTCCTCCTGGACAAGCTCCCGCTGACCGCCAACGGCAAGGTCGACATGGCGGCTCTGCCGCGCGAGATCTCGGCGCCGGCGGCCGAGGAGCGGCGCGTGCTCCTGCCGCGGTCGGAGACCGAAGAGCGGATCCTGAAGATCTGGCGCGAGGTGCTCGGCGTCGAGCAGCTGAGCATCTCGGACAACTTCTTCGAGGTCGGGGGCGATTCGCTGCTGATGACCGCGGTGCTGCGCAAGCTCAACCAGACGCAGAAGCCGCCGCTCACCACCGCGGAGCTGTTCGCCTACCCGACGGTGCAGAGCCTCGCCGAATACCTGAGCCCCGGCTCGAAGCTGCCGAAGGAACGCTCCGCCGCGCGGCCGGAGCGCGCGGCGAAGGGGGAGGGGAGAGGGAGCGAGGACGTCGCGGTCATCGGCCTCGCGGGCCGGTTCCCGGATGCCCGGAACGTCGCCGAGCTGTGGGCGAACCTCGCCGCCGGCCGCTCCTCGGTGCGCCGCTTCACCGACGCCGAGCTGCTGGAGGCCGGCGTGAGCCCGGAGGAGCTGGCGCTGCCGGGCTATGTCAAATCGGGCGTCGTGCTGGAGGGGCTCGCCGAGTTCGACGCCCCCTATTTCGGGTTCACGCCGCGCGAAGCCGAGATCATGGACCCGCAGCAGCGCTTCCTGCTGGAGTGCGCGGTCGAGGCGCTGGAGACGGCGGGTTACCCGGGCGAAAAGCACGGGGCGGGGCGGATCGGCGTGTTCGTCGGGAAGGGCACCAGCCGCTACATGCTGGAGCACGTGCTGTCGCATCCCGAGATCCTCCAGAAGCTCGGCCTGATGACGGTCCTGAACGTCAATGAAAAGGATTATGCGGCGACGCTCGTCTCCTACAAGCTGAACCTGACCGGGCCGAGCCTCAACATCAACACCGCCTGCTCGACGTCGCTCGTCGCGGTGCATTCGGCCTGCCGCAGCCTGCTCGACGGGGACTGCGAGATCGCTCTGGCCGGCGGCGTCAGCTTCGTCAGCACGCTGGAGCGGTCGGGCTATGTGCACCACGAAGGGCAGATCACCTCGCCCGACGGTCTCTGCCGGGCGTTCGCGGACGATTCGAACGGCTGCG
>DATFPH010000382.1:0-13753 GCA_035264905.1 Thermoanaerobaculia bacterium
TCGTCAAAACTCGATCGATTCAGCCTATCGACGACAAGGCCTCTCTGGCACAGCGTAGAGCGTTCATCGGCCATCTGGCATCAGGCAGAGATCTAGAGGAAAACCACGGCCCTGGGGTGAAGCCTCACCACCGGGTTGAGATCCTTGTATCTTCACTCGGCCCGCGAAAGGCAAGAAGGCGCACCTTTCTGCACATCGTTGCCGGTCGGAGAGAAGGGAGACTGAGCGTTATCTGAGCGCTACATCGCATCATACGCCTCAATTGCACCACCGATCTATCAAGCGGCGCAGTGACGCGACTCAGTCTGACAAAGTAGAACTAAGGTCCAAGTGCCAGTAGCCATGGCTCAAGACCGATCATCTCAGAAGGCGCTCGTGTCGGATCTTCGTCTGGGCCACCCACAACCTGTAGCCGTGGCGAAAGAGAAATCGTCCCCGAAAACGCAGGCAAGCGAATCCCCTTCCGAAATCAGCCGGGCTAATGACCTGAGCTGGATACTGGATAAAATCTCTGAAACAAATAGTAGTCACGGGTCGACGCTGGGGCCGCAGTCAATCAATGGCGACAAAGAGGCAGGCCTGAGCGCTCTGCTGGAAGGTTGGTGGAGAGACTTTCGGCTTTACTACGGAACGCCAACGGGCTGGACTTTAATAATACTTGCCTCACTCGCGGCGTCATTCTTTATTCCTGTCGGATCGCCATTTCTGGGCATCCCCAAAGAATATATACCAACCATCCACATATCCAGTCAACTGGGCTGGCATATCTTTGCAATTCTGTTAGTCCCACTCAGTGTCTTAACAGGAAAAATTTGCTACCTGATCAGGGACAGGCCCTATAGCTTAAGCAAGTATTTGGCTGTTTTAAGTGTCAATTTTGCCCTTTTCCTTGCGTCCTTTGCAGCCTTCTTCTGCGGCACCATTGGGTCCACTGGTCTATGGTACGCAATTGTGACCGCCTTTGGGGCACTGATGGTAGATGACTAATCGAGCGACCTCTTCCCGCCCTCCGAACCAAATAAGACAGCCGGCCAGTCCGGTCAATCCGTCTGCTGGTCGGCCGCCGGCCCCGTAGCCCTGGCCTCGACATCCCACCCCCTTGGTGTCGCCCCTCCCCGTGAGGCCCCTGTGCGGCCACAGGCCCGTTCCGCCATACCAACGGCCACCCACCGCCACGCTCTAAGTAACTTTCTAGCGAGAGCGCTTTGCGTGGTGCCCAGGACCAGAATTGAACCAGTGACACCGTGATTTTCAGACACAAACCCTTTATAGACAGAAGGCGGCAGGCCGCAGAGGTCCCATCAGAGACGGGAGGTTGACCGGCGGCCTTCCTTTTTTCCTGGAAGGCTGAAGATTCGATGGCTGGACTGTAACGCCCCGCGCGGAAGCTTCCGCCGCCGCTCTGACAGCTTAAAAATCGCGCCGGAAGGTTCCGGGGCGGTTCTGACACTGTCCCCGCGTGCGGCGGAACCTTCCGGGGCGCCTCTGACACTGTCGGAGCCCGCGCGGAAGCTTCCGCCGCCGCTCTGACAGCTTAAAAATCGCGGCGGAAGGTTCCGGGGCACGCCGGATACCTTCCCCGCGGGAGCGGTAAGCTTCCGGCGCGTTTTTTAAGCTGTCAGAGCCTGCGCTCATCCATCCGGCCCCCGTCTTTCGTACTCTTGTTGGGCCGTTTGCCCGGGAGGTCGCCTTGCTCAGCTCCATCCATCGCCTCGTTTGTGCCGCGCTCCTCGCTCTCGCCGCTCCTACGATCGCCGGAGCCCATGAGCTCGGGAAGGTTCAGGTCCATGCCACTTTCCTGAAGGGCGGCACCTACCAGATCGAGCTCGTCCTCGACGAGGAGCACCTGACGCCGCAGGACGTGGGCGGGCCGGCCGGTGCGACCCTCTATGGTGCCATCGCAGGGCTGCCCGCGGAGGTCGACCAGCGCTTCGGACGCCTGTTCCGGTCCCTGGTCGACGGTGCGGTGGTTGGCTTCGACGGCGAAACGGTGCGGCCCCAGGTGGACTTCCTGCCTCCCGACCCCGAGGCACCGCCGGGCCGGATGACGGTCCGCCTCTCCGGACCGATTCCGGGTGGGGCGCGGGCCTTCACCTGGTCCGAGAGCGCGGTGGCTGGATCGTATCCCCGATCCCGCAGAGCGAGGGGGACGAGAGCTCCGCCTGGCAATGGCTGGAGGGGGGCGCGACGAGCCAGCCTGTCCAGCTCGCGGCCGCGGTGATTCCGCCGACCCGGTGGGAGATCATCCGCCAGTACCTCCAGCTCGGTTTCACCCACATCCTGCCGAAGGGGCTGGACCACATCCTCTTCGTGCTCGGCCTGTTCCTCCTCTCCCGGCGTCTCAAACCTCTCCTCCTCCAGGTGACCTCGTTCACCATCGCCCATACGAGATCCTCGCCACTGTAGAGACGCCCCACGGGGCGTCTCTACAGTGGGGTGGGGAAATCTTCAGAGGCGTTTCGGGGCCAGGGATGGGAGCACCTGGCACGCCAAGTGCTTCAAGCTCCAACCAGAAGTAGAAGTCGATCTGTGAACCTGCGGCCGGAGATCCGGCCGCGTTGATGAGGAGAGTGGAGACATGGACATTCTGACCTGGCTCATCGTCGGGCTGGTGGCCGGAGTTCTGGCCTCGTTCGTCGTCGGGGGCGGCTTCGGGCTGCTCGGCGACATCGTCGTCGGCATCATCGGAGCGTTCGTCGGCGGTTGGCTCTTCCGCCAACTGGGCTGGAGCACACCCTTCGGAGGATTGGCAGGAACGATCTTTGTCGCCTTTATCGGGGCGATCGTATTACTGCTTCTCCTGCGGCTGATTCGGCGAGGGCGGTGAGGGGGAGGAGCGGCGCCCCGGAGATGCCCTGGGCGCCGCCCGGCGGAGGTACCCGCGATCAGCCGCCGGTGTCGTGGCAGCCGGGATTCGGGCAGGGAGGGTCCTCAGGCTGGGGGTAGACCCATGGCTGGCAGGAGCCTGGTGCCAGGGTGTTGTAGCCGTCGGGGAGAACCCTCTCCTGCTTTCGGGATTCGCAGGAAGAGACCGGACACGGAGACAGTCCCTTCTTCGTACAAACGTCCTGAAGCACGGAGCAGAACGAGAGCAGGTGGACCGTGGGGGCCGAAGTGGGGGGGATTGCTTTCGAACCGAACCAAAAATCGGCCGGATACCCCAGATCGGCTCCGCTCTCGTCGAGGAGCTGCATGAGCTGGCGGGAGGTGAGGCCGGGTAGGAAATGCCACACGGCTGCCGCGATCGACGAGACGACCGCGGTGGAGATCGAGGTTCCGGAATACAGCGCCGTCGGCTGGTCGGGCCTCTCAGAGGGTACGACGGCGCCTTCCCCAAAGGCGGCGCGCTGCGGCATTGCGGCCTCTCGAGAATTGTCCAGAAGCTTGCGCTTCGACCCCAGGGCACCTACGGCATAGACGAGCGGCGCGTGCAACTCGTGACAGCTCTCTTCCGGAGAACCTCCCATCTCCCAGGCTGCTGGCAAGAGAGGCCCGAGGTTCGAGCAGGGGGCGCGCTTCCGATTGCCCGCCGCCGCCAGAACCAGAGTATCGAAGCCAGCCGCGTATTCCAGGGAGCGATAGACAGCCTGCGTCCCAGCTCGCAGCTCGGAAAGCTGGCCTTCATCGAGACCGCCGAAAAGATTGCCATCCCAGGCCAGGGAGAGGTTGAGCACGAGATGCTGCGGCCAGCCCGGGCGCTGACGATCCTTCTGCCAGTCGCGCACCTCCTCCCAAATGGCCTTGGCGACGTCGCTCTGCAAACCGAGATAACCTCCATGCGTCGTATCCGTCTCATAGTTCTGCGGATTCTTCGGGTCGAACTTGGAGATCGGGAGAGCCAGTTGGGTGGTGATCAGCGCGGCGCAGTGCTCAGGGCTCTCGGGGGAACAGAGGAGGTTCCGCGCGATGTGGGCGAGGGTATAGCCATGCTGCCGGACGTGCGGCGCCCACGCAGGCACACCTGTGCCGGTCGGATGGTTGTCCAGGAACGCCAGGCGCACGCGGGGATGGCCGTCGATGATCATGGGTGTCTTTGGCTTCCCAGCCTGCGCGAGAAACTGTTCGGAATACTGTTCCCAGGGCCATGGTGTGACATTCGGTGTCGGATCGGCGGAGACCGAGAGGGCCGCACAGTCCTGATCGAAGCGGACCAGGTCTGCGCTCACGGATGGCGGAAACGGGAGATCTCGCAGTTTCTTGGACCGGTCCGTGATCTCGTACACGCAAAAGCGGTTGAGCTCCCGGATGACTTTGAGACTGGGGCCTTCCCCAGGATACGGCTTCGGCGAGCACTCCCGTTCTACGGGCGCGACCTGACTGAACAGGGAGCTGACCGTCCAGCCCGGAACCTCTGGACAATGGACTTCGGGCCTGCTTTTGATCGCGATCCAACGCCAGTCGGTGCATGCGCTCGCGGTGTCCAGGCGTTCGCTGTGTTTGGGGCGTCCGGAAAGGTCAGGGTGTTCGGGACGTTCGGAGCAGAATGTCCTACATCCACAGAGCAGGATCCCCAAGCAGGAAACGATCTCGAGGAGACGTCGGCATCTCATGATCTGATCTCCCATTGAGTTTGGACGCCCCGGCCGGAGAGATGGCTGCTGAGGGCGTCGCAAAGGTGCTTCGCCGCCGCTGCGCGATTTCTGACAGGCCGGGCGCGGCTCAGGGCTCGAACAATCGGAACCCCGGCCAATCCGTGCCTGGATGGCTCTGGCGCCAGGAGAGCTGAGCGCGTTGGATCGCGATGGCAAGATCCGGCTCACGGGCCCACTGCCGGTAGAGCTCGGCGAAGAACGCGGGCACCGTGCGGTCGTCGGCAGCTCGTGTGGAGGCGACGACGCCCTGCGAGCCGGCGAGGAGGAAGGCATACGCCAGGCCGAGGCTCTGGACGGGAGTTTTGGTGGACGACCGGCCCGTGTCGCATCCGGAGAGGACGACCCAGGCCGGAACTCGCTTGACCGCCAGGAGATCGTCCAGGGAGATGTGGGTGTCCGCAGCCAGGAGCAGGCTGCTGTCCCAGCCGCCGAACCCGGAGTAGATGCCGTGGCCGGCGTAGTGCAGGAGGTCGGCCTCGGGCAGCCGCCTCCCTACGCCCTCGGCCGAGGCCTCGGCGCTCTTCAGCTCCTCGATCGTCCAGGAGCTCGCTTCGAGGACCTTGCGGACTGTCCGGGCTTCGTCGAGCGAGCCGGGCAGATCGTCACGGGGATCCGCCACCAGGAGGGCCTGCCGTCCTTGCCCTGAAGGCCTTGCCGAGCTCGAGCGCACGGGGAGATCCAGCCCGTAGACCACAGGCCGTTTTGCCAGGAGGACGTCTCCGGCGAACGGCAGGGAATGAAAGTCGACCTCCTGCAGATGGCCGGCGGGCAGGATCCGGATCCGCTCGGCTTTTTCGATGGCAGCGCTGAACGGGACGAGCAACTGCTGGGACAGCGAGCCTTTGAGAAACAGCGCGGGCATGTCGAAGCGGTGGATCTTGACAGT
The DNA here is from genome assembly GCA_035264905.1 of Thermoanaerobaculia bacterium. GTDB lineage: Bacteria > Acidobacteriota > Thermoanaerobaculia > Multivoradales > UBA5704 > UBA5704. The sequence goes on from DATFPH010000382.1 coordinate 5,479, forward strand.
TTCGCCGTCCGCGGCGAACCCCACCCAGCCGCGTGGGAGCGGGCACCAGGTGAGAAGGAGCTCGCCGGGGCGCGGCGGTCTCAGCGTCTCTTCGGGCCGTTCCGTCGAGTCATCGAGCACCCGGAACGCTTGATCCAGGAGGTCGCGAAGCTCCCGAGCCTCCGCTTTTCTCGCGGAGCGTTCGCGGAGAAGCTGATCGGAGGGGAGCTTCCAGTCGTCCTTCGCCTTCTCCTCCAGGGCTGCGCGCCTTTCCTGGAAGAGGCGCAGGAAGTCATGCCAGCGGGCCCTCTGGTCCGGCAGCAGGCCCGCGAGACGTTCGCTGCGCTCCAGTTGCCGGAGCATCCGCGAGCGGGCATGGCGGGCCACGTCCAAAGCCTCCGCATTCTTTTCCTGGTCGAGAAGGATTTCGACGTGCAGGCTCACCAGCGCCTGGCGTGTGGCCAGGAAGGTCTCCCTCCCTTCATGGATGGGGATCTGAAGGGTCTGCTCGTCGAGCAGACCCTCGGCCTGCCGGAGAGTCTCCAGAGCCGCAGCCCGGTCCCCCAGGGCTTGAAGAGCTTGAGCCTGTCCCAAGGCAGCCCGCAGCCTGCCGTCCGGGGAGCTCGTGCTGAGAGCGAGCTCCTCGAGATCCTCAAATCGGCGCAGTGCCTCCGCGGGCCGCTCCTCACGCAGGGCGATCCGTGCCTCCAGGTCGAGCGCCCACAGTCTCTGCGGGAGGAGCATCCGAGAGTCGAGCTCGTGCGCCTGGGCGAGAAAATCCTTCGCCGGGGACAGCCGGCCCTGCTGGAAATGAGCCAGGGCCAGATTGATCAAGAAGTTCACTCGCTTTTCGAACTTGCGTTTGCAGGTCTCGTACGTCGTCAGTGCTCTTTCGAGAAGTCTCGTCGGATCTTCGACCGGCTCGCCAGCTTCGCGGGCCAGCAGCCTGGCCCAGGCTCGATTGCCGAGAAGCTGAGCTTTGTCACAGGAACCATTCGCCGGCAGCCCGTCGAGGATCTCGGCTGCTTCGCTGAAGCGGCCCACCCCGAGAAGGAGCAAGGCTTTTTCCTGTTCGGCCGACTGCTGGAACAGGTCGATCAACTTCGCGCGTTCGGAGATGTCCAACGCCTCCTGGTTCTGGATCATCGCCGAGCGATAGTCGCCAGCCTTTTCGGCGAGCAGACCTCGATAGTAAGCCAGATAGTAGCGAGACTCCGCCGGAGCTGGAGCAGGGAGGTGGATGCCGGCCAGGATCTTCCAGGCCTCGGTGAGCTGGCGCTCCAGGATGAGGTGGTACACGCCAAGAGTCATTTCGTCGACCTCGCGAAGCAGGTCGCGGTATGCCACTGTGCCCCCGGGATCCGCGAGCGATAAGGACCACGCCGCCTGCCGTTCAGGTGCATCGACGAGCACGTCCAGTCTTTGCACGCCGGGAGGAACGGTCAGAGAAAATCGTTGCCCTTTTCCAATCGCCTCGCCGGTCGTGTCGATCCGCAGTCCTCCAGCCCTGATTTCGATTGCCTCCGGCGACGCCCCCACCCAGACCCGCAGCTCACGGCTCTCGGCGAGCCTGCACACGGGGCCCGGCAGCAGCACCGCCTCACAGCCGGCGTACTCCACGTCCAGCGAGAGCCCAGAGGAAGGCGATGCGCAGGGCGCGCTGGTCACGAAGAAGAGGGCGGCACCGAGGAGAGGGACCTGCACGGAGCGGAGCGTCACGGCGAGCGCTCCCGTGGTTGAATCCGGATCTCTGCCGGCACGCCGACCCAGTTCCGCGTCCGAATTTTGACGCCTGGCGGGAGGCGTGCCAGGTCGGGCGCGGTCGGCAGCCTGCCCCGGCCCACAATGGCCCAGAGTGTCCAGGTTCCCGGTGGGAGATCATGGCCGATGGAGCATTCCATCTTGACCGATCCCCTGTTGGGATCAATTTCGGTACGGAGGACCTCCAGCCGATGCTGGTCCCAGCCGCGGAGAAGGTGGCATTCCGCATCAAGGCCCTTTCCGAGGGTCCCGGTGGCCGGGCTGAGGACCACCGTGACGCGCCCGCCCGGAGCGAAGACAGGAGGGTTCGTTGTGAGCTCAGGCGCCTCGCCGCGCCACACGACAGAGCTGCCGGAGACCTCCAGGGAATAGTCGGGGAGCGGCGCCGCTGGGCGCACGAGCAGGACCACGACCGCCGCGGCGGCCGCGGCGGCCAGGGCGCCCCATCCGGCCGGGGTGAAGGTGCGCCGCCGGAACGGCAAAGGCTCCGTCAGCGGCTTCACGGGCTCCACTTCGGGCAGGGAGCCCTGCTCCTCCCGGATCGCCTGGACGACCCTGGCGTGGAAGCCGGGTCCCAGCGGCCGGAAGGCTTCCCAGGCCTCGCGGCCCTCTTCGGACGACGCGGCCAGGGCTCGAAGCTCCGCTTCCTCCTCCGGAGAGAGCTCGCCGCCGCTCAGCCGGTCCCAGCGCTCATCGAGCTGGCGATGCTCTTCCTCCTGGCTCTCGCGGTTCACCTGTGTCAGCTCTCGGATCCAAAGGTCGTTGCTCATCGCCTGCTGTCCTAGAAAGGTCTTCGCGGGTCCAGCGGGTTATCTGACAATTTCGTCGAGCAACCGGCGGGCCAGGCGGCGCAGCCGGCTTCGCCACGCATAGACCGCGTCAGGGGTCATACCCGTCTGCCGGATCACTTCCTCGCACGGCAGCTCGCGCAGGAAGAGGAGATCGAAGAGTTGCCGGCCCAGGGGGCTCAGCTCCTCGGTGAGCCGGTGCAGGAGGAGCTTGAGCTGCTCGCGCGACGCGGTGATCTCCTCGGGTCCGCTCTCCGGAGAGGCCTGCTCGAAGGACTCGGGAAGGGTCGGGTCGTCCTTCCAGGGGCTCCGCTTGCCGCTGCGCAGGATCGACGCGGTCTGCCGCTCGGCCACGAGCCCGACGAAGTTGAGGAGGCTCAGCCCCCGTTCCGGCTGCCAGCTGCGCAGCACTTTTCCTCCATCGGCGAAGAGGACGAGGAAGATATCCTGGGTGAGGTCTTCGACCTCCTGGCGGATGTTGCGCCCGGCGGAGGCCCCCGTCCGCCGCAGGAGGAGGCCGCGGGCGACCCGGCTCTGGATGACCGGCGTCAACTCCTGAACGAGCCGGGTGAGCGCGTCCTCGTCCCCAGCCATCAGACTTCGCCCTGTAACGCGCCTTTGTCCATCTTCCCGTACTTTCGAGGAGATTACAATTATAGAGCCTCCGGAGATCCGGAGAGCCTGTTCCGGGGCGGATCGGCGGAAATTCGGGGAAAAGCCTTACGTCCTTGGCCACCAAGGCACGCCCGGATGCAGGGCACGAAAACTGCTCTACCATGACCTCATGCTCGAAGCCGACCTCACCCGCCTGGCCCTGGGTCCTCTGTTCCTCATCTGCCTGCTGGTCGTCTTTGTTCTCCGCAAACGCAAGGCGGCCCGCCTGCTCATGGTGGTCGGCGTCCTCCATGTGCTCGGCGGCGCCTGGGTCGGGCGCGAGCCGCTGCTGCGCATCTTTCGGGAAGGCTTCTTCGGGGAGGCGGATTCCGGGCTGGGAAACGTTCCCGCGGCGGCGGACAAAGAGCTCTTCTTCTGGTTCGTGCTCTGGGGAGTGTATACGTTCGTCCTCGGGCAGCTCCTCTCCTGGATGGAGCAACGGGGCCAGCGCCCACCGGCCTATCTCGGGTGGGAGCTGATCGCGATCAACCTGATCGCCGCCGCGTTGCTGCCCAAAGGGGGATTCTGGCTGGTCTTGATTCCCTCCTATCTGATCATCCGGGAGTCGAGACGAGGCATCTCCTCCGAAGAGGGCCGGTAGGCCGGCCTTTTGAAGGATGCTGAGCCCAGCACCGCCTCGAGCAGGGGGCGGGTCTGCCGAAGCCGGCGGAAGCGGATGAGGGCGTCCCAGAGAGGCTCCAGCTTCTTCCAGGCGGCGCTGTAGCAGAAGCTCTTGACGCGGCCTTCCCACGTGCCGTGCTGCGCGCCGGCCCGGAAGATCGAGCTCCAGCGGTAGAGCTCCTCATAGGCCCACCAGTAGCCCGCCTCGAGCTGCTCTTCGGACATGCCGCGCGTCTGATAGACGGCATGGCGCGTGTCGTACAGGTCCCAATTGCGCGTCTTGATGCGTCCCTCGGCCTCCATCCGGGCATAGAGCGCGGTACCCGGATAGGGCGTCAGAATGTGGAACGTCGCGGTCGTGAGGCCGTTGTCGATCGCCCAGTCGACCGTCCGCCGGAAGACGTCGGGGCCGTCCTCGTCGAGCCCGAAGACGAAGCTGCCATTGATCTTGATCCCGAGATCATCCAGCCGGCGCACCGCCTCGCGGTAATCCCGGCCCAGGTTCTGTTTCTTGTTGCTCTGGCGCAGATTGCCCGGGCTGAGCGTCTCGAAGCCCACGAAGAGACTGCGCAGCCCGGCCTCCGCCGCGCGGGCGATCAGATCGCCGCGAAGGATGGAATCGATGGTTGCCGCGCCCTGGAAGAGCCGGCCCATGCCCCGGAGCCCGGCGAAGAGCGCCGCCGCGAACCGCTGGTCCCCGAGCAGGTGATCGTCGAGAAAATAGAGATGTCTCCCCGGCAAGCGCTCGATCTCGGCGAGCGCGTCATCCACCCGTTGGGTGTAGAACGATCGGCCACCCTCGAAGAACGCGTCCTTGTAACAGAAATCGCAGTGATGCGGACAGCCGCGGGAGACGACGATCGAGTTGGGCACGAGATAGAGCTCCCGCCGGATCAGGTCGCGCCGCACCGGCGGAATCCGTTCGAGCGTCCGCACCGCAGAGGCATAGCGAGGCTTGGGGCAGCCGTCGGCGAGGTCGCGAAGAAAGGCCGGAAACGTCTCCTCGCCGGGGCCGCAAAAGAGACTGTCTGCATGCGGCGCCGCCTCCTCCGGAAGAGCCGTGACGTGAAGCCCGCCGAGCGCCACGTAGCACCCCCGGGCCCGGTAGTGGTCCGCGATCGCATACGCCCGGTAGGCGTTGGTGATGTAGACCTGGATCACCACCAGGTCCGGCCGGTCATCCAGATCGAGCGGCTGCACGTGCTCGTCCACGAGAGAAATCTCGGTCGCGGGATCGAGATACGCGGCGAGCGTCGCCAGACCGAGCGGAGGAAACAACGAATACTTGATCGGTCGCCAGAACGGCCCGGACGCCTCGGTGAGCGCCGGCAGGATCATCTTGACGGTGCGGGGCTTCGACATGCCTGACCTCCCGGCGTCAGTAGAGCGCGCCGGGAGGTTGGGGGTAGGGCAGGGTTGGGGAGAACCGGGGTAAGATTGTGGCGGAACTGTGGCGGGGGGGGACCCTGAAACGCGCCTTTGAACCGAAGGGATCCCTGAAATGAACAGCGCCGCCGGTGTCTACGGCCAGGGAATAAGCTCATCAGCCAGGTGGCTTTCGGCAATGGCAACGACGGATAAGACGAAAGGCCTGACGAACCCCGCCCGACCTGGATAACGCCCCGTGTCCGCGTGTTGACGGGCATGCGAAAGTTTCATAGCATCGTTCAGCCTCAATGAGATAGCGGGGCTTGCGGCGAGCTGAGAGAGGGCGTTTGGCGGTAATACGGCAGGATGTTGGGAGATATTGATCAGAGGAAGCATTATACGGTGAGAAACGCAAAACACTGAGAAGGTGATGAAGCGACGAATTTACACTGACACCTCCGTCATTGGTGGCTGCTTGGACAGGGAATTCTCGGCCTCTTCTATGCGGCTGTTCGAGCGCTTCGCGCGAGGAAGTGACGTACTTGTGCTCTCAGGAGGTGGTATTCGATGAAGGCTGAGAAGCAGTTTGATGCTGTAAAGACTATGCGAGAGATCCGGGATGAGATCAGTCGCGAGATTCAGGATATGAGCTTTGAGCAAGAGCGGGAGTATATCGAGAAGCATCTGAAGTCTCGGAGGGAGGAAGAGAGTGTAGGTGCGCCGAAGTGAGGGAACGTACATTATGTACCCAGCTTGCACCGGACGGCCGGCTTCGCCGTCCGCGCGGCGAAGCGCCAAGGCGTTCGGCGACACAAACGGAGGCAGCAATGAAGCACGTATCTTGGGGTATCGGGATCTTCCTCTTCGCCATGCTGGGTACCATCGGCTACGGCCAGGAAAAGGTCATCACGCCCGAGCTTGGCAAGATCCTCGACGGCACGAGTTGGAAGGTCTCCAACGCCACGGCCGAGGCCGTGGAGCTCGAGGGCAGGCACGCCGTCCGGCTCAAAGCCAAGGGAGATTCGGCCGATGGAATCATCGGCCTCGCCCTCGTCAACGGCTCCGAGCTCGCCACGGGAACGATCGAGATCGAATTGAAGGGGAAGAATGTCCGGCAGGAAAGCTTCCTGGGTGTCGCGTTCAACGTGGTCGACGAAAAGACATTTGAGGCCGTGTACTTTCGCCCGTTCAACTTCAAAGCCGAGGGTGTCTTCAAGGGGCGGGCCGTCCAATACGTCGCATGGCCGGAGAACACCTGGGAGAAGTTGCGCGAGACTCGGCCGGGGATCTTCGAGGCACCAATCAACCCGGTGCCCAACCCGGACGGGTGGTTCCGTGCCCGGATCGAGGTCGGGGAGAAGCAGGTCCGGGTCTTTGTGGAGCAGGCGAAAGAGCCGACCTTGACCGTCAACCGGTTGGCGGAAGGCGGCAAGGGCCGACCGGTCGGGCTGTTCGTGGATGTGTCGGACGGGCTCTACGCTAACCTCAAGTTCATGCCCGCCAAATAGGGAACGCGATTTCCTTGACAAAGCGCCGGGGTGTTGGGGGTAGGGCAGGGTTGGGGAAAAGTGGGGAGAGATGTGGGCCTCCCGCCAGAGCCATCCGTGATTCGGTGAACGAGGAAGCAACGAAAGGAGCGCTGCCTTGCAAACACGGGAATTGGGAAAGAACGGATTGAAGGTCTCGGCGTTGGGGTTGGGCTGCATGGGCATGTCGGATTTCTACGGGCCCAGCGACGAGGAGAAGTCGCTGGAGACCTTGCACCACGCGATCGAGATCGGCGTCACGTTCTGGGATACGTCCGACATGTACGGCCTCGGACACAATGAGCAGCTCGTCGGCCGCGCGCTCGAAGGACGGCGCGACCGGGTCGTCCTGGCGACCAAGTTCGGCATCCTCCGCGGCGAGGACGGAGCCGTGCTCGGGATCGACGGCCGGCCCGAGTACGTCCGGCAGGCCTGTGACGCGAGCCTGCGGCGGCTGCGCGTGGATCACATCGATCTCTACTACCAGCACCGGGTGGATCCGAAGGTGCCGATCGAGGAAACCGTCGGCGCCATGGCGGAGCTGGTGAAGGCGGGAAAGGTGCGCCATCTCGGTCTCTCCGAGGCGGCGGCGGGCACCCTGCGCCGCGCGGCGAAAGTGCATCCGATCGCGGCCCTCCAGACCGAGTACTCGCTGTGGACCCGCGACGTCGAGGACGAGATCCTCCCCACCTGCCGGGAGCTCGGCATCGGGCTGGTGGCCTACAGCCCGCTCGGCCGGGGTTTCCTCACCGGCAAGATCCAGAACGTCGACGAGCTCGATCCGAGCGATTGGCGCCGGCAGAATCCACGTTTCCAGGGGGAGAACTTCGAAAACAACCTCAAGCTCGCCGAGCGCATCCGGCAGATCGCCGAAAAGAAGGCATGCACGCCGGCTCAGCTCGCGCTCGCCTGGCTCCTGGCGCACGGGCGGGACATCGTCCCCATCCCCGGAACCCGGAGTATCCAGCGGCTGGACGAGAACGCCGCAGCGGCAGAGGTGACGCTCTCGGCCGCCGATCTGGCGGAGATCGAAGCGGCCCTGCCGCGGACCGCGGTCGCGGGACAGCGGTATCCGGAGTCGTCGATGGCTTCGGTCAACCGGTAAAAGGGCGCAGCCGGAACCAGCCTATACTTCCGGGCAACCTGAAGGGGGAGCCCGATGATCTTCTCGGACCTTGCGCTGTCCCGCCGTCTCGAGAGAGCGGAAGCGCACAGCAACGCATCCTTCGTCGAGACGAGGGCGCGCATCGACCCGGAGTGCGGCGCTGCATGGATTGAAGTGGCGGGAGCCTACGCGATGTACGACGGGGTCTCTTCGCCATTGACCCAGACCTTCGGGCTCGGCTTGTTCGACACAGTCGGCCCGGGTGAGCTGGCCCGGATCGAAGAATTTTTTCAGCTTCGCGGAGCACCGGTCTTTCATGAGGTCAGTCCTCTCGCGGATCCGCAGCTCCTGCCGCTCCTCAGCGAGCGAGGTTATCGCCCCATCGAGCTCACGAGCGTGATGTTTCGCCCGATCCGCGAGGGGCTTTCCCTGGCAAAGCCGGCGAATGAAGAGATCCAGGTGCGCATCACGGG
>DATFPH010000383.1:0-11734 GCA_035264905.1 Thermoanaerobaculia bacterium
GTACCGGACCGAGATCATCTGCGACAACTTCCAGATGCTCGGAGGCCGCGGCGGCGGCGGCGAGCTCGAAGGCGCCGGCCCCTCGCCGGGCACGGGCGCGGGCGGCGGTTCGTACGGCGGCGGCCCGTCCTACGACGACCAGGGCGGCGGCGGCTTCGGCGGCGGGCCGGACGACGACGACATTCCGTTCTAGGGACCTTACCCCCGGACGAACACGGACGAGCACCGACGAACAAGGACTCAAAGACAAGCCGCTCCTGTCCGTGTTTCGTCCGTGCGGATCCGTGTTCGTCCGGGGGTGAGGGCCTCCCTCATGCTAGACTCCTTCCACCAACTCGGCCGGAGCCAGGAACGTGCAATCTTCTTCCAACCCCTCCTTGTGGAGGCGCGTCTGGAGCCCTCCGGAGCCGGAGATCTCGGAAGCCGGCTTCGGCGGCGAGCTCCTGATCGCCGGCATCCGGCTGCTCCTCGTCCTCATCCTGGTCTTCATCCCGGCCCAGGAGTACATCTCCAGCGCGATTCACGAGGGTGACAACCGCGATCCGCGTGCGCTGCTCGCCGCGGCGGGGGTCGCCCTGCTCGGATCGCTGATGATCTATGCCGCCACCCGGCGGCACAGGGGACGGTCGTGGATCGGCTTCGCCAGCAGTCTCCTGGACGTCAGCCTGGTGAGCGGAACGCTCGCCATGCTCGTGCTGCTGGGCCGCCCGCAGGAGGCGACGGACAGCCTGGTGGTCTTCCCCGTCTACTTCCTGGCGATCGGCGCTACCAGCCTGCGCTATGACGCGCGCATCTGCCTGGTGACCGGGGTTCTCGCCCTCCTGCAATACGCGGCGATCGTCTCCTGGGCTGTCCTGCGAGGGGATCTGGCCGCCGGAGCCTTCCGGTGGAGCGATCAGGGGTGGCGGATGGCCCACATCGCCGGGGCCACGCTGCTCTCGGCGACGATCGTGGTGCGCTCCCGCGAGCTCCGGCTGCTGTCGACCCGCGACCGCTTCACGGGCCTGCTCAACCGGGCGGTCTTCAACGAGCAGCTCGAGCGCGAGGTGGCGTTCTCCCGCCGCGAGGGACAGCGCTTCGCCGTCGCCATGGTCGACATCGACCACTTCAAGCGCTTCAACGACACCTACGGGCACGCGGGCGGCGACGAGGCGCTGCGCCTAGTGGCGGCGACGCTGCGCGGCACCTGCCGCGAAAGCGACGTGGTGGCGCGCTATGGCGGCGAGGAGTTCGCGCTGATCCTTCCGGCGGTGCGGAGCGGCCGGGCGCACGACCTGCTGGAGCGCTTCCGGCGGGTGGTCGCCGCGACGCCGATCCATCTCTCCGGCCGGCCGCGGCCGGTCTCGGTGACGATCAGCATCGGCGTGGCGAGCTTCCCCGAGGACGGCTTGACGGCCGCCGAGGTCCTGGGCGTCGCCGATCGCCGGCTCTACGAGGCAAAGGAAGGGGGACGCGACCAGGTGGTAGGCCCGCCGCGCGCTACGGCACGGCCCGCCGACCAGCGGGGGGAGGAGGAGGAGCCCTCACCCCCGGCCCCTCTCCCGCAAGCGGGAGAGGGGTGAGGGTTAGCTCGCGCAAGCTCGGGATACCGTGAAATGACTCACCTACACCCCTCTCCCGCTTGCGGGAGAGGGGCCGGGGGTGAGGGCCCCTACCGCGCGCTGGACTCCATTGTCTCCATCGCGAGACGGATCTGATCGAGGCGCTCGCCGCGGCTCGCTTCCTTCATCATCCGGATGTAGTCGCGGGCCGAACGGAGCGTGCGCAGCCGCTGGCGGTAGACGTCGAGCCGGCGGTTGGCCTCCTGCAGCCGCTCTTCGTAGACCGGGTTCTCCAGGCGGGCCACCACGTCGGGGAGCGCTTCCAGCGTGTGACAGAGGAGGAGGACGTCGCAGCCCGCGGCGAAGGCGGCTTCCGAACGCTCGGCGAGATCCCCCCACTCGTCGAGCGCCTTCATCTCCAGATCGTCGCTGAAGGCCAACCCCTGGAAGCCGAGCCGCCCCCGCAGCAGCCCGCCGATCACGATCGGCGACAAGGTCGACGGCCGGCTCACCGCGTCGTAGCCGGGGTAGATGGCGTGGCCGATCATGACCGCACCGGCCAGGCGGCCCAGGGCCTCGAACGGATCGAGGTCCGCGCGCAGCACTTCCGACGGGAGATACACGCTCGCCACCTTGAAGTGGGTGTCGGCCTTGGCGCCCCCGAGACCGGGGAAGTGCTTGAGGCAGCCGCCCGCGCCGCCCGCGTGCAGGCCGCGCAGGAAAGCCCGGGCGCGCGGGACCACCTCGGCCGGAGACGCGCCGAGATAGCGGCCGTCCAAGGCGTTGTCCGTCTCTCCCCGGTCGAGGTCCACCACCGGTGCGAAGTCGATGTCGATGTCGAAGAGGCGCAGCGACTGGGCGATCCAGGTTCCGGCCTGGAGCGCGAAGCTCGCCGGATTGCGGGCCAGGACCGCCGCCGCCGGCGCCGCGCCCACGACCCCACGCAGACGGTCGACCCTGCCCCCCTCGGCATCGATCGCCAGGACGGCATCGGGGAGCACGCGGCGGATCGCGGTCACCAGGTCGTTGAGCTGCTCGGGGTCTTTGATATTGCGGCCGAACAGCACCAGACCGCCGGGCTGGTGCGCGGCAAGCAGGGAGGCCGAAGTGGAGTCGAGCTCCAGCCCTGGGATTCCGACGAAGACCTGATCAGCGGCTCTCATATAGATAGAAGGTCGGCTCTCAACCGAGCCGCGATTCTACCCTAGCTACCCGAGCCGTGATTTCAAGCTGTGAAGCAAATTGAGCGCAGCGAGCGGCGTGATCCGCTCGATGTCGAGGTCGCGCAGGAGCGACGCGACCACCTGCTCCGGCGGGGCGAAGAGGGTGAGCTGCGCCGGCTGATCGGTCTCCGGCGCCCGGCTGCCGCGCGCCAGGCGGGGGGTGCCGGTCAGGTCGTACTCCTGCGATTCCAGATTGGCCAGGATCTCGCCGGCCCGCTCGATGACCCGCGGCGGCAGGCCGGCCAGACGCGCGACGTGGAGCCCGTACGACTTGTCGGCGCTCCCCGGCACCACCCGGCGGAGGAAGACGATCCGGTCCTCCCACTCCTTCACCGCCATGGTGCGGTTCACCACGCGCGCCAGCAGAGAAGCCAGCTCGGTCAGCTCGTGGTAGTGGGTGGCGAACAGCGTCTTGGGCCGGCGGTGCTCGTGCAGATACTCCACGATCGCCCAGGCCAGCGACAGGCCGTCGAACGTCGCGGTCCCCCGCCCCACCTCGTCGAGGATGACCAGGCTGCGCTCCGTGGCGTGGCGCAGGATGTTGGCCGTCTCGATCATCTCCACCATGAAGGTCGATTCGCCGCGCGCCAGGTCGTCCGACGCGCCGACGCGGGTGAAGATGCGGTCGACCGTGCCGATCACCGCCTCGTCCGCCGGCACGAAGCTGCCGGCCTGCGCCATCAGCACGATCAGGGCGACCTGCCGCAGGTAGGTCGATTTGCCGCCCATGTTCGGACCGGTGAGGAGGACGATCTGCGCCGTCTCGCCGTCCAGCTCCGTGTCGTTCGGCACGAAGGCGTCGCGGCTCGCCTGCTCGACCACCGGGTGGCGCCCTTCGCGGAGGATGATCGGGCCGCCGGAGGTCCCCATGATCGGCCGGACGTAGCGCTGCCGCGCCGCGACCTCGGCGAAGGAGGCGAGGGCGTCCAGAGTGGCCACGGCCGACGCCAGGGCGGTCAGGCCGGCCGCCGCCGCCGCGATCGTCTCGATGAGGCTGCGGAAGTGCTTCTGCTCCAGCTCGATCTGCCGCTCCTCGGCGGAGAGGATCTGTTCCTCCAGCTCCTTGATCTCCGGCGTCACGTAGCGCTCGGCGTTGACCAGGGTCTGCTTGCGGATGTAGTCCGCGGGCACCCGCTCCTGATTCGCCCGGGTGACTTCCAGGTAATAGCCGAAGACCTTGTTGAAGCGGATCTTCAAGGAGGAGATCCCGGTCCGTTCCTTCTCGCGGAGTTCCAACGCGAGGATGTGCCGCTTGCTGTCGCGGGCGAGCGACCGGTACTGATCCAGGTCGGGGTCGATCCCGGAAGCGATCACGCCCCCCTCCTGGATCGCCGGAGCCGGCGCCTCCTCCAGCATCCGGGCGAGCTCGGCATGGAGGCCGGCCAGGGCGTCGGTCGTGGCGAGCTGCGCAAGGAGGGGCGCGTCCGCGCCGGTGGTTTCAATCTCAGCAAGAATGGCGAGAGCAGCCGGCACCTCGGACAGACCGTCGCGCAGAGCGGCGGCCTCGCGGGGCGTCATGGTCCCCAGCACGGCGCGGGTGAGCAGGCGCTCGGGATCTCCCACCCGCGACAGGCGCTCGCGCAGGCGGTCCCGGCGGGCGTTGTCCGCCGCCAGCGCGCCCACGGCGCGGTGGCGCTCGGCGATCGCCTCGGGGTCGACCAGCGGGCGGCGCAGCCATTCGCGGAGGGTCCGCCCCCCGGGGGCCGTGACCGTCCGGTCGAGCACGGCGAGGAGCGTGCCGCGGCGGCGGGGGCCACCTCCCAGCTCGGCGCGCTGGCCGCGGAAGACCTCGAGGTTCGAGAGGGTCGAGGCGTCCAGGATCATCCGGTCGCGCGCTTCCTGGACGGCGAGGCCGCGGACGTGCGCGAGCTCGCTCCTCTGCGTCTCCTGCGCATAGGCCAGGGCCGCCGCCGCCGCGCGCACCACGGGCTCGCCATCCTCCAGGCCGAAGCCGCGCAGCGTGCTCGTCTCGAACTGCCGGAGCAGCAGGGCGCCCGCGCGCTTGGGGTCGAACAGCCGGTCTTCGGCGAGGACGGTCCGGCAGGCGCACTCCCGCTCGGCCCAGTCCACGATCTCGCCAGGAAAACCGTCCGCCCCGCGCGCGCCGTGGAACAGGATCTCGCGGGGGCGCAGCAGGGCAAGGTCCTCGATCCCCTCCTCGGTCGCGCTCCAGCGGCGGACGAAGAAGCTCCCGGTCGAGAGATCCAGGAAGGCGCCGCCGCCCGCCTCGCCGTCCCAGACGAGAGCGGCCAGGAGATTGTCCTCCTTGCCTTCGAGGAGCTCGGGGTCGCTGACCGTGCCCGGCGTAACCACCCGGGTCACCTCGCGCCTGACCAGCCCCTTCGCGTGGGCCGGATCTTCGACCTGATCGCAGATCGCCACCTTGAGGCCGGCGGCGAGGAGCTTGCCCAGGTATGAATCCAGGGCGTGATAGGGGACGCCGCACATGGGCGTCTCGTTCTCGCTCCCCTTTTGGCGGGCGGTGAGCTGGACCTCGAGGATCGGCGCGGCGCGGCGGGCGTCCTCGAAAAACATCTCGTAGAAGTCGCCCATGCGGTACATGAGCACGGCATCCGCATGGGCCGCCTTCATCTCGAGATACTGGCGGAGCATCGGGGTCATCCCCCCGAGGGAGACGGCGGGAGCGTTCGACGACATGGAAAGGGAGTATAACGGAGCGCGACTCCATACCCCGGGTCCTGCATCCTATACTCCATCGCCATGGTGCTCCAGCCCCCTCCGATCGCTCCGGGCTCCCTCGTCCTCGCCCTCGACACAGGCTCCCCCTGGGTGAGTGTCGCCCTCGCCCGTGGCGGTGAGCTTGTGGCAGTGCGGGCGGCGGCCATGGAGCGCTCTTCGAACCAGGTTCTGGAGATGATGCGCGCGGTCCTCGCCGAGGCGGGCGTCCAGCCGGCGGGCCTGGGAGGGATCGTTGCCCTGCGCGGACCCGGCAGCTTCACGGGAGTGCGGATCGGGCTTGCCACGGCGTTCGGCTTCTATCAGGCGCTGGGGCTCCCGGCGACGGGGCTCTCCACGGTCGAGGCGCTCGCCGCGGCGGCGGAGGCTCCGAGCGGTGCCGTGACTCTCGCGGCGGTCGACGCGCTGCGGGGCGACTGGAGCGTGCAGGCATTCGCGGCCGGCACGATCCTCTCCTCCCTGAGCGAGCCGGAGCTCCTTCCAGCGGCCCAGATCCCAGAGCTGTTCGACCGGCTGGGCACGCCACCGGACGGCCGCGTGGTGGCCGGGTTCGACCTGGACCGCCTGGCGGCCCTTCCGGGCTGGCCGGCGGAGATCCGCCTCTTTACGCCGGGACCCGACCGCCCGCTGGCCGCGGTGGCGGCCCTCCGGGCGGCCGATCCGTCGCTCGTCTGGGACCCCGGGCTGCTGGTCGCTCCGCTCTACTCGCGCCCGCCGGCGGTGACCCTCCCCCGCCCGCGGGTTGGACAGACATGACCGCCGCGCCGGCGCTCACCGTCCGTCCGGTCCGTGGCACGGACCTCCTGCGGATCGCCAAGATCGAGGAGTCCTCGTTCGCCGATCCCTGGCCGGTGGAGCTCTTGGCCATCGAGCTGATCCACCCGCAGGCGGTCCTGCTCGCGGCACGCCGGGTGGGCGCGCCGGTGGCCGGATATGCTGCGTTCCGGCACGGCGGTGGCGAGGCCGAGCTCCTGCGCCTAGGGGTCGATCCGGCGGAGCGGCGGCAGGGGGTGGGCCAGGCCCTGGTCGAGGCTGGCCTCGCGCAGCTCCGCAAGGTGGGGGGGATCGAGGTCTGCCATCTCGAGGTGCGGGTGGACAACCATGCGGCGATCGCGGTCTACGAGGCCCTCGGCTTCGCGCAGACGGGCCGGCGGCGGGGGTATTACCGGGACGGGACGGACGCCCTGATCTACACGAAGACCCTCTGATCCTCCCCTACCCAACCGCCGGGCGCGGTGCTATCCTCGACCTCGAAGCATGCGTACCGCACTTCCATCGACCGCTTCGGCCCGCATCCACAACCGGGACCGCTGGCCGAGCCTCGTCCAGGAGCCGGTTCAACGGTGAGCGTGCTCGCCGCTGGTCCCTCCTGTCGTTTTTTCTCACCCTTCGCAACGCCGGTCCACCCCACGGACCGACGCCGTCCACTTTGCCATTCAGGCGAAAGGAGGCTGACGTCATGCCGAACCGCGACGATCTGCTCAAGGAGGAGCTGGTCCAGACCGATGACGAGTTCCGCCGCTTGTACGAAGAGCACCAGGAGTACGAGCGGCGGCTCCAGGAGCTGAGCCACAAGTCGTTGTTCTCCCAGGAGGACGAAGCGGAAGAGAAGAAGATCAAGCTCCACAAGCTGGTGCTCAAGGACCAGATGGCAGAGATCTTGCGGCAGCATCGCGAGTCCCGGGTCACCGCGTGAGACCCGCCACGGTCTGAGATCAACGCCTGAGATCTAAAGCCTGCGAGCCGACCACCGATGACGTTCGCCAAAGAGGCCTGGCCCTTCGTCCTGCCGTTTGTCGTTCTGGCGGCGCTCCTCTTCCTGCTCGGGTATCCGGGATATGGAACCGCCGCTCTCGTCGTAGCTCTCGTCATCCTGCTGTTCTTCCGGAATCCGACACGGCGGTACAACGGCGGCGTGGAGATCATCCTCTCCCCGGCGGACGGCGTGATCACGCGCGTCGATGTCATCGAGGACCCCGAGATCGGCCCCGGCCGCTATCAGCGGATCGTGACCTTCCTCTCGGTGTTCAACGTCCACGTCCAGCGCGTGCCGGCGGCGGGTGAGGTGACCCTGTCCCGCTACGCCGCCGGCCGCAAGGTCGCGGCCTTCCGCGAGGACGCCGGGGACGTCAACGAGAAGCACCTGACGGTGATCCGCCGCGCCAACGGCGACCTGGTCGGGGTGCGGCAGATCGCCGGCCTCCTGGCCCGGCGCGTGGTTTGCTACCTCAAGGAGGCGGATCGGGTGGAACGGGGGCAGCTCATGGGAGTCATCAAATTCGGATCGCGCGTGGACGTCCTGGTCCCGGAGAGCTACAAGGTCCTGGTGAAGAAAGGCGACCGGGTCCGGGACGGCCTGACGCCGTTCGCGGCCCCTCCGGCCGCCGGGGAGCGCCCCCGGTGATCGAGGACGCCGTGCGGCCGCCGCGCCAGATCCCCCGCCGCCTCCGGCGCGGCGCCTACCTGCTGCCGAGCCTGTTCACCATCGGCAACATGCTGCTGGGCTTCTACGCCATCGTCCTCGGGCTGCGGCAGGAGTTCCGGATCGCGGCCCTGCTGGTCTTCGTCGCGGCCATCGTCGACAGCCTGGACGGGCGGATCGCCCGGATGACGGGGACGGAGAGCGAGTTCGGCAGGGAGTACGACTCGCTGGCCGACGTGGTCACCTTCGGGGCCGTGCCCGCTCTGCTCACCTATCTGTGGGGACTGCGCCCGTTCGACCGCGACGCCTGGCTGATCCCGCTGTTCTACATGGTTTGCGCGGCGACCCGGCTGGCCCGCTTCAACGTGCAGACCAAGGTGGTCGACTCCCGCTACTTCGTGGGCCTGCCGGTGCCCGCGGCGGCCGGAACGATCTGCTCCATCCTCTTCTTTGTGCCTGACAACCACTCGGGCGGCGACGCCTTGCGGGTGTGGATGCAGGTGCTGGTGGCCACGGCGCTGCTGCTGATCGGCGTGCTCATGGTCTCCACGTTCCGGTATTACAGCTTCAAGAAGTTCGACCTGCGGAAGCGCTGGAGCTTTCGGGCGCTGATCCCGATCGCGGCGATCGTCCTGGTCGTCTACTACATCCCCTATGCCGTCCTCCTGCTCGTGACGGTGGTCTACACCCTCTCCGGTCCCTTGAGCTGGCTCATCGGCCGGCTGCGCGGCGGAAACCGGCCGGAGGAAAGCCCGCCTCCGCCCATCCCAGAGATGGGACCATGAGCGGGATCGCGATCCTCCACCCCTCAAACCTCCTGGGCAAGGAGCTGATCGAGACGATCGAGAGACGCGCCAAGCAGTGGCGCGAGGTCCGACTCCTCAGCACCCACGAGGACGAGGTCGGCAGCCTGACCGAAGCCGCAGGGGCCGCGGCCCTGGTCACGCAGTACGAGCCGGACAGTCTCCACGGGATCTCGACGGTCTACTTCTGCGGCCCCATCGCCTCGAACCGGCCCCTGTTCGCGGACCTCCCGTCCGGGACCACCGGGGTGGTGCTCTCTCCGGATGCGACTCCGGAGGACGGCGTGCCGGTGGTGGCCGGCGTCAACACCGAGGCGGCCAACCTGGGGGCGGTGGTGGTCTCTCCGCACCCGGCGGTGGTGCTCCTGGCCCACCTGCTCCATCCGCTGCGTGGGCTGAAGCCCGAATCGGCGATCGCGACCGTGATCCAGCCGGCGTCGATGTACGACAATCCGGGTCTCGAGGATCTCTTCGAACAGACCCGCCACATCGTGACGATGTCAGGTCCGCGGCCGTCGCCGCTCTTCGGCACGCAGCTCGCGTTCAACGTGATCCCCGCCACCGCCGACGCTCTCCCGCTCAGCGTGGCGCTTCGGACTGTGCTCGGCGGCGATCTTCCGGCGGCCGTGCAGGTGCTGCAAGGGGGGATCTTCCACAGCCTGTCGGTGAGCCTCTACCTCCGGTTCTCGGGAAGGACAACAGCCCAGGCGATCCGCAAGGCCTTCAACGGCCATCCCTACCTGGAGATCGCGGAACATCCGAAGCGGCTGGGCCCGATCGACGCCGCGGCCCAGGAGAAAGCCATCTTCGGCACGATCCACAAGGACGGCCTGGGCGGCTTCTGGATCTGGGCCGTGATGGATAACCTCACCCGCGGCGGCGCGCTCAACGCGGTCGAGATCGTCGAAGCGATTCAGTAGCCAAAGATCAGGGAGAATTTACGATGAACGACCTCGTCCAGCGTTTGACCCAGGAGCAGGAAATCGAAGTGAGCCTGCGGCCGGAGCCGACCCTCCAGAATCTCAAGGCCGCTCTTGACAGGGGGTACGTCCAGGCGAAGTTCACCGGGACTCGCGGAGGAACCGAGCTCGGAATCCCCATCGACCGGGAGAGAAGCGATTTGAGCGGCGCCGACTTCGAGCAGGGTCAAGGGAGCATCAAGGTCGTCGGCCAGCTCACGCTGGACTATACGAAGGTCCGCTTCCACGGCACCATCGACCTGGCGACCCTCAAGGGCACCGGCCGGCTCGAGCCGCTGGAGGAGGTGGGCTGAGAGGAGAGCGCCCACCCGCTGGAGCGCTCTACGCCTCCTCCCCTGTCGGCTGCAACACGTAGCCAATCCCGCTGGCGGTGACCAGATAGCGCGGCTCGGCCACGTCGGGCTCGATCTTCAGGCGCAGCCGGTGGACGAGCTGCTTCAGGAGCTGGCGGTCGTCCGAGACGCGGTTGCCCCAGACGTGGCGCAGGAGGCGCTCGGTGGGGAGGGTGTGGCCCGCGTTGGCGAAGAGGAGCTGGAGCAGGCGGAACTCCAGCTTGGTCAGCCGCACCGACTCGCGCCCGCCGACGCTCACCGCCTGGCGCTCCGTGTCCAGAACGAAATCGCCCGTCGCCAGAGGGGCCGGCCGGTCTCCTCCGGCAGCCGAACGGCGCAGCAGGGCGCGCACCCGCGCCAGCAGGGTCCGCGGGCTGAACGGCTTTGTCAGGTAGTCGTCGGCCCCGAGGTCCAGCGCCTCCACCTGATCCTCCTCCGCGGAGCGCACGGTCAGCATCATGACCGGGATCTTCGAAGCCGCCCGGATCTTCCGGCAGACTTCCAGACCGGAGAGGCGCGGCAGGTTCACGTCGAGGATCGCCAGGTCGGGCTCCTCGCGCTCGAACACCGCCAGGGCGGTGACGCCGTCCGCGGCGTCCACGGTCCAGTAGCCGGCCTGGCGCAAGGCATAAGTGATCAGCCCCAGGAGCTCGAGATCGTCGTCCACCACCAGAATCTTCATGCCGTGGCCCTTTCCACCGCGCGGCACCGGGGCAGGGTCAGCCGCACGCGGGTTCCAGCCCCCTCGCGCCGCGCCTCGACCGTGCCTCCGTGCCGCTCGACGATCGACTGGACGATCCAGAGGCCCAGCCCCATGCCGCTCTGCTCCGGCTCGTTGTCATCCCGCCCCGGAGCGCGCACGAAGCGCTCGAAGAGCGACCGCCCCGCACCTCCCGGAATTCCCGGTCCCTCGTCTTCCACCCAGAGGATGACGACCTCCGGCCGCACCTCGCCGCCGATCCGCACGAGCGAATCGGCCGGCGCGAACTTCTGGGCATTCGCCAGCAGATTGACGAACACCTGGGTCAGCCGCGGCGCGTCTCCCTCCACCTCCGGCAATGGATACGGGAGGTCGACCTCCAGCCGCTGGCCGCGCTGCGCGAGGAGCGGCGCGGTCATCTCCACCGCCTCCTCCATCACCTCGTCGAGCGCCACGGGGCTCCGCCGGAGCGAGGCGTGCCCGGCTTCGATGCGCACGCTCTCCAGGAGGTTGTCGACGAGCTGCGTCAGGCGCAGGCTGCCGCGCTCCAGCGACAGGACCAGGCGGCGCATCGGGTCCTCGGCGCGGTCCAGCTCGTCGAGCCTCTCCCGCAGCAGCTCGAGGGAGGCGCGCTGGGCGGCGAGCGGTGTCCTGAACTCGTGCGAGATGTTCGCGAGGACGGCATCGCGCAGGCGCCGCGCCGCATCCTGCTCGGTCTCGTCCGAGAAGACCTGGAACTGCAGGTCCTCGGCCGGCGGCGCGCTGGTGATCACCACGACCTTCTGCGTGCCGTCCGCGAGCTGCAGCCGCTCCGTGGCCCGGGTGGCGCCGCGGAAGCGGGCATGCAGGATCGGGCACTGGTCGTCGCAGGGACGGATACCCCCGGGGCCGGGCGCCGGCTTCAGCACGTCACCGCAGAAGCGGCCGATTGCCGCCTCGGGTGGGATCCCCAGGAGCCGCGCCGCCTGGGGATTGAGGTAGCGGATCTTGCGGTCGCGGTCGACGCTGTAGACCCCTTCGGAGATGCCGGTGAGGA
>DATFPH010000384.1:0-1846 GCA_035264905.1 Thermoanaerobaculia bacterium
TACAGTTGTTTCGGATCGGCCTTCGTGAAGCCGTTCAGCCGCGACGCCAGCCAGCGATAGCAGCCGTTGGCGATCACCGTCAACGCCGCGTCCAGGTCGACGTTGAGGCGCACCTCGCTGGCCAGGCAGTCGAGGTGGAAGAAGTTCACGCTGATCCCCAGGCCGTCCTCGATCCGGTTGCGGCCGGCGTAGCGGATGATCAACGCGCGCGGGGTCTCTTCGAAGTGGTTGGAGAGGAACAGCGTGGGCCGTTCGCGGCCCAGGCCGGTCACGGCGATCTGGCGGATCGGGCCCTCGTAGCCGCGGAGCCGCACCGCCTTCTCGATGTAACGGATCTGCGTGTGACATCGCTTGGGGATGTCGATCACGGCCTTCTTCCACGCGGACGCGGGCTGCCGTTGCAGGCCCCGGAGGATGGCCGCCCCCCGGCGGCGGATGGTGACGAAGTGGACCTCCCGTCGGTTGACGCGCGACAGCTCGGGATAGTCGACCACTTTGCTATCGAAGTAGAGCCACTTGGGGTCGGAGCCGGCGACCCCACGCCAGAACTCCACGAAGCGCATCAATTCGCCGTCTTGATCGGCACGGGTGAGGTTGGCGTTGGCGTAGCAGAGGCAGCGGCTCGTCTGTTCCAGGGCGAAGAAGGTCAGCACGCTCGGCCCGGCCTTGCCACGACGCGGCAGGTAGTGGCGGTCGAGCCCGGCAGGATCGCCGCGGTAGGGGATCGGGTGGAAGTCGAGCGAGAATCCCTCGGCCTCGGGGAACATCACCGGAGCGAGGGCCTTGACCCAGCCTTGCAACAGGCTCAGTTGCCGGGCACGCACGGTTCGGTAGGAATAGTCGGTCGCGAACGACTTCTTGGGCAGGACGTTGAGGCCGGCGACGAGGCCGAGGGCCTCGTCGCAGTTGAAATCGTCGATGTGACTGCGGCGCTCCTTGTCGAGCAGCTTCAACGCCAGGAGCGCCAGCAACGCACTCGGGGCGGGGACCATCTCCGAGCCGGGATAGCCGGCCTCGGTGACGAGGCGATCGAAACCGAGCCGGGACAGCAGCGGGACGAAGAGGAAGAGGCCCGCGACGCGCGAGCGGAGCGAGCGACCGGGCGCGAGGTTCAGCCCTCGGCAGTCCGCGACTTCGGAAGGTTCGGGGCGGGGTCGGTCTGGGCGGGAGCCCGCTCCGGGAGGCCGCCCCCGCCCGTCGGCGAGAAAAAGGGGGGTGTGATGCCGCGTCGACAATCGGTCCGGAACCGACTGACCATCGATCGCAGCGCCGAGAGCCTGTAGCCGAACCGCTCGGCGACCTGGTCGAGCGGCTGGGCCTCCACGAAGACCGCACGGAGGGCCTCGTATCGGCGCTGGAAGGTCTGCGTGGGCTCGAGGAAGAACCGGCTGGGCTGGCTTGCCTCCATGACGCGGGCTCCCGGAGGTTGATGATTTTCTGGCCCGGAACCAGCACGGAGCGTACACCAAGATCCGGGCCCGAAAAAGGGTCATGGTAGCCCTCTGGGCACGTCAGGCCCGTGAAAAGCCGGGAAAACACGTCGCAACCATCCAAGTTGTCATAGGACTGAGAGTGTCAATCGAATGCCGAATGGGCCTCCTTGGGCCTGGAAAACAATCAACAGCCAGCGGGCCAGAATGATCGAATCCCCGCGGAATTGAGGCGTCCGACCCCGAAGGGATTGATTATTTTCCCGGCCTCGGAAATCGGCGTTCAATGAGGGATAGGGATCGCCAGGGGATCGGGGATGGAAACCTCCGGAGACCCCGCTGGCGGGCTCTGGTCCCCTCTCGCGGAGGGAGAGGGGGCCGGAGGCCGTCGGCGTTGTCGGCTGCGCCTGTTGGGG
>DATFPH010000385.1:0-4361 GCA_035264905.1 Thermoanaerobaculia bacterium
AACCTGTCCGCACCTGCCGAAATCCGCTTCTCCATCGATGGGACCCCTCCGGTGATCACCCTTGCCCGGCCCTCCGCCGGTGCCATGGTGGAGGAACCCGAGCTGACCTTCGAGGGGACGCTCAGCGAGCCGGCCGTCCTCCGGTTCGACGGCACCGAGATCCCCCTGGGGCCGAGCGGCGCCTTCCTCCATGGCCCCGTGCTCCTCCAGGAAGGGGACACCACCTTCACCTTCTCCGCCACCGACCCCGCCGGCAACACCGGCACGCTCGCGGTGACCGTCACCTACGAGCCTCCGGCCGGCGGCGGCACGCCCCCCGACCCAGCCACCGTGGCTCCACCCCTCGACCGGACCGTCGCCACCGATCTCTTCGCCTCCGTCGAGTTCCTGTGGAGTGGCAGCCGGCCCGTGCAGACCGGCGTGGCCCCGGGCGCGATCGAGCAGCAACGCGTCGCCGTGATCCGCGGCAAGCTCCTCGCCCGCGACGGCCAGCCTCTGGAAGGCGCTCGCATCTCCATCCTCGGCCATCCCGAGCTCGGCGCCACCTTCAGCCGCGGCGACGGCGCCTTCGATCTCGCCGTCAACGGTGGCGGCGTCCTCACGGTCCAGATGGAGAAGGAAGGATTCCTCACCATCCATCGCCAGGTCGAAGTCCCCTGGCGCGGCTGGAGGGTGCTCGACGACGCCGTCCTGCTCCCCTTCGACGCCGCGGCGACCGTCCTGACCTCCGGGTCACCCGTGCTCCAGATCGCCCGCGGCAGCCAGGTCGAGGACGAGGACGGCACCCGCCGCTCCACCCTCCTCATCCCTGCGGGCACCCGGGCTCACCTCGTCCTCCCAGATGGCACCGAGCAGCCGCTCGCCACGCTGACCGTCCGCGCCACGGAATACACGTCCGGCCCCCGAGGCCCTCAGGCCATGCCCGCTCCCCTCCCCCCGGCCTCGGCCTACACCTACGCCGTCGAGCTGAGCGCCGACGAGGCCGTTGCCGCCGGAGCCACCGAAGTGGCCTTCGACCGTCCGCTCGCCCACTACGTGGAGAACTTCCTGGGCTTTCCCGTGGGAGGCGCAGTCCCCGCCGGCTATTACGACCGGAAGCTGGCCGCGTGGATCCCATCCGAAAACGGCCGGGTCCTTCAGATCCTGGGAATCGCCAACGGTCTCGCGGACCTGGACGTGGACGGCTCCGGTGCACCCGCCGATCCCTCCGCGCTGGCGGCTCTGGGGGTGACCGAGGACGAGCGGGCCGCTCTGGCGAGCCTCTATGCGCCAGGGCAGAGCCTGTGGCGCGTGCCGATCGCCCACTTCACGCCCTGGGATTTCAACTGGCCTTTCCAGCCGCCGGACGACGCCGACGCGCCGAATCCCGATGACGAGCCCGAGACTGAAGAGCCGGAAGAAGAGGCTTGCGAGCAGCCGGGCTCGATCATCGAGTGCCAGAACCAGGTCCTGGGCGAAGAGCTGCCGGTCACCGGCACGCCCTACGCCCTGGTCTACCGTAGCGACCGCGTCCCCGGCCGCAAGACCGCCGACAGCCTGCGCATCCCGCTCTCGGGAGACAGCGTGCCGGCGAGCCTGCGGCAGATCGAGCTGAAGATCTCGATCGCGGGCCGCTCCTTCGCCGCGCAATACCCCGCGGCGGCCCACCAGGTCCACGACTTCACCTGGAACGGCACCGACGTCTATGGCCGGCTCCTCCAGGGGCGCCAGCCGGTCAAGATCGAGATCGGCTTCGTCTACGACGGCGTCTATGGCCAGCCCCTCCCCGGAACGCGGAGCTTCGGCCAGCCCGGCGCGAGCATTACGGTTGGTGGCTCCGAGACGCGCCGGCAGATCACCTTCTGGAGGACCTTCCAGAGCACCGTCGGCCAATGGAGCGCCCAGCCCCAGGGCTTCGGAGGGTGGACCCTTTCCGCGCAGCACGCCTATGACCCGCTGGGCGTCCTGCAGCGGGGCGACGGCGGCCGCATCCTGGGCGCCGGCCCGCTCGATCAGATCCTCACCACCGTCGCCGGCTCGGCCACCGACGCAGGCTATAGCGCGGACGGTCCGGCTTCCACCTCCTTGCTCTACTACCCGGAGAGTGTCGCCGTCGATCCTCAGGGTAACGTCTACGTGGGCGAGAGGACGCGCATCCGTAAGATCGACCGCGCCACCGGCCGCATCACCACGATCGCCGGGCAGACCTATGGCGGATTCCGCGGCGACGGCGGCCCGGCGCTCCAGGCCGAGCTCAACTATCCGCGCGGCCTGGTGTTGGATGGAGCCGGCACTCTCTATTTCGCCGACGCCTACAATCACCGTGTCCGGAAGATCACCGCGGCGGGGATCATCACCACGGTCGCGGGCACCGGCACCGCCGGATACAACGGCGACGGCCTTCCGGCCACCTCTGCGCGGCTCTACCAGCCCATGGATCTTGCCCTGGACGCTCAGGGCAACCTCTACGTCGCGGATTTCGGCAATGATCGAATCCGCCGGGTGACCCCCTCGGGTGTGATCGACAGCCTCGGCAACGGCGTCTTCCAGCACGCCGTGTTCCCGGGCTTCGAATTTCCGATGGAAACACCGGGCGGCGTGGCCGTGGGGCCGGACGGCGCGATCTACGTTTCCTCGACCAACCGGCATGCGGTTTACCGGATCGAGCCGAGCGGCGTTGCCCGGCTGGTGGCAGGAAACGGGCGGGTGGATTTCAGCGGCTTCACCCGCGATGGTGTCCCGGCGACCCAAACCTACGTCCCCTACCCGGGCGACCTCCTTACGGACAGCGCCGGAAACCTCCTCATCACGAGCTACGGCCGGGTGCGCAAGGTCAACCCTTTCGGAATCATCACGACGCTGGCGGGCGGCGGCCGGGATCTCGGGGATGGGATCTTCGCGAGCGCCGCCTGGCCCGGGGCCGACGGCCTGGCGCTCGACGGACAAGGCACTCTCTACATCGCCGCATGGCATCGCGTCCGGAAGGTCACGCCGAGCCTGCCTTCTGTCTCGCCCGCCGAGATCCCTATCGCCGCGCCCGACGGCTCCGAGATCTGGGTCTTCGACGGCTATGGCCGGCATCTGCGCACCCTCGACAGCCTGACCGGGTCCGTGCGCCTGCGTTTCCACTACGACACCGCCGGCCGCCTCGCCCAGGTCGAGGACGCCGACGGCCTCCTGACGCGCATCGAGCGGGACGCCGGAGGCCAGGCCCTGGCCTTCGTGGCCCCGTTCGGCCAGCGCACTGAGCTGACCTACGCGAACGGCTATCTCGCTTCGCTGCGCAACCCGGAGGGAGAGACCGTCCGCTTCGCCACCAGGACCGATGGCCTGCTGACCGGACTCACCGACGCGCGCGACGGCGTCCACGAATTCACCTACGACAGCCTCGGCCGGCTCCAACGCGACGCCGACCCGGCCGACGGCTTCAAAACCGTGACCCGCACGCGGCAGAAGGACGCCTACCGGGTCGATCTGACCACCGCCGAAGGGCGGACGAGCTCGTATACGGTCGAGACCCTGCCGACGGAGGAGAAGCGCTGGTCCAACACCTCCCCGGCGGGCCTGACCTCCGAGACGATCTTCCGCAAGGACGGCTCGCGCCGCCTGAGCTTCGCCGACGGCATGGTTGTCACCGAGACCTCCGGCCCCGACCCCCGCTTCGGTGTACAGGCGCCGGTCACGCAGAGCCTCCAGGTGCGCACCCCCGCGGGCCGCACCTGGACTCTCGCGAGCGAGCGCACGGCTACCTATGCGACGACGGGCTACGTGCCCACCACCTTGCAGGAGACCGTCCGGATCAACGGCCGCGCCTATACAAGCACCTGGAACGCCACCCAGCGCCGCTACACCCTGACAACGCCAGCGGGCCGCAGGCGGACCCTCGATCTCGACGCCAAAGGCCGGCCGGTCGCGTTGCAGATCGGCAACCTGGCACCGGTGGCCTTCACCTACGACACCGCCGGGCGTCTGACGAGAGTGGAGCAGGGCACGGGAGTGGATCGCCGGGTCCTCGCCTTCGGTTACGACGCCGCAGGGTGGCTGGAGAGCTTGACCGATCCCCTGTCGCGAAGCCTGGGCTTCGAGCGCGACCCCACGGGCCGTGTCCTGCGCCAGAGCCTGCCGGATCACCGCGCCATCGACTTTAGCTACGACGCGAGCGGCAACGTCACCGGAATCACGCCGCCCGGCCGGCCCGAGCACACCTTCGACTACACGCCCGCCGACCTCCAGGAAGCCTACCGTCCACCGGATATTGGAATCGGCGATGTGGACACCGCCTACACCTACGACCGCGATCGGAAGCTGACGAACGTGCAGAGACCCGACGGCAAGACCGTCATCCTGGGCTACGACGGCGCCGGCCGTCTCACGACTCTGGA
>DATFPH010000386.1:0-21091 GCA_035264905.1 Thermoanaerobaculia bacterium
TAGTCCGTCAAGCGGCGGGCGTTGATCAGATCGAGGAGGCTCCGCCAGAGCTCGATCATCTGCGTATGGCACGCCGAGCCAGCCCGCTCGATCATCTCGAGAGCTTCCTCACAGGCCCGGGCCGCCTTGTCGAATGCGCCGCGCCGGACCAGAGATTGCAGGAAATCCACCAGGGTCAGGAAGGCATCCTTGTAGTGCTCGGCCTCCATTCGATCCGCGATGTTCTTACGGAAAGCTTTTTCCGCTTCCCGGACGTGATCCTGGGCGTCGAGCAGGAGCGCCATAAGATAGCCAGCCTGAAACTCGGCGCGCTTCCCCTGGAGCTGCTGATAGAGGCGCTGTGTGGCGCGAAAGCTCAGCAGAGCGTCCTCCGGCCGTCCCAGGAACACGAGACTCGCAGTGATGATGTTCCTCGCCAGCATTTCGAGGCGAGCGTCTTTCGGGGTCAGCTCGCTCAGAGCCTCTTCCGCCCGGGCGATCGCCTCCACGTGGCGGCAGGCGGCGAGGAGGGTGCTGGCCTCTTGAACCGTAACCGACATGGCCGCCTCAGTGTCTTGCGCCTTGCCGTAGAGCTCGGAGGAGCGGCCCAGCAGCTCCAGCGCCTGCTCCAAACGGCCCGTATCCATTGCGAGGGACGCCTGGATCGAGAGGAGCCGGGCCTCCCGCGTAGGCTTGCCGGTCCCCCGTAGGAGATGGCCGCGCGCCGTGGCGAGAGCGGCGGCGGACCCCCGCCAGTCTCCGGCCATCCGGCGGCAGTTCGCGACGATCATCAGGGCTTCCGCCCGCAGATCGTTCCGGAGCGGCTCCGGGCAGAGGTCTCCGGGGAGGGCGTCGACAAGGGCATGCGCCACGAACGCGGCCTCCTCGCCGAGATGAGGGTCCTCCAGCGAGGCGCTCGCCGCCTCATCGGCCAACGCTGAGAACATCTCAAGCGTCCGCAGCTCCGGATTGGCCTCGATCCGATCGCGTTGCTCGTGAAATGGAAGCCGCGCCAGCTCCGCCCCCTGGCAGCGCACGAGGAGCCAATGAAGCGCCCGCGCCTGTTTCTGCTCCAGCAGGTCCACGATTTCATGGGCCGCAGCAATGGACGGGGCCAGCCGGCCCTCACTCTTCAGCTCCGCGACGACCCGAACCCCCAAGTCCCAGCATGCCCGGCAGCCAGGCAGATGGAGCACGGCCATCTCCCCCTCAGGATCGAGGGCTTGTCCGGAGAACACACGGACCAACACAGAGTGAGCTGCATGTCGCTCCATTCCGGTCCTTTTCTGATTCAGGCTGCACGCAGGAGTGTATCTCCGAAGATGGCCGAAGAAAAGAGGAGGGCGCAGGCTCCAGAAGTGGTCGATGGTGCCACCGAGACCTCACCCCCCGACCCCCTCTCCCATCGCCCCCCCTTCCACCGGGAGAGGGGGCGCCACCGCCCGGACAAGGCTGAACCTGAACGTGCCACGAGGGTTCGCAGGGGTTCCCCCTCTCCCGGTCGGTGGAGGGGCGATGGGAGAGGGGGCCAGGGGGTGAGGTCTACGGAGCTGGCTCCACCACTCAGTCCAGGCGTGATGCTCTACGAGGGCAGATGTGCGGCATTGCCTACCCGTTGGGGTCGAACTGGCTTCCGTAGTCGGGATTCGACTGAGAGCCGTCAGGGTCGAAGTGGCTTCCGTAGTCGGGATTCGACTGAGAGCCGTTGGGGTCGAACGTGCTGCCGTACAGCACAACCTCGACGAGGCTGGATGCCCACTGGAGCGGGGGGCCGCCCAGCGCGAAGCCGAGGGCCAAGGCCAGGAGAGCTCGAGACATGACCGCCTTCCTTCCGGAGAGATGTCCATCCGCGGATCACCATTGACCCGGGTCAAAAAATTCTCCTGGCCCGAAGTGTGCCCCGTTTTCCCGAGCGGAGACAAGGAGGGAGGCCGTCCGGCTGACCCGGGTCAGCGAAACGCGCTACACGAAGTCAGCGATCCTTACATAAGCTCAACACATGGTTGCACTGTCCCAAATAAGCAGAGCTTGCCTTGAACAACTTCGACAAGTGCCAGATAAGGAGGACGCGACAGAAAACAAGCTTATCTGGCACAAGGCAAGCTTGATTTGAGAAAAACAAGGTTGACACGCCCCAGATAAGGATGTTTTCCGGCGAGACAACCTTATCTGCGAGAAGTCGGCCTTATCTTTGACGAGGCAACGTTATCTGCTGGGTGACAACCTTGATCTGTCCCAGACAAGCTTCTCTCGCGGCATCTCAAGCTTATCTGCGGCGTTTCAACGTTATCTCGGAGAATTCAAGCTTGATCTCCTGGAGATAAGGATAACTCCTCGCAGATAAGGACGTTTTGCGGGAAACAAGGTTGATCTGCGGAATGACAAGCTTATCCGGGAAAAACTCGGCTTATCCCGGAGAAATTGGAAGGAACTTCGCGGAGCGTCTCGCTCCATGGGGGAGAGAGCCGCAACGTGAGGCATAACGAGCCGCAGGCTCGAGAAAGGGAGGTGAACTTGCCGAACGAAGCCAGCAAGACGGCCAAGCTGGGAGCTCTGGTGCAGTTCGCGGGGTCCATCGCCGCGAACACCCCTGAGCTCCCCCATTTGGAGCAGAGCTGTCTCCAGTACATCTCGATGGTGGGTAATCTTCAGGAAACCGCCAAGAATCAGGCGGCACTCGTCGCGAGCAAGCAGGAGGCGTCGAAGAAGTTCAGGAGTGAGTTGACCGAATGCGAGCGGCTGGCGTCTGTTCTGCGGGCCGCCATCAAGCAGCACTATGGCATCCGGTCGGAGAAGCTCGCCGAGTACAACCTGCAGCCGTTCCGCGGCCGGAAGTCGAGCGAGAAGCGGCGCTCCAAGAAGCAGCCGGAGCCCGTCCCCGTTCAGCCCGAGCAGCAGACGCCGCAAGCCTGATCGTTCAATCCCATCCCGGGGGGCGTGCTCCGGCACGCCCCCTTTTTTCGTCTATTCGCGGATTTGACCCGGGTCGACGAAACCCGCCTCGCGTTCCGGCGAGCCCCGCGTAGGCTCGGAATCATGACGGAAGAAACGATCGATCCTTTCGTGATCCCGACCCTGGAGACCGAGCGCCTGCGGCTCCGGCCATTGCGCCGCGGCGACATCGACGACTACGCCGCGCTGAACGCGGATCCCGAGGTGATGCGCCACGTCGGGGGGACATGGGACCGGAGCCGGTCCTGGCGGCACCTCGCCTTTCTGATCGGGCACTGGCCGCTCGGCGGCTCGGGCATGTGGGCGTTGGAGCAGAGAGAGACCGGCGCCTTCGTCGGAACGGTGGGCTTTTCCGAGCCGGAGGGCTGGCCGGGCCTCGAGCTGGCCGGGAAGCTGGCGCGGCGCTGGTGGGGGTACGGCTACGCCAGCGAGGCCGCACGCGCGGCCCTCGCCCACGCCTTCACCGTCCTTCAGAGGAACCGCGTCATCAGCCTCGTCCGGCCGCACAACCACGCCTCGATCCGCCTCGTCGAGCGCCTCGGCGAACGCCTGGAAGGCCGCACCGTGTTGGCAGGGACGGAATACCTGGTCTACGGGATCGAGCGGGAGCCCCGCCAGGGGTTGAAACCCCTGGCTAACAAGGAAAACCGACCCCTGAAGGGGGCGGAACGGGGGCATCGTCCCCTCGGGGACGATTTGTTCAGAGGAAGCCAGGGGCTTTAACCCCTGGTGGATGCCGGCGCGCACCCTTCCCCCACCGCCGCGATGACCGCGCCGCCGGTCGCGCCGCTTAGCCCCTTCCGCCCCCTGCGCCCCTGTGGTACAAGAGAGGAGCTTTCGCAGCAGAGGGCTGCCAGACTTCACGAACGTTGGCTGCCGTGCGATTCCGCGCGGTGGCTTTCTGGCCAAGGAGGTCTCATGAGGAGCAGCGATCTGAGCGTTCTCCGGCTCGGCTCGAAGGCTGCCGGCATTCTCGGCCTCGCCTTCCTCGCTCTGGTTCCGGTGCTTCCGGCCCACCCGGCCGCGGCCCAGGAGCCGCCCCCTCCCGCCGATCAGGCCGATCAGCAGACCGAGGCCACGCCCCCCACCGAGAAGGTGACCGAGGAGATCACCGTCACAGCGACGTTGCGGGAGGAGAAGGTCCAGGACGTGCCCTTCTCCGTGGCGGCGCCCACCGAAGAGGAGCTGCGCGAGCGGGGCGTCGACTCGATCGAGGGGATCGCACAAACCACCCCGGGCTTCACCGTCCAGAACCTCGGCCCCGGCCAGAGCCAGGTCGCCATGCGCGGCGTCTCTTCCGGGCAGATCGTCCGCGATCAGCCGGGCGTCAAGGAGCAGGTCGGCGTCTATCTCGACGACTCCGGCATTTCGCTTTCGCTCTTCACGCCGGACATCGATCTCTTCGACATGTCGCGCGTCGAGGTGCTGCGCGGACCGCAGGGCACCCTGTTCGGCGCCGGCTCGGCATCCGGCACGATGCGCTACATCACCAACCAGCCGAGGATCGGACAAAGCGAGACCGTCGGCGAGCTGACCGCCAACAGCGCGACCGACGGCGAGCCCGGCGGCAGCGCCAAGGTGGCCGTCAACGCGCCGCTCGGCGACACGGCCGCGTTGCGCCTCACCGCCTTCTACAACAACTTCGGAGGGTTCGTCGACGCCGTCCAGCCGAGCCTTCGCGTCAAGGAAGACGTCAACGGCGGGGACCGCACCGGGGCCCGCCTGGCGCTCCGCATGGAACCGAACGATCAACTGTCGATCACTCCGAGAGTCTTCTATCAGAAGGTGGAGATGGACGGGTGGAACCGCGAGGACGCCTTCAACATCCTCGCCAATCCGTACACGACCACCCGGCCGGCGGTGGACCTGGACGAGCGGGAGCAGTTCACCCAGATCGACGAGCCGTTCACCGACGAGTTCCTGCTCGCCGATTTGAACGTCGTATACAACTTCGGCAAGGTGGCGCTGACCTCGATCACCTCGTACACGGACCGCGACGTCCTGGTGGTCCGCGACGCCGGGGCGTTGACGTCGAGCATCACCGGCGGCAGCATCGGATTGCCGCAGAACGTCTACACCCTCGACTCACCGCTCGACGATGCGACGACCGCGCAGGTCTGGACGCAGGAGCTTCGCCTCGCCGGCCAACAGAGCCGGCTGCACTGGCTGACCGGGATCTTCTACAGCACCATGGACCGCGACTACGGCCAGAGCCTCCTCGTCTCCGGCTTCGAGTCCCTGAGCGGCATCCCCACCCAGGGGAGGTTCGGCGCGGCGCGCGACGTGCTCTATTTCTCGGACCTCTCCTACAGCATGGATCAGCTCGCGCTGTTCGGCGAAGGGACCTGGGCGGTCAACGACCGCATCGACCTGACCGGCGGCCTGCGCTACTACGATTTCCAGGAAGACCGCATCCAGACCTTCGACGGCATCTTCGCCGATCCCGGAACCAGCAGGGGGGAGACCTCGGCGACCGGCATTGCTCCGCGCCTCATCGCGAGCTTCGCAGTCAAGGACAACACGAAGCTGAACGCCCAGGTATCGAAAGGTTTCCGGCTCGGCGGCATCAACGATCCGCTCAACGTGCCGCTCTGCACTCCCGCGGACCTGGTGACTTTCGGCGGCCGCAACGCGTGGGAAGATGAAGAGATCTGGAACTATGAGGTCGGCACCAAGTCGACGCTGCGCGGGGGCCGCGGAACGTTCAACGTCTCCGCCTATTACATGGACATCGAGAATCTCCAGGCGACCGTGACCGCCGGCACGTGCTCGTCGCGCGTGATCTTCAACGTCCCCAAGGCGCGGAGCACCGGCATCGAGATCGAGTGGGCCGCCGCGCCGACCGACAACTTCGATTTCACGGTGTCGGCCAATTATGGCAATTCCGAGCTGCGGTCGACGCTCACCTCGACCGATGCGGCCGGCAACGTGCAGGTCGTCTCCGGGATCAAGTCCGGCAACCGGCTGCCGACCGTCCCCGAATTCCAGGGCGCGGCCACGGCCACCTATCAGTGGGCGCTGCGGCAAAGCTGGTTGGCCTATCTGACCGGCAGCTATCAATACATCGGCTCGCGCTTCACCCAGATCGGCGACCAGGCAACGGGCTTCGGCATCGTGAACCTGAATTCGTTCGGCGCCAACACGATCGGCGGCCCGCTCACCCAAAGCGCGTTCACCTTCGATCCCGAGCTGCCGGCGTACGACATCGCCAACCTCCGCCTCGGGTTCCTGAACGGGAAATGGGACCTCGCGGTGTTCGTCAACAACCTCTTCGATGAGCGCGCCCTGCTCGCCTTGGACCAGGAGCGCGGCACGCGCGCCCGCGTCGGCTTCCTGGTCAACCAGCCCCGCACCTTCGGCATCTCCACCCGCATCAACGTCCGCTGAGCGGGAGGTGGATCTTGCCCCCCCTGATAGGGGTAGGGAGGACCGGTTACCCGGTCCCCCTCCCTCCGAACCGGTCCGCTACACCCCCATCGTCGCCAGGTCGGCCCCTCTCGGCCCGCGCGCGTGACAACTTTTCCTCCTGAAAAGCGCATCTCCAGATCAGACACTTACGCCATGCCGTTTTGGCAAGGAGATCTGAATGCGTATTGGAATACCTGTATTCATGAAAGTATGTTTATGGCTCGGGTTGCTGTTGGTGGCCTGGACTGGGATGGCATCGGCCGCTTCGTCCTGTGGGACCCAGTGCGGCAAGGGGTGTCCCTCGACCTGCTACCCGCAGGCCACGAGGCAGAGCTCCAGGTGTAGTACCACCAACTCCGTCGAGACGGTCTGCGCCGGGGTCTCCGGCTCCCAGCTCAGCAGCTGCGGAAACCAGTGCCCCGCAGGCTACTACGTGTCGGCATTGCGAGAGAGCTCCGACTGTAGGGTCGGATACAGCTCGGAACAAGTGGATTGCCGGCAGGTGAGCGGCGATTCCCTTTCCGCCTGCGGCATCTCCTGCCCGGCCGGCTATTACGTGGATGCCTTGAAGCAAGATTCCTTCAACTGCCGGAACTC
Source organism: Thermoanaerobaculia bacterium (assembly GCA_035264905.1). GTDB lineage: Bacteria > Acidobacteriota > Thermoanaerobaculia > Multivoradales > UBA5704 > UBA5704. The sequence goes on from DATFPH010000386.1 coordinate 6,937, forward strand.
GTTCAAAAACAACCGCGTGGATTGCCGGCAGGTGAAAGGTGCGTCCTTCTCCACCTGCGGCACCTCCTGCCCGGCCAACTACTACGTAGATGCCTTGAAATCGGATCCCTTCAACTGCCCGAACGAGTTCAAGAACAACCGGGTGTCGTGCCGCCAGGTGAGTGGGGACTTCTTCTCCACGTGCGGCACCTCCTGCCCGGCAGGCTACTCCGTTTCGGCTCTGAAATCGGACCCCTTCAACTGCCCAAACGAGTTCCTGAACAACCGGGTGGACTGCCGGAAGGTGAGCGGTGGCACCCTCTTCCAATGCGGCACCTCCTGCCCCGCGGGCTATTACGTGGCGTCCCTGAAATCGGATCCCTTCAACTGCCCGAACGAGTTCCAGAACAACGAGGTCGAATGCCGGCAGGTGAGCGGTGGATCCCTCTCCACGTGCGGCACCTCCTGCCCGGCGGGCTACTACGTGGATGCCTTGAAAGCGGACCCCTTCAACTGCTCGGGCAGCCTCTTCAAGAACAACAAGGTCGATTGCCGGCAGGTGAGCGGTGACTTCTTCTCCGCGTGCGGCACCTCCTGTCCGGCCGGCTACTCCGTGTCGGCCCTGAAATCGGATCCCTTCAACTGCCCGAACGAGTTCCTGAACAACCGGGTGGATTGCCGGAAGGTGAGCGGCGACTCGCTCTTCCAATGCGGCACCTCCTGCCCCGCGGGCTACTATGTGGCGTCCCTGAAACCGGATCCCTTCAGCTGCCCGAACGAGTTCCAGAACAACGAGGTCGAATGCCGGAAGGTGAACGGTGGGCTCCTCTCCACGTGCGGCACCTCTTGCCCGGCCGGCTACTACGTGGATGCCTTGAACGCGGACTCCGTCAACTGCTCGGGCAGCCTGTTCAAGAACAACAAGGTCGATTGCCGGCAGGTGAGCGGTGAGTCGCTCTCCACCTGCGGCCTCTCCTGCCCGGCGGGCTACTACGTGGATGCGTTGGACGCGGACCCCTCCGCCTGCCCCAACGAGTTCAAGAACAACCGGGTGAGCTGCCGGCAGGTGAAAGGAGACCTCCTCTCCACGTGCGGCACCACCTGCCCGGCGGGCTACCACGTGGAGGCACTGAAACCGGACCCCTCCGGCTGCCCGAACGAGTTCAAGAACAACCGGGTGGACTGCCGGAAGACGAACGGCGACTTCTCCCAGTGCGGCACCACCTGTCCGACGGGCTACTACGTGTCGGCCCTGAAAGCGGATGCCAGCAACTGCCCGAACGAGTTCCTGAACAACCGGGTGAGCTGTAACCAGGTCAATGGTCCGAGCCTGGTCACCTGCGGCTCCTGCCCGCCGGGTTACTCCCTGGTCGGGGTCGACTTCGAGCCGGCCTGCGGAGGCATCTACAACAACCAGGCGAACATCTGCCAGTCCACCATGTCGCAAGGGCCTTCGATCGTGAATCAGCCGCAGCCGGCGACCATCTGCGCCGGGCAGACCGCCACGCTGACCGTGACGGCCCAGGCCGGCCAGGCCCAGAACCCGCTCTCCTATCAGTGGTTCATCGGGAAGAGCACCAACCAGACGCAAAAGATCCAGGGCGCGACGGGCCCGTCCGTCCAGGTCAGCCCGACCAGCACCACCGACTACTGGGTCCTGGTCAGCAACTCGCAAGGCCAGGTCGCGAGCACGACCGCGACTGTCACGGTCAACCAGCTGGCGGCGATCACCGCACAGCCACAACCGGTGACGATCGAGGCCGGCCAGCCGGCGACGCTCACGGTCGGCGCGACGGGGACCTCGCTGTCCTACCAGTGGTATGCAGGCCAGACCGGCGATACGTCCCACCCCGTCCCAGCCGGTACCGGCGCATCGGTCCAAGTGACGCCGAGGACGAAGACGAGCTATTGGGTGCGGATCAAGAACGACTGCAACTCGGTCGACAGCGGCACCGCCGAGGTGACCGTCTTCTGCACCGGGCCGAGCATCACCCAGCAGCCGCAGCCGGTAAGCATCCATGCGGGCGAGCCGGCGGTGCTCACGGTCGGCGCGACGGGGACCTTGCTGTCCTACCAGTGGTATGAAGGCAACGCCGGCGATACGTCGCGGCCCGTCCAGGGCGCCGGCTCGTCGCTCCAAGTGACGCCCGGCTCGACCACGAAGTACTGGGTGCGGGTCTCGAACGGCTGCGGCGAAACCGTCGACAGCAGCGCCGCGACGGTCACCGTCTGCACGCTGCCGAGCATCACGGGGCAGCCGCAATCGGTGAGCATCTCCGCGGGGCAGCCGGCGACGCTCGCGGTCACCGCGACGGGGGCCTCGTTGTTCTACCAGTGGTATGAAGGCGAGGCCGGCGATACGTCGCACCCTGTCCCGGGCGCGACCGGCCCGTCGGTCCAGGTCTCGCCGGGCGCGACGACGAAGTATTGGGTGCGGATCTCGAACGGCTGCGGCGACACCACCGACAGCAGCGCCGCGACGGTCACCGTCTGTGCTCCACCGGGTATCCTGGGGACGGATCAGCCGCAATCGGTGAGCATCGCCCCGGGTGAGCCGGCGACGCTCACGGTCACCGCGTTCGGGACCTCGCCGTCCTACCAGTGGTATGAAGGCCCGGTCGGCGTGACGTCGCACCCTGTCCCGAACGGTACCGGCCCGTCGGTCACAGTGAACCCGAGCTCGACGACCACCTATTGGGTGCGGGTCTCGAACGACTGTGGCAGCACCGACAGCAACGCTGCGACCGTGACCGTCATCTCCTGCGACGATCCCGGCTCGGAGGATATGGTTTGCAGCGGGGACGGCAATCGCACCTGCCGGGGAGGCCAGTGCGTTTGCACGAACTGCGCTTCGGGTGTGTGCTGCGGTGCGAACGGGAACAGCTCCTGCGACGGCCAGACCTATCTCGATCCGAATACCGGCTACACCGGCGTCTGCACGTCGACCCTGCCGGCCTGCACCGCCGCCAACGACTTCGACGGCACCAACACGGTGTACCACGACGGGGACGTCCTGGGGTGTGTGAAGGCCAACGGAACCCATCAGTGGTATCCGCGCCGGCCCTCGCCGCGCTGCCAGGAGGTCAGCACGGTCTGCGGGTTCCTCTGCAGCACGCATTACAACAATGGCAGCGGTTTCATGTGCGACCAGAACGGTGTCTGGAACCAGAGCCCGCCTCTCCCGGATTGCTACGACGGGACGATTCCGGACGGCTGGTCGTGCGAGCTCCCGCCTGTCTGCGTGGCTCCGCAGGTCCTCACGCAGCCACAATCGGCCACCATCCAGGCGGGGCAGTCCGCCACCCTCTCGACGGCGGCGAGCGGCACCTCTCCCTCGTTCCGGTGGTACCGCGGCACCAGCGGCGACACGTCCAACCTCCTGCAGGCCGGCATCGGCGACTCCATCGTCGTGACGCCGTCCACCACGACGAGCTACTGGGTGCAGGCGTTCAACGCCTGCGGCTCGGACGACAGCCAGACCGCCACGGTGACGGTGAGCCCCATCTGCGTGCCGGTCTCCATCACCACCCAGCCGCAATCCGTCACCATCCCGGCCGGGCAGTCGGCGACGCTCAGCGCCGGCGCCTCCGGGACCTCGCCGTTCTCCTACCAGTGGTACAGGGGGCCGGTGGGCGACACGTCCAACCCCGTCCCGAACGGCACCGGTGCGTCCGTCCTGGTCACACCTTCCACAACCACCAGCTACTGGGTCCGGATCTCCAACGCCTGCGGCACCCGCAATAGCGCCGGCGCCACCGTCACGGTGGAGGAGGAGGACATCTGCGTTCCGCCGAACGTCGAGGCGCAGCCGCAGTCGGCGAACATCTTCCAGGGCGGCTTCACGCTCCTCTCGGTCGGGGCGAGCGGCACCTCTCTTTCCTACCAGTGGTACGAGGGCATGGCCTTCGACACCTCCAACCCGGTGCCTGGCGGGACCGGCGATACCCTGCTGGTGTCTCCGTCGTCCACGACCAGCTACTGGGTGCAGGTCTCGAACGACTGCGGCACGGACAACAGCAGCACGGCGACGGTCAACGTCAACAGCTGCGGTCCGGACGGAACCTCCTGTGGCGGAGACGGTCACCACACCTGCCAGGGCGGCCAGTGCGTCTGCACGGATTGCGGCTCGCCGGTCTGCTGCGGCGCGCCCGGGAACACCGTCTGCGACGGTCAGCAGTATTTCGACCCGAACACGGGCTACAACGGGGCGTGCACGTCGTCGCTCCCCGCCTGCGGCCCCGGCAACGACTTCGATGGTGACAACGAGGTCTACCACGATGGCGACATCTACGGCTGCGTGAAGCACAACGGCGGGCACGAGTGGTTCCCGCGCCGTCCGTCGCCGCGCTGCCAGGAGGTCGCCCAGGTGTGCGACTACCTCTGCGCCTACAACTACAACAGCGGCATGGGCTTCCAGTGCGAGGACAACGGTTTCTGGAGCCAGAACCCGCCGCTGCCGTACTGCTTCGGCGGGACGATCCCGGAGTCGTTCCTCTGCAACTAGATCCGATCGAGGCTTGACTTTCCACGGGGCGCCACCTTACGGTGGTGCCCCGCTTCTTTTTTCGACCTTCGGGTCAAAGGAACCGCGCCCGCAGCTCCGGCGTCGGCAGCCAGCAGGCCTCGGTCTTGCCGAACCAGCGGTAGCGGTGGCGGGCGATCAGCCGGTAGACCGCGTCGCGGAGCGGCCGCGGGACGACCGCGAAGACCCGCAGCAGCTTCCAGGCCCCCGGCAGGTGCCGGGCGATGCGCAGCGCGGCCGAGCTCTCCTGGTACGCGCGCCCGTCCTCGACGAGCACGACGCTGCTCAGGGCGTCCGGATCGAGCCCGTGCTCCAGCATCAGGCTCCGCCCGGCCTCGGACTGGAGCGAGGCGAAACGGAACCGCCCCTCCAGGTCCCGCTTCAGGACGAATTGGACGGAGCCGCTGCAGAGGTTGCAGACGCCGTCGAAGAGGACGATGGGATGGCGGGCATTCTCTGAGGAGACCACGACGGGGGAAAGCTTACGGCGAGAGCTCTCCCCCATCAAGGCCTGCCCCGAGGCTCGAAGCTACATGATGACCCGGTCGCTGGCGGCGGCGCGCATCGAGCGGGAGCGCCGGAGGTCGCGGGCGATGTTGATCCGCTTCAGCCAGCGGTCCCGGCCGTCGTAGCGGGCCCGGAAGGGCTTGCGGCCGTGCACGCCCTGGAAGTTGTCGATGAAGCAGAAGTCCCCGCCTTCGAGAACCACGTCGGCGATCTTCTGATCGATCTCGCGGACCAGGGTGTTCAGCGCCTCCTGCGCGTCGGAGTCCTCCACCGGGTCCATGAAGTACGGATCGATCCGGATGTAGGGCGACTTCGGATCTCCGAACAGGACGGGGATCCTGTTCGGGTTCGACAGCATGTTCTCGATGTTCTGGTACGCGCTCTCGAGCGTGCCGTCGATCGCGGTCACGTCCGACTTGTTCTTCTTGAGGTGCGACTCGTCGGGCCGGATCGTGTAGTGGGGCTCGAAGAGCTTCTCCATCAGCTTCGGATCGATCTCGATCTCGCTCATCGGCAGGAAGGTGGTCGGCACCTTGTCGATGTTGCGCAGGCACATCATGCCGAGATAGTCGCCCCGCCCCTCGTGAAAAGCGTCCTCGGTATGCCACCAGAGCAGCTCGTCGCTGCTGCTGCCCAACTGCTCCTTCTCCATGCCCGGGATCGGCAGGATGTCGTGGACCATGTACCCATCCTGCTGGGTCGCCCAGCTGATGCAGTCGCCCAGGAGGGAGCCCATCAGCACGAGAGCCATCTCCTCTTCCGCCACGCGCGACCGTCCCTCGCGGAGCTTCCAATGCTTGGGGGTGGCGCCGATCTTCTCTTCATCGATCGGATATCCGGAGACCAGGCAGATCGCCGACGACGGCTCATGGAGACGGAAGCTATTCAAATGTTGCCGCAGGCGCCGCGGCAGCTCGTGGGCATGGACGGTGACTTTCTCGAGAAACTTCGGATCCTCCGATGATCCGTAGCGATCGGCCAGCTCCTTGACCAGGGACTGGACCTGGCCGATCTCTTCATTTTCCAACACCAGACGCATATGACTTCTCCTTTCGAAGGCTTCAAGGACAGCAGTTACATCTGTTGATGCAGCGCTACGGAATCGGAGTTTCGGGCCGCGAGCTCCCCGGCAGACGGAGCGTCTGACCCAGAGTGCGAAGCTTCCAGCGCAGGGCGTCCATCCAGCGGGAGGCACCGATCACCAGTTGGACCGGGCGGGCTCCCAGGATCGAGGACGCCTGGGCGTAGAATTGCCAGAACACGGTGAGGTTCGCGAGGTATTCCCGCCATCCGCCGTACATCTGATAGTCGCTCGGGTCGTACTCCGCCTGCGGACCCTCCGTCTTCCTGAGCAGAAGCTCGAACAGCCGCTTCTGCTCGGGAGTCGCCTCCGGCACCTCGGAGAACGGGACTTCGCACCGGTTGCGGTGCAGGCTTCCGTCGACCGCTGCGATCATCCGCTCCAGGCGGTCGGGGTGCCCCGCGGCGCCGCAGTGCTCGTCGAGAAAGCGGCACAGCTCGCGGCACTGCTCTGCGGGCGACTGCACGAGGCTCTCATACAGGATGAGCTTCCGGCTCCGGCTCCGCTCGGTGTTCTCCAGGATCGACAGCATGAAGTACTGCCAGCGCAGGAGATTGGCGGCGATGACGTTCACCCGCTCGCGGGCTGCCGCGGAGAGCGAGAATTGCTGGAAGGAGACGGCGCACTCGTAGGGATTGCGCACCGTGATCAGATACACGGGCTCCTCCCAGACCTCCTGCCAGAAAGGGAGCATGACGCTCAGCAGCGGCTCCTTCCAGAACCACACGTCCGCCTTCGCGTCCATCCCGCGGAGCAGGCCGAGAGCGATCTCGCGGACCTGCGGGTCCCGGGCCTTCTCCCGCAGGCGTTCCGTGTAGCCCGGAGCCCAGAAGTCCCGGCCGAGGTGCTCGACCAGAAACCGCTGCATCTCGCGGTTCTCGAAGTAGCCCCGTGGGTTGGCGGAATTGCCTCGGGTGAGCTCGTCCGGATCTCCGCCGTACGCACCCCAGCGGTGAATCAGGTCTCCCATCAGGGAGGTCCCACTGCGATCGACACCCAGGACGATAATCGGTCTGCTGCTCGGCTTCATCGCCGTCTCCTGCGGAACTGCACGGCGCCTCGATTACTCATAGCGCAATGCGACTTTGGGATCGACCTTGAGGGCGTGGCGCGCCGGGAAATAGGCGGCCAGCGCGCTGACCACCAGGAGGAGGAGCGTCACGCCCACGAAGGTCGCGGGATCGGTGCTGCTGAGTTGGTAGAGAGAGCTCGCGAGGAGCCGCGTGACGGCGAAGGCGAGGCCCAGGCCGATCGCGACGCCCACCACCGCCAGGAAGAGGGCATCCCGCAGGATCATCTTGAAGACTGTGCCCGGTCGTGCGCCGATCGCGATCCGGATGCCGATCTCGGGGATGCGCTTGGAGATGCTGTACGCCATCACCCCGTAGAGCCCGATGGCGGCGAGCAGGCAGGCGAGCGCCGCGAACACGGTCAGCAGCAGGGCGCTGAACCGGACCCTCGACAAGGCATCGCCGAGATGGGACTTCAAGGTCTGGGCCTCGTAGAGGGGGATGTTCGGGTCCATCTCCAGGACCGTCTTGCGGAGCGTCGGCAGGAAGGCGTCCTCCGAGAGGGAGGTCCGCGCCAGCAGATGGACGCCCGGGTAGGGGTTCTGGAGGAACGGCACGTAGATTTCGGGCTTCGCCGCTTCCTCGACCTTGCCGTACTTCACGTCGCCGACCAGGCCCACCACCTCGGCGTACTCGCCGTCCTCCCAGCCGATGCTCGGGCGGATTCGCTTGCCCAGCGGGTTCTCGCCCGGGAAGAAGTGCTCTGCGGCCGCCTGGTTCAAGATCGCCACGCGCCCGCTTCCCTGGCGGTCGCGCGGGGTGAGCTCCCGCCCCTGGACGACCGGGATCTTCAGGGTCTGGAAGTAGCGCGGCCCCACCATGTGGACCCCGACGGTGGTATCGAAGGCGTCCGCGTAGGCCTTGCCGTCGACGTCCAGGGAGGCCATCTCCCCTCCTTCGAGCGAGACCGGCAGGAGGTTGGTCACGCTGGCGGATTCGACGCCCGGCAGGGCCTCGACCCGGGCCAGGAGCTGCTCGTAAAACGTCATCCGCTCAGGGCCGAACGGCTCCTGGAAGGTGTGGGAGATGCTGACCGTGACCACGTTGTCGGGATCGAAACCGAGGCGGGTCGACCAGAGCTGGGCGAAGCTGCGCAGCATCAGCCCGGCGGCGATCAGCAGGACGAGCGAGAGCGCGATCTCCGAGATGACCAGCAGGCTCATCGGGCTGAGCCGTCCCAGGGTGCGGAGCGAGCCGGTGAACCCGGTCGCGCCCTGCTTGAGCCAGGCGTTGATGTTGCCGCGCGAGGACTGGATCGCCGGCAGGAGGCCGAGCAGGATGCCGGTGAGCAGCGCCAGGAGCAGGTTCAGGCCGAGGACGCTCCAGCCGAGGTGGAAGGTATCGAAGCGGATCGTATCGAGGACCTCGACGGGGAGGTAGGCTCCGATCAGGCGGATGCCGAGCTGGGCCACGAAGAGGCCGAGCAGCCCGCCCAGCACGCCGAGCACGAGGCTCTCGGCGAAGAAGACCTGCATCAGCCGGCCGCGGCTCGCCCCCATGGCCACGCGCACCGCCGTCTCGCGCTGGCGCGAGGCGGCCCGCACCAGCAGCAGGTTGACCACGTTGACGCAGGCGATCAGGAAGACGAGCCCCACCGCCGCGAACAGGATGTAGAGCGCCCGGCTGAACGACGGATCGACCCGGTCCTGCTGGAGGGGCACGGCGCGGACCGTCAGCTTCTCATAGCCCTCCGGGGGAGGCTGCTCCCGGTGGAGCTGGGAGAGAAAGCCGGAGAGCTCGGAGCTGGCCTGCTCCGGCGTGGCGCCCGGCCGGATGCGCGCTACGACCTGGTGGAAGTGCGAGAACCGCCGTTCGAGACGCTTCGCGAAGGTGAGCGTGGGCGCCATGGAGATGGGGACCCAGGCGTCCGCCTTGCCGGAGAGGCCCCGGAAGCCGGGAGGCATCACGCCGACGACGGTCAGCGGCTTGTCTTCCAGGCGGATGGTCTTGCCGACGAGGCCGGGATCACCGCCGAAATGGCGGTGCCAGAGGGAGTCGCTGATCACGGCGACCGGCTGGCCCGGCGCCGCGTCCTCCTCCGGCAGGAAGGTGCGCCCCCGGGCGGCCTGCGCGCCCAGGATCGGGAAATAGGGCGCCGAGACCATCTCCACCGCGAGGCGCTCCGGGATCTCGATGCCGGTCAGGTTGCAGTGCCAGGGCCACAGGGCCGCCTCCTGCTCCAGCGACGGCAGCCGGCGGGCCCGCAAATCCTCGAAATACGGGTACGACCAGTCGAGAGAGCCGGCCGATCCCTCCTGGGCCTCGTCCGGCTGGTAGAGGCGCAGCATCGCGATCCGCTCGGGATCCTTGTACGGCGGCTTCCGGAACAGGGCATGGTTGATGACGCTGAAGATCGCGGTGTTGGCGCCGATGCCGAGAGCCAGCGTCAAGACGGCGACCAGAGTGAAGCCAGGCTGCCTGCGGAGGCTCCGGAGAGCGAGTCGGATGTCGGACAAGGTACCCATGGTGTTCTTCCTCGTGGAGTCGTGATCTCAGAGAACCCGCCGTGCGGGGACGCTGCCGGTTGTTGTTCAGTCGCGCCTGCCGTAGCGGGCTGCCTCGAGCACCTGGGAGATCGTCGGCTTGGACGTGCCGGACGCCACGATCTTGCGCAGGAGCTCGCCATCCACGTTGTAGCGGCGCAGCGCCAGGAGGTCGTCCACCGGGAGGTCCCGGTAGCCCGCCGCGTTGATTTCTTCGACGTACCCGGCATCGACCTCATATCTCTTCAGGCTCGCCAGGTCCTCCGCCGAGAGATTGCGATAGCCGGCGGCCTGGAGAGACTGGGCGAAGGCGGCGTCCACTTCATACCGCCCGAGCAACGTGAGGTCGTCGACGGAGAGGCCGGGGTAGCCGGCCTTGCTCCAGGCGGAGACGAAGCCGGCGTCGACGCCGTAGCGGCCCATCCTGATGAGCTCGTCGACCGACAGCTTCTGGTAGCCGATCCCGCGCAGCTCGCGGATGAACCGGTCGTCGACGCCGAATCCGACGAGGCTCAGGAGCTGGTCCACGGTCAGCGACCTGTGCCCGAGAGCCCCGAGCTCGTCGGCCAGCCGCGGATTCATGCCCTGCGCCTGCCAGCCGCGGATCTCGTCGAGGGAGACCTCGCGGTCTCCGGCCTGGCGGAGCTGCTCGACGAGCCCGCGGTCGAGGCCGCGCCGGATCAACAACGCGATCCGCTCCTCCGACATTTCGGCGACGCGGTCCTTGGCGGCGGGAGCGGCCGGCGCCGCCGGGGGTGCGGGCGGTGCCGGAGGCTGCGGAGCCCCCGCCCAGGCGACACCGGCGCCGAGGGCGATGGTCAGCGCGCCCGCGGCCAGAAGCAGGCCCGCGGCCCAGCGGGCGGAGCCGCCAGGGCCGGGAGGCGGAGCCTCGAAGAGCCGCCGCACCCGCTGGAGCAGGGGGCTGCCGTCCAGCGCGAGGGACAGGGACGGCGCGCCCGGCAGGGAGCGCAGCTCTTCCATCAACACGAGGGCGCGGGCGTAGGTCAGGCGGTCGCCGCACGCCGCGACGCCCATGTCGTCACAGCAGTGCTCCCGCTCGATACGGATCCGGTTGGAGACCCACCAGACCGCCGGGTGATAGAAGAGCAGGATCTCGGCGGCGGCCTGGACGAGGTTCATCCAGTAGTCGTTGCGCCGGACGTGCGCCAGCTCATGGGCGAGGATCGCCTCGAGCTGCTGCGGCGTCAACCCGGTCAGCGCCGCGGCCGGCAGCAGGATCACGGGGCGGAGCCAGCCGATGACCATGGGCACCTGGGCGAGCGACGATTCGAGAATCCGGACGGGACGGCGGATGCCCACCTCCCGCGCCATGCGGGCCACCGTAGACCGCCAGAGAGGAGCCACCGCCCGGACCCCGGTCCGCCGGAAGCGATGGACCAGGAGCCAGCCGCCGCAGAAGCGCAGCGAGAGCACGAGGATCCCGGCCAGCCAGAACAGGACGAGCCAGGGGAGGACGCTCTCCCGCACGACCGGCGCCGACAGCGCCTGCGACGCCAGCGGACGGACCACGATCAGCAGCTCCTCGCCGGCGCCCGCCGCGGCCCTGTCCCGCGCGAGCGCCTCGGGCGCGCCGGCGGCGGCGGAGCCGCCCGCCGACTGCCACAGAGTCAGCACGGGCAGGGCCATCATCAGCAGCAACGCGCCGCAAGCGGCCAGGTAGCGGGCGTTCGCGCTCTGCCGGCGCAGGAACGGCTGCGCGCAGGCCAGCAGCAGAGCCACCAGGGCTCCCTGCCAGACGAAGTGGAGCAGGGCCTCGCCGATCCCGGGCAGGACCGGATACGCCGCGAACATCTGTGACCAGCTCATTCGCTCCTCCCTTCCACCTGATCGAGGAACTGGCGGACTCCCGCGAGCTCCTCCAGGGTGGCTTTCTTGGCGGACAAAGCTTGCATGACCAGGCGGACCGCCGAGCCGCCGAACGCCCGCTGGAGCAGCTCTCCCACGAGGCGCTTCTGCGTCTCCTCTTCGCTCAGGGCGGCGGAATAGACGTGGCTCTTCTCGCTGCTGTCCCGCTGCACCAGCCCCTTCTGAAGCATGATCTGGAGCAGCTTGAGAACGGTGGTGTAGCCGACGGACCTCTTCTGGCTCAGAACCTCGAAGGCGTCGCGCACGGTACTGGGCCCGCGGCCCCAGAGCACCTGGAGGATCTCCAGCTCGGCATCGGTGGGTTCGGGAAGCTTTTGGTCGTTCATCGTCGTATCTTCACCTCAAGAGAATCCTATACGAAGGTCGTCGTACATGGCAAGACCTCTCGCGCTTCCTCCGCGCCGGCCGCGCCCTCCTCCACCGCCTCCAGGAGCTGCCGCAGCCGCTGCGCCAGCCCTCCGGCATGGGGCGGCCGGACCATGTTGTAGTGCTGTCCGGGACTCTCGTGCACCGCCACGCCGCCCGCCGCGACCTCCCGCCAGCCCAGAGTCTCGTCGTCGACCGGAGCCGGCTGCTCCGCGGCGCGGATCAGGGTCACGCGCCCCGCGTAGGGCCTGGCGACGTAGTGCCGGCGGGCCTCCAGATGGGCGGTGAACATCTGGAAGAAGCCGAGCAGGTCGGAGAAGTCGATGTCCGGCGGGATCACGCGGTCTTCTGCGGCCCGCTCATAGATCCGCCGCATCGCCTCCTCGATGCTCCAGCCCCGCAGATCGTCCGCCGTCAGCGGCGTCTCCTGCCCGGCGGTGCTCCAGATGTTGTACGCCAGGCTGGCCGCCTGCTCGTGGGCGTCGATCTCCTGGTCGAGCGGCGTCAGCGGGGCGGAGACGTCGAACAGGGCCAGCAGATCGACGCTCTCGCCCTCTGCGCGGAGCGCCCGCGCCATCTCGAAGGCGACCAGGCCGCCCAGGGACCATCCGGCCAGCCGGTAAGGCCCCTCGGGCTGGACCTCGCGCAGGGCGTCGAGGTAGCACGCGGCCATGTCCTCGATCCGGCTCAGCTCCGGGTCGATGGCCTGGAGCGCGTAGAACGGCTGGTCCGGACCGAGGCCGTGGGCGAGGGCGGCGAAGCACAGGACGTCGCCGCCCGCCGGGTGGACGCAGAACAGCGGCCGCCGCCGCCCCGCCGGTTGAATCCCGACCAGAACGCCGCGGCCGGCAGGCGCCTGGCGGCGCAAGTGGGCCGCGAGCCTCTCGACGGTGGGAGCCTGGAAGAGGTCGACAGGAGACAGATCGCGGCCGAGACGGGCCCGGATGCGGGTCACCAGGCGGATCGCCAGGATCGAGTGTCCTCCGAGCGCGAAGAAGTCGTCGAGCACGCCGATGGGACGGATGCCGAGCAGATCCTCCCAGATCCCCACCAGCGCGAGCTCCAGCTCGTTGCGCGGCGCGATGTACCGCCCGCCCGCCGCCAAACGGTCCTCCGCGGGCTCGGGCAGGGCCTTGCGGTCCACCTTGCCGTTGGGCGTCAGCGGCAGGGCCGGGAGCGCCACGAACGCCGACGGCACCATGTGCTCCGGCAGGCTCCGGCCGGCGAAGTCGCGCAGCTCGCCCGCCGTGGCGGACCGGCCCGGCGCGAAGACCACGTAGGCCACCAGGCGCGCCTCGCCGGAGTCGCCGCGCGCCAGCACCACCGCCTCGCGCACCGCCGCGTGCCGGCCGAGCACCGACTCGATCTCCCCCAGCTCGATGCGGAAGCCGCGCACCTTCACCTGGTGGTCGATCCGCCCCAGGTACTCCAGGTCGCCGGCCACCCAGCGGCCCAGGTCGCCCGAGCGGTAGAGCCGCTCGCCGGGGCTCGCCGCGAACGGGTGCGGCACGAAGCGCTCCGCGGTCAGCTCCGGCCGGCCCAGGTAGCCCCAGGCGAGACCCGCCCCGCCCACGCAGAGCTCCCCGGCCACCCCTTCCGGCACCGGCTCCTGGTGGCGGTCCAGCACGTAGACCTGGAGGTCCGGGATCGCTACGCCGATCCGGCTCCCCGTCCCGCTCACCGCGTCCGCCGCCGTCAGCTCCCGGTACGTCACGTGCACCGTCGTCTCCGTGATGCCGTACATGTTGACCAGCCGCGGACGGTCCTCCTCGTGCCGCTCGTACCAGCTCCGCAGGCTGCCCAGCTCCAGCGCCTCGCCCCCGAACACCACCCAGTGCAGCGACAGCTCGCCGGAGCTTTCGGAAGCCTCGTCGGCGCGCATCAGCTGGCGGAATGCCGAGGGGGTCTGGCTCAGCACCGTCACCTTCTCGCGCACCAGAAGCTCGTGGAACGACTCCGGCGAGCGGCTGACCCAGTAGGGCACGACGACCAGACGGCCGCCGTAGAGCAGCGCTCCCCACAGCTCCCAAACCGAGAAGTCGAAGGCGTAGGAGTGGAAGAGGGTCCACACCTCGTCCGGCCCGAAGCCGAACCAGGAATCGGTCGCGGTGAACAGCCGCACGGCGTTGGCGTGGCTCACCACCACTCCCTTGGGACGGCCGGTCGAGCCCGAGGTGTAGATCACGTACGCCGCCTGCTCGGGGAGCACGTCGAGATCCAGAGCCTCGCCGCTCAGCGCCGCGAGGGCCGCGGCCTCCCG
>DATFPH010000387.1:0-7644 GCA_035264905.1 Thermoanaerobaculia bacterium
GCCCCTCCAGTCCCCGGGAGAGGGGTACGCCCTCACTTCCAGGCTCAGCCCGGGAATCTGGCCTATCTGATCTACACCTCGGGATCGACGGGGCGTCCCAAGGGGGTTGCGATCGAGCACCGGAGCGCGGTGGCGTTTGCCCGGTGGGCGCGAACGGTGTTCGCGCTGGAGGAGCTGGCGGGCGTCCTCGCCGCGACGTCGGTGTCGTTCGACCTCTCGGTCTTCGAGCTGTTCGTGACTCTGGCCTGGGGCGGCAAGGTGGTGCTCGCCGCCAATGCGCTGGAGCTGCCGCGGCTGGCGGCGGCGGGCGAGGTGGTGCTGGTCAACACGGTGCCGTCGGTCATGACGGAGCTGGTCCGGCAGAAGGCGGTGCCGGCGTCGGTGCGCACGGTCAACCTGGCCGGCGAGCCGCTCAAGAGGTCGCTGTCCAAGGCGATCTATGAGTCGTCCCCGGCGTCCCGGGTTCTCAATCTCTATGGTCCCTCGGAAGCGACGACCTACTCGACGTGGGCGGCGGTGCCGCAGGGAGAGCGGCGCGAGCCGGCGATCGGCCGGCCGATCGCCGGTACCCGGGTGGCTCTCCTCGGGGGTTCCGGCGAGCTGGTTCCGGCCGGCGTGCCGGGCGAGCTGTTCCTGGGCGGCGCGGGGCTGGCGCGCGGCTATTTCAACCGGCCGGACTTGACGGCGGATCGGTTCGTTCCCGATCCGTTCTCCGTGGAGGAGGGCGCCGAGCCCGGCGGGCGCCTGTATCGCACGGGCGACCTGGTGCGGTTCCTGCCCGACGGTCGGCTCGACTACCTGGGGCGGATCGACCAGCAGGTCAAGGTCCGAGGGTTCCGCATCGAGCTCGGGGAGGTCGAGGCGGCGCTGCTGGCGCACAGCACGGTGGAGGCGGCGGCGGTGCTGGCGCGCGAGGATCTGCCGGGCGGGATGGGATTGGTGGCCTACGTGGTGGCGGATCCCCCATCCCCGGACCCGCTGCGGGACTTCCTCCGCGAGCGCCTGCCGGACTTCATGGTGCCGTCCGCCTTCCTCTTCCTGGAGTCGCTGCCGCTGACGCCGAACGCCAAGGTGGACCGCAAGGCGCTGGCGAAGATGCTCCTGGAGCGGGAAGCCGATCGAGCCGGAGCGGCCCCACGGACGCCCACCGAGGAGCTGGTGGCGGGGATCTTCGCCGAGGTGCTGGGGTTGGAGCGGGTGGACGTCGAGGAGAGCTTCTTCGCGCTGGGCGGTCATTCGCTGCTGGCGACCCAGGTGACGGCGCGGCTGCGCTCCGTTTTCAAGGCGGAGCTGTCGGTGCGGTCGGTTTTCGAGACGCCGACGGTGGCGGGCCTGGCTCGGGAGATCGAAAAGGCGTCGAGCACGGGCGGCACCGTACCGCCGCTCGTCCGGATCGATCGGGAAGCGGATCTGCCGCTGTCCTTTGCCCAGCAGCGGCTGTGGTTCATCGATCAGTTGGAAGGCGGCTCTCTGTACAACGTGCCGGTCGCGCTGCGGATGGAGGGAGAGCTGTCGGTCGCCGTGCTGTCGCAGGTGTTGGGAGAGGTGGTGCGCCGGCACGAGGTTCTGCGGACGGTGTTTCCCGAGGTGGGAGGCCAGGGGCGCCAGGTGGTCCTGCCGCCGGCCGGCTTCGCGGTTCCCATGGTGGACCTGACGGGCCTTTCTCCGGCGCTGCGGAAGCCGGTGGCGGAAAGCCTGGTGACGGAGGCGGCGCGCCGGCCGTTCGATCTGGCGCGGGGACCGCTCTTGCGTGCGGGGCTCTGGCGGCTCGACGAGACGGAGCACGTGCTGCTCTTCACCATGCACCACATCGTGAGCGACGGCTGGTCGCTGGGAGTGCTGGTGCGGGAGATGACGGCTCTCTACGCGGCGTTTGCCGCGGGCCGGCCGTCGCCTCTTCCCGAGCTGCCGGTGCAGTACGCGGACTTCGCGGCCTGGCAGCGGAGCTGGCTCGCCGGGGACGTGCTGGAAGGGGAGCTCCAATACTGGCGCGATCGTCTCTCCAGCGCGCCGCCGGTTCTCGAGCTGCCAACGGACCGGCCGCGCCCCGCGGTGCAGAGCTTCCGCGGCGCGGTCCTCCCCCTGTCGCTGCCGCCGGAGCTCTCGGCGGCCCTCACCGATCTCTCCCGGCGGGAGGGAGCGACTCTCTTCATGACGCTGGTGTCGGCGCTCAGCGTGCTGCTGTCGCGCTTGACGGGGCAAGCCGACGTCACGCTGGGCACGCCCGTAGCCGGCCGCCGTCATCTGGAGATCGAGAGCCTGATCGGGTTTTTCGTCAACACCCTGGTGCTGCGGCCCGATCTGTCGGCCGAGCCTCGATTCACCGGGCTCCTGTCGCGGGTGCGCCGGGAGGCGCTCGACGCGTACGCGCATCAGGATCTGCCGTTCGAGAAGCTGGTCGAGGATCTCGCGCCGGAGCGGAGCCTGGCTCACACGCCGCTGTTCCAGGTGATGTTCGCCTGGCAGAACGTGGCGGTGGGGGAGCTCGCGCTGCCGGGTCTTCGTCTGGTTCCCCTGGCACTCGTGGACGAGGACGTCAAATTCGATCTGAACCTGGCGCTCCAAGAGGTCGATGGGCGGATCGAGGGTTCTCTCTCTTACGCGCAGGATCTTTTCGATGCCCCGACGATCGAACGGCTGATGGCGGCCTTTTCGGCTCTCCTTTCGGGGGTGGCCGAAAATCCCGAGCTTCCGGTCTCGCGGCTGTCGCTTTTGGGGCACGGCGAACGACATCAGATGCTGGTCGAGTGGAACGCCACGAGCACGCTCTGGCCGTCGGGCAGCACGCTGCCAGAGCTCTTTGCTCACCAGGCGGCGGCCCATCCGCAGCGGCTCGCCTGGGAGTATGGCGGGGAGGAGCTGCGCTACGAGGAGCTTGCCGGCCGGTCGGACGCGGTGGCTCGCTTCCTCCTCCGGCAGGGTGTGGGAGCCGGGGATGTGGTGGGCCTTTGCCTCGAGCGTTCGGGCGCCCTGCTGGTTTCGATGCTGGGGATCTTGAAAGCCGGGGCCGCCTACCTGCCGCTCGATCCGGGCTACCCGCGCGAGCGGCTGTCGTGGATGCTCGAAGACAGTGGTGCGCCGCTGCTGCTCACCCTGGAGAGCCTGGCGCCCCGGCTGCCGTCGTCCCGGGCGCGGGTCGTACGGCTCGACTCGCAGTGGGAAGAGATCTCCGGTGAGGGGGAAGAGCCAGTTGCCGGCCGCGAAACGAGCTCGGCGGATCCGGCCTAGCTGATCTATACCTCGGGCTCGACGGGCCGGCCGAAGGGCGTGGCGGTGCCGCACCGGGCGGTCGTGCGTCTGGTCCTGGCGACCGACTATGTCGATCTGAGCGATCCGGAAGTTGCGGGGCGCATGGCGCAGCTGTCGAACCTCTCGTTCGATGCGGCGACGTTCGAGATCTGGGGCGCGCTGCTGGCCGGAGCGACTCTGGTGGGGGTGCCGCAGGAGACGCTTTTGTCGCCGGCCGATCTTGCAGTTTTTCTGGCAGCGTCGCGGATTCGTGTCCTGTTCCTGACCACGGCGCTGTTCAACCAGGTGGCGCAGCAGGCGCCGGGTGCCTTTGCCACTCTCCACACCGTGCTGTTCGGCGGTGAGGCGGTCGATCCGGGAGCCGTGCGCAAGGTGCTGGCGGGCGGCGCGCCGGAGCGTCTGCTGCATGTCTATGGACCGACGGAAAACACCACCTTCAGCACCTGGTACCGGGTCGAGGACGTGGCTGCGAATGCGTTGACGGTGCCGATCGGCCGGCCGATCGCCAACAGCCGGGCGTACGTGCTGGATGCGGGGTTGCAGCCGGTGCCCTTGGGCGGAGTGGGCGAGCTGTACCTGGGCGGAGAGGGGCTGGCGCTGGGCTATTGGCGCCAGCCGGAGCGGACCGGTGAACGGTTCCTGGAGAGCCCGGCCCTGCCGGGGGAGCGTCTGTATCGGACCGGGGACCGGGTGCGCTTGCTGCCGGACGGCAACATCGAGTTCCGCGGCCGTGACGACCAGCAGGTCAAGCTGCGCGGCTTCCGCATCGAGCTCGGGGAGATCGAGCTTGCGCTGACCTCGCTGGCAGAGATCGCAGAAGCGGCGGTTGTGTTGCGGGATGACCTTCCCGGGGGCCGGGGCCTGGTGGCCTATGTCGTGGGCCGTGGAGGAGCCGAGCTGTCTGTGGGAGCGCTGCGGCAAGCGCTCGAAGCCCACCTGCCCGTCTACATGGTGCCGGCCGGCTTTGTCCAGCTCCCGGTCCTGCCATTGACGCCCAACGGCAAGGTGGACCGGCGGTGGCTCGTGGAGCGCGGCCCGTTGCCCGGGATGTTGGCCGGCGGCGCGGACCGGATCGCACCACGCACCGCGGTCGAGGAGCTCATGGCGGGGATTTTTGCCGCGGTTTTGGGAGTCGAAAATCCGGGAGCGGAGGCCGATTTCTTCGCGCTGGGAGGTCATTCGCTGCTGGCAACGCAGCTGGCTTCGCGGGTGCGGGCGGCCTTCGGGGTCGAGCTGCCTCTGCGGGTGGTTTTCGAGCACCCGACCGTCGCAGGCTTGGCCCAGGAGGTTGAGAAGGCGTCACGGTCAGGGGGAAACGCGGCTGTCGAGATGGCCGAGCGAGTGCCGCGGAATGGAAACCTGCCGCTGTCCTTTGCTCAGGAGCGGCTGTGGTTCCTGCAACAGCTCGAACCCGGATCGGCGGCCTACAACATGCCTCTGGAGCTCGAGCTCTCCGGTGCTCTCAGAACCGGCGCCCTGGCCGTGGCGTTGACCGAGGTGCTGCGCCGGCACGAGTCGCTGCGCACCACCTTCGTGGCGATCGACGGGGTGCTCTGCCAACGGATCTCGCCGCCGGTTCGTGCCATGGCTCTGATCGCCCTGCCGCTGGTCGATCTGTCGGCGCTGCCGCACGCGGCGCGCGACGCGGCGGCGGATGGCCTCGCGCAGTGGCACGCGGCCCAGGGGTTCGATCTGGAGCGCGGCCCGCTCTGCGAATGGCTCCTCGTGCGACTGGCCGGGGAGATGCACCGGTTCCTCCTCAACCTCCATCACACCATCGCGGACGGCTGGTCGATCGCGGTGCTCGCCCGTGAGCTGGGGGAGCTGTACGCCGCTTCCCTGGAGGGGAGGCCCGCCCGGTTGCCGGAGCTGCCGATCCAATACGCCGACTTCGCATACTGGCAGCGCCGGTGGCTGGCGGAGAGGCAGGAGGAGGAGCTCGCCTATTGGGAATCCCGGCTGGGCGGGGAGGTCGCATCCGCCGAGCTGCCCACCGACCGGCCGCGCCCCGCTGTCCAGACGTTCCGGGGTGGGCGGCGCCAACTGGTGCTATCAGAGGACCTGACGGCGCGGCTCAAGCGCTTCGGCCGGGCGGAGAGCGTCACGCTCTTCATGACTCTGCTGACGGCGATGCAGGCGCTGCTTTCGCGGCACAGCGGCGAGCACGACGTGACTGTGGGCGCCCCAGTGGCCGGCCGCCAGCGGGGCGAGACGGAGGGGCTGATCGGGTGCTTCCTCAATACCCTCGTGCTGC
This sequence comes from Thermoanaerobaculia bacterium, assembly GCA_035264905.1. Classification (GTDB taxonomy): domain Bacteria; phylum Acidobacteriota; class Thermoanaerobaculia; order Multivoradales; family UBA5704; genus UBA5704. The sequence goes on from DATFPH010000387.1 coordinate 5,504, forward strand.
GCACCGACACTTCGGGTCAGCCGAGCTTCCGCGCGCTTGCGGCCCGCGTGCGCACGGTGACGCTCGAAGCCTACTCGCACCAGAACGTACCCTTCGAAGCCATCCTCGCCCGTCTGGGCGTGCGCCGCGACCTGTCCCGAGCCCCCCTGTTCCAGGTTCTGTTCAACCTGCTGAACCTGCCGGCGACGGAGCTGTCGCTCCCGGGGCTCGAGCTGCGGGGCCTGATGGCGGCCGAGGTCCCATCGAAGCTCGACATGACGTTTTACATTTCCGAGAGCGATGCGAGCATCGGGATCAATCTGGTCTACAACGCCGATCTGTTCGACGAGGCGCGCATGGACGACCTCCTGGCGCAGCTCGAGCTCTTCCTCGAAGAGGCCCTGGAGAAGCCCGAGGAGCCGGTGACGAATCTGCCGCTCCTGACCGCAGCGATGCGGCAGATGCTTCCCGATCCCACGCTGGCGCTCGACAGGAGCTGGATCGGCAGCGTCTACGAGCTCTTCGTGGCGCAGGCCGAGCGCGCTCCGGAGCGGCCGGCCGTGATCGATGATGCGGGGGTCCAGACCTATGGCGATCTGCTCTCAGGGAGCCGGCGTGTGGCGGGCTGGCTGGCGGCGCAGGGGGTGCGGCAGGGAGATCCGGTCGCCATCCTGGCCGTCCGGGCGGCGCCGCTCGTCGAGGCGGTCCTGGGAGTGCTCGGCGCCGGCGCCGCTTTCGTGATGCTCGACTCCGCCTACCCGGCCTTGCGGCAGCTCGAAATGCTGCGCCTGGCTTCCCCCAGGGCGTGGATCTCGATCGGATCGCTCGAAGAGGCGGAGGGGACGGTTCCTGCCGAGGTGCGGTCCTGGCTGCGGGAGGCCGGGTGCCCATGCCTCGAGCTTCCCCCGGGCGGCACGGGTGCGGTCGCGGAGCTTGCGGCTTTTGCCTGGGAGGCGCCGGAGGTCCGCGTCGGTCCAAAGGACGTGGCCTGCATCGGCTTCACCTCGGGCTCGACGGGAGGGCCCAAGGGGATCCTGGGGCTTCACGGGTCGCTGTCGCACTTCCTGCCCTCCCACTGCCGGCGATTCGATCTCGGTCCGGACGACCGCTTCTCCCTGCTTTCGGGGCTGGGCCACGACCCGCTCCAGCGGGAGATCTTCACCCCCCTCTACCTGGGCGCGACGGTCGTCGTGCCGGACCCGTCGGATTACGGCATCTCCGGCCGGTTGGCTGCGTGGATGCGCCGGGAGCAGGTGACGGTTGCGCACCTGACGCCTACGCTCGGCCAGCTCCTGACCGAGCTGCCTCCAGACGGGAAGAGAGAGCTCGTCCCGAGCCTGCGCCGCGTGCTGCTGGTGGGCGAGTCGCTGACGCGCAAGGACGTGGCCCGTCTGCGCGCCCTGGCTCCCGGGGTGAGCTGCATCAATCTCTACGGCTCGACGGAGACGCAGCGGGCCGTGGGGTTCCACTGGGTGACGCCGGAGGAGGCCGAGGCCGCCCCGCCCGACCGAACCGAGCGGGCGCAGCAGGTATTGCCCCTGGGACGCGGGGTGCCGGACGTGCAGCTCCTGGTGCTCAACCCGGGAGGCGGGCTGGCCGGTCTGGGCGAGCTGGGCGAGATCGCGGTGCGGAGCCCGCATCTGGCGGGGGGGTACCTCGGCAACGCGGAGCTGACGGCGCAGAGATTCCAGGTCAATCCGTTCACCGGAGAGCCGGCCGATCGGATCTACCGCACGGGCGACCTGGGCCGCTATCGGGCCGATGGCGAGGTGGTGTTCGCCGGCCGTGTCGACCAGCAGGTCAAGCTGCGAGGGTTCCGGATCGAGCTGGGGGAGATCGAGGGGGTGCTGGCGGGTCTCTCCGGGGTGCTGGAGGCGGTGGTGCTGTTGCGCACGGACCTGCCCGGAGGAGCGGGTCTGGTGGCGTATGTGCGGACGGAGGAGGGGCGGGAGATGTCGCTGCGCGGCGAGCTGAAAGCGCGTCTGCCGGCCTACATGGTGCCCGCGGCCTTCGTCCGGCTCGACAAGCTGCCGCGCAACGCCAACGGCAAGCTGGACCGGCGGGCGCTGCTGCGGATCGCGCCGGAGCTGGGAGCGGCGGCGGTGCGAACCCTGCCGCGAACCCCGGCAGAGGAGCTTCTCGCGGGGATCTGGTCGCAGGTG
>DATFPH010000388.1:0-24060 GCA_035264905.1 Thermoanaerobaculia bacterium
GTCACCTTGGTGCTCTGGTCATATCCCGACGAGGCCAGGATGCCGAGGAGAATGACGCCGACGCCGACGTGCGCCAGGTAGCCGCCCGCGCCCCGCAGGCCGCCGGCCCGGTACTTGAGGACGGTCTTGTGCGCGTTGGTCGCGAGCGCCAGGGATGCGAGGAAGAGGAAGAGCAGGTGGAGCGGATCGCGCACCGCCCAGACCGCCGCGCCCACGGAGAGCGCCACGGCGAAGACGAGCGCGCCTGTCATCTTGCGCAGGATGATGCCCGGCGCGTTCTCCTTCCAGGTCAGGTACGGCACCGTCGAGAGCAGCAGGGCGATGAGGATCGCGATCGGCAGGTTCACCTGGTTGTAGAACGACGGTCCGACCTGGCCCGGGTTTTCCATGAAGCGGGTCAGGAGCGGCGCCGAGGTGCCGGCCGTGATCACCAGAGCGGAGATGAAGATGGTGATCGAGGCCAGGACCAGGAACGTGCCGCGCGACAGGAGCGGGTCCTCGTTCGGCCCCGTCGGCACCTCTCGGAGGCGGGTGAACAGCAGGTAGAGGGAGAGGCCGCCGAAGCCGGCCATCAACCCGGTCAGCCAGCCGGAGATCCCCAGGTCCACGAAGCTGTGCACCGAGAAATCGGCGAGCACGCCCGAGCGGGTGAGGAACGTGCCATAGAGAACCGCCATGTAGCCCAACGTCGCCAGGACGTAGTTGATCCGGCGGAAGCGTCCCTTGGTACGCTCCAGATAGAGGCCGTGGATGAGGACCGTACCGAACAGCCAGGGGATCAGCGAGGCGTTCTCCACCGGGTCCCAGCCCCAATAGCCGCCCCAGCCCAGGGTCTCGTAGGCCCAGTAGCCGCCGAGCAGGATCGCCGAGCCGAGCACCAGGAAGCCGCCGAGGGCCCAGGGGAACGCGCGCGCCGCCCAGCCGTCGTACTGGCGCCGCCAGAGCGAGGCCATGGCAAATGCGAACGGGATGGCGCTCGCGGCGTAGCCGATGAACATGATCGGCGGATGGATGACCATCCAGTTGTCCTGGAGCAGCGGGTTGAGCCCCTGGCCGTCGAGCGGCGTCTCCTTGAGCATCACGAAGGGGTTTTCGCGCACCAGGATGAACAGGATGCCCAGCAGGGTCAGGGTGTAGACGCCCATCACCGCGGGCTCGGACTTACCGGCCGTGCGGCTGATCAGGAGCCCGAGAAGCGAGCCCCAGAACAGCCAGATCAGGAAGCTCCCCTTCTGTCCCGCCCAGAGAGCGGCGATCTGATAGTGCAGCGGCAGATCGAGGCCGGAGTACTGGAAGACGTACTCGACGCGGAAGTCGCGGAGAGCCAGGAGGAGCATCAGGAGAGTGAAGCAGAGCACGATCGACAGCGCGAAGAAGGCATAGGCGCGCCGCGCGAACGGCAGCGATTCCACCGCCCCCTGCGGTGTCAGGGACTGGGCATAACCCCACAGCGCCGCCAGCGAGAAGAAGAGGGCGCACCAGAGGGTGAGCGCTCCGGGGAGGTAGAGCTGAGACACGTAATCCAACATGGGAAACCCCCTGAGCTAGCTGTAGGTCTTCTCGACCTCGGCACCCTGGTACTTGCTCGGACACTTCACCAGGAGCTTGTCGGCCTCGAAATTCTGCGCCGTCTGGTCGAAGCGGCCGATGGCCACGATGCTGATCGCGTCCTCGAAGTTGGCCGGCTTGAGACCCTTGTAGCGCACCCGCAGGTTCTCCGCGGTCTTCGGGTCCTTGAGCGTGAAGTAGAGGCTCTCCTCCTTGGCCACGTAGGAGGAGCTCCCCTTCTCGAGCGCGCCGGCCACCTGCACCACGCGGTCGCCCTTGCGCGCCGTCTCGTAGGGAACGTACGGGGTCAGCGTCTCCTTGAACGCGGACGCCGAGAAGCCCGCGAACGCGAGGAGAAGGACCACCCCGAGGAAGTAATAGCCGTTCTTCTTGTTCATGGCTCTCTCTCCATCTCCCGCAGCCGCCGGTCGAGGCGGAGCAGGTAGAGGAACAGTCCGGTCCAGATGATCAGGTTCACCGCGACGATCCAGGCGTCGCCACCGCTGACTTCCATAACGTTACTCCCGTCCCTCTTCCCTCCGGGCGACGAGCGCCTGGAGACGGCATTGCAGGTTGTGCATCCAGAAGAAGAGGACCGTGAACGCGAACGTGCTGGCGATCAGCACCTGCACCATCCGCGACTCCATGTCCACCTTCCCTTCCGCGTTCACCACCGGCTCCGGATGCAGGGTGTAGGTGAGCCGCGGCATGATCCAGAACAAAAATGGAGTCACCACCAATCCCAGCAAGGCGTAGGAGGCGGCGAGGCGCCCCTGCTTCTCGGGATCGTCGACGGCCCCGCGCAGCGCCAGGTAGGCGGCGTAGAAAAGCAGCGAGATGAGGAGCGAGGTCTGCCGGGGGTCCCAGTTCCAGTAGGCCCCCCACATGATGCGCGCCCAGAGCGCGCCGGTGACGGTCGCCAGCACGCCGAACAGCAGGCCGAGCTGGATCGCCACCGCGGCGGCCCGGTCGTGCCGCTCCTGGCGTCCCCGGGTCAGATAGAGCACGCTCCACACCGCGGCGGCGATGAAGGCCGTGAACGAGACCCACGCCATGGGCACGTGGAAGAACAGGATGCGGCTCGATTTCCCGATGAACCCCTTGGCCAGGGGGGCGTAGTAGAACGCTCCGACGATCACGGCGGAGATCCAGAGCCAGAGAAGCCAGGGTAGGTTCTTCTTCATGGATTCCATACCACCGGAAAAAGCATGAGCCCGAAGATAGAGACAGATGCATCATACAGGAGGAGCTGGGCCAGAGCCATCCCCGCGGGGTCGCCCACCACGGCGTTGCGGGTCAGCTCGATGACCAGGATCAGCAGCGGCAGCAGGATGGGGAACGAAAGCACCGAGAACAGGGTCCCCTTGCTCCGCGCCTGCGCGATGATCGCCGCCACCAGGGTGCTCCCGGCGGCCAGGCCGTAGCCGCCCGCGGCCAGCGAGGCGACCAGCAGCCCCGGCGATTTCACCTCCAGGTTCATGATCGTCACGTAGATCGGCGTGATCAGCGCCTCCAGGGCGACGACCAGGGTCAAGGAGTAGAGGAGCTTGCCGCAGAAGAGAGCCGACGGCGTGGCCGAGAGGCGGAGAGCCGTGGCGGTCTGGCTCTCCTCCTCCTGAACGAAGGCGCGCGGCAGGCCGGCGGCCACCGAGAAGAGGAGGATCAGCCAGAGGAGCACGGGCAGCAGGGCCGAGCCCTGGGCTTTGGAGACCCCGAGCGGGCCGAGGCTCACGCTCGCCACCACCAGGGTGGTGACCGCGAACAGGCCGAGCGTGTTCAGCGCGACCTTGGTGCGGAGCTCGCACCGCCACTCCTTGGCGAACACGGCGGCCGCCTCAGCGGCCCAGGTCGATATGAGCGGTGACACGGTCGATCTCCAGCGCAGCGGGGTTGGCGATGACGGCGAGGCCGCCGGGCGTCTGCTCGAGGTGCTCCTGCAACAGGGCGCGGGTGCCCTCCTCGCCCGGAGCGTCCAGGTTCTGGAACGGCTCGTCGAGGAGCAGGAGGCGCGGCCGGTGGAGCAGGGCCCAACCCCAGCGCAGCCGCTGCCGCATGCCGGACGACAGCGTCCCGACCATGCGGTCGGTGGGCAGGGCGAGGCGGTCGAGGACCTCGAACCCCCGCTCGGGGCCGACCCGGCGCAGGCGGGCGAAGAACCGGAGGTTCTCGGCCACGGTGAGCTCGCTGTAGAAGGCCAGGTCGGGGGCGACGTAGCCGATGCGCAGCCGCCGCTCCGCGAGATCGAGGGCCCGCTCGTCTTCCTGATAGTCGATGCGTCCGCCATCCGGGGCCAGGATGCCCGCGAGGCAGCGCAGCAGAGTGCTCTTGCCCGAGCCGTTGGGCCCGGTCACCAGCAGCGCCTCGCCGGGCAGGACGGTTCCGGAGACCCCTTGCAGGACCGAAAGTCGCCCAAACCGGCGGCGGACGTTCTCGAAATGGAGCTTGGTCATCGACACGAGCGCACTCTACTCGAAGAGGGTGCGAAGACAACCGCCCGACGGGGTAGTCGTTTGTCCTCCCGGGAGAGGCGGAAGGCTGTCCTTATCAGGTACGATCTCGCCAATGCGGACATCTTTTCTCTGTCTTCCCTCGGCTCGGCGGAGCAGCCTCCTCCTCGGCTGCCTTCTCGCCGTCGCCGGCTGCGCCACCTCCTCCAAAGCTCCGGACCTGCCCAATCTCGCGGTGCCCGACCTCGACGAGCGCGCCCTGCTCCTCCTTCTGGTCGACCGCCAGGAGACCGAGTCGTTCGGCATCCAGCGGGCGCTCCAGGGGGGGCCGGAGCTGCGCGAGGCGCTGGCGGTGGCTCTCGGGCGCATTCCGGACCCGCAGGGGCGCTCTCCCCTCGTCGGGCTCCTGCTCGACGACGTGCCGGCCGTGCGCCGGGCCGCGGCGTTCTCGCTGGGCGAGCTCGAGGACCCGGAGGCCAAGGAGCCGCTCCTCATGGCTGTGCGCGATCCGGACCACGAGGCCGGCTTGCTGGCGGTCGAGGCTCTGGGCAAGCTGAAGGTGCCGATCGTCGAGGTTCTGGAGGCTCTTCTGCCCCTGGACGAGAGCGAGCGGTGGGCGCGCGTGGTGCCGTACCTGTTCCGCTTTCATGAGGAGGCGATGGTGCAGGTGGCCGAGCGCGGGCTGGCGCGGACGGAGCCGGGCCTGCATGCTCGCGCCGCCTATGCGCTGGCGCGCGAGCCGTTCCCGCAGGCCCTGCCCCTCCTGCGCGGCCTGGCCGCCGATCCCGATCCCCTGGTGCGCGACTGGGTGGCGCGTGCCTTGGGAATCGTCGGCGCCGGAGAGGATCTGGCCCTCCTGCGGCCGCTCCTCGACGATGCGGCGCTCGGGCCGGTGATCCAGGCGCTGCGGGCGGCCAAGCGGCTGATCGACGAGAAGAAGGGGCCGGCGCCGGCCGAGTGGCTGCCCCGGCTCGCGGAGTTCGCCGCCGATCCGCGGCCCGGAGTGCGGGTGACCGCTCTGGAGGCGGCCGGCGCGTGGCCGTTGGGACGGCCCGAGGAGCAGGCGCTGGCAGCGGCTCTGGTGGCCCGCGCCGCGGAGAACCGCGGGCGCGACAGCGGAGTGGCCCTGGTCGCCCTGGCCACCGGTGAGCATCCGCGCGCGGCGGAGCTCACCGGAGCCGCGGCCGGCGCCGCCGATGCCGACGTGCGGGCGCGGGCGGCCGAGGCGGCGGCCCTCCTCGGCCGGACCGACCTGCTGAGCCGCCTCGCGGGGGACCCGAGCGCCGAGGTGCGGGGGGCGGCCGTGGGTGCGCGCCTCGCCCTGGTCGAAGGAGACCCCGGGAAGGCCACGGCGGTCGCCCGGGAATCCCTGGCCGATGCGGACGAGGGGGTGCGCGCCACGGTCCTGAGCTGGCTCGGCGATCACCCGGTGCTCCCCGTGCAGGAGCTCCAGAAGGCCTTCACCGAGGTCCTGGACCGGCGCAACGACGAAGTCGCCATCGAGGGAGTCCAGGCGCTCGCCGCCCGCGGCGAGGCGCAGGCAGAGGAGCGCGGCGCGGTGGTGGCACTCCTTGAAAGGACCGCCGCGGCGGGCAGCTACGTGCTGCGGCGGACCTCGGGCGAAGCCCTCGGCCGGCTCGGCGGGACGGTGCCTCGCCTCCAGGCGGCCGATACCGGCCGCGATCTGGACGACTACCGCGACATCGTGCAGAGCACCTGGCGGCCGCGCACGGTGGAGATCCGTACGGCCAAGGGACCGATCCGGGTGCGGCTGGCGTGCCCGGAGGCGCCGCTCACCTGCCTCAACTTCCTGCAGCTCGCCGGGCAGGGCTATTTCAACGGCCTGTCGTTCCACCGCGTGGTCCCCGACTTCGTGATCCAGGCGGGCGACCCGCGCGGCGACGGCTACGGCGGGCCGGGGTACGACATCCGCGACGAGATCAACCCCCTGCGCTACGAGCGGGGGACCGTCGGCATGGCACTGGCCGGTCCGGACACGGGGGGAAGCCAGTTCTTCATCGCGCTCGCGCCGCAGCCGCATCTCGACGGCGGCTACACGGTCTTCGGCCAGGTCGTGCAGGGCGACGAGGTGCTCGACAAGATCCAGGCGGACGACCGGATCGAGCAGGTCGTCGAGGTGCGATAGACTGTTGCGCCATGGTCACCAAGAAACACTCCGCCTGGAATCTATCTGCTTGGTATTGCCGCATGCTCGTTGTCTCGGTTCTGTGCCTCGGGCCGGCCTCAGCCTCGATGGCGGAAGAAGCGGCGGATGGCGTGCTCGTCGGTCCGGTGACCCGCGAGCAGATCGAGTCCTCGCATCCGGATTGGGTGCAGTCGGAGGTCTCGACCTCGCCCGACGCCGAGGCGGCGCACGGGCTGGCCGGGGTTCCGCCCGGCGCCGAGGTGACCGTCTTCCTGGGTACCTGGTGCGGCGACAGCGCGCGCGAGGTGCCCCGTCTCTGGCGGTCGCTCGACGAGGCGGGCGGCAGCGTTCCGTTCCAGATCCACTACGTCGGAGTGGATCGCGAGAAGAAAGAGCCGTCCGCGCCCATCGCCAACTTCGAGATCCAGTTCGTGCCCACCTTCATCGTCTCCCGGGAAGGGCGCGAGGTGGGGCGGATCGTCGAGGAGGCCCCGCACGGCGTCGAGCGGGACCTGCTCGCGCTCCTCTCCGGAAAAGCCCACGGCGTCCTCTCCGCCAGCCAGCCCGGCGAAGCCGGCCCGCCCTCCCGGTGAGGGCCGTCCGCCCGGCGCTTTCCGGTGCAACCTTGCCCATGCGGCTGCGTATGGAGCCATGACGCGGGGAGCCGAGCAGCCGACCGACGAGGATCTGGTTGCCGCGGTCCTCGGGGGCGACCGGGAGCGTTTCGGCGATCTGGTCGACCGTTACCAGGGGCGCCTGGTCAACTACCTGTTCCGGTTGCTGCGCAACGTGGACGACGCGCACGACCTGGCCCAGGAGGTCCTGGTGAAGGTCTATCAGGTGTTGGACCGGTACGATCCGCAGTACAAGTTCTCGACCTGGCTGTTCCGGGTGGCGCAGAACGCGGCGATCGATCAGATTCGGAGACGGCGCCTGAAGCTGGTTTCGCTGCGGCAGGATGACGACGAGGGCGAGGGGCGGGATTGGGACCTCCCCTCTCCGGAGCGCGGCCCGTACGGCGAGATGCGGAACCGGGAACGGGCGGATGCCATCCAGGAGGCGATCGATGCGCTGCCCTGGGAGTACCGCGAGCTGATCCTCCTGCGTCATCAGGCCGAGCTCCCGTATGAGGAGATCGCGCAGCTGAAGCAGATGCCTCTCGGAACGGTGAAGAACAAGCTGTTCCGCGGCCGGCAGATGCTGAAGGAAAAATTGCAGGACTTTCTTGCGGATTAGTTGAAGATCAAGACCGGGGGCGCTGTCATGAAGAGGCCGGACCACAACACCTACCGCGAATGGTTGAATCTGGACGTCGACGGCCAGCTGCCGCGGCCCCAGCGCGCCGAGCTCGAGCAGCACCTCGCCGGCTGCGCGGAGTGCCGCGCCGAGCGCGAGGATCTGCTCGCTCTCGAAAACCTGTTGCAGAAGAACCGCGTCCCGGTCCGGACGGATTTCAAGGGCGCCGTCCTCGCGTCCCTGCCGACGACCGGCTGGGAGAACCGGCATCCGAAGACCTGGGCCTTTCCGGCCGCGGTCTTCCTCCTCCTCGCCGGGATCGCCGCCGCTCTGTTCGGGTCGGCGCACCTGGAGGCCGCGGGTCCGGGAGCGTCCGCGCTCGTCGCGATGGCCGACATGCTGGGATCGACCCTGCAGGCCGGCGCCGGGCTGCTCGCCGCCACCTGGAAGGGGCTCGGCCTGGCGTTCGCGGAGGTGATCTCCTCGCCGATGAGCCTGGGGGTGCTGGCCGTGCTGGTGATCTCGCTCAATCTGCTCTTCATCTCCCTGCTGCGCCGGCGGCGGTCCGCGACGGCGGGCGCGGTGCGCGGCGGGCGCCGCTAGACCCCCTCTTCTCCCACGCCTTCCATCGCGCTAGAGTCCGGCCGTGCACGCTCTCCTCGCGGCCTTTCTGCTGCTGGCCTCGCCAGCCCCGGCCGGCTCCTCGGAGCCGCTGCCGGCGCTGCGGCTGGAAGCCGGGAGCCTCGCCCGCCATCAGCTCGTCGCCATCGGCCGGGATCTGATCGTGGCCGGCGAAGCGCTCGGCGACGTGGCGGCGGTGGACGGCTCCGTCGAGGTCTCCGGCCACGTCGAGGGCGACGTGGTGGTGCTCGGCGGCGACGCTCAGCTGTTGTCCTCGGCGCGGATCGGCGGCGACGTCCACGTGCTGGGCGGCAGCATCCACACGCTGCCCGGGGCGCGCGTCCAAGGCCGTATGGTCTCGTATCCCACCGCTTCCTCGGCCCTGGTCACGCTGATCGAGGGGCCCAGCCTGGGCCTCGGCTTCTCGTCCCCTCTGGTGATGGCGACCAAGCTCGCCCTGCTCGCGTCGTGGGCGGCGCTTCTGCTGCTCCTCTTCGCGGCGAGCGGCCGGCAGGTCCTGGAGACCGCGGACGAGGTGCGCCGCGAGCCGTTCCGCAGCTTCTTCGTGGGGCTCACCGGCCTGCTCGCCCTGGTGCTGACCGGCCTCTTCTTCAGCGCCTTCGCGGGCGGTCTCGTCGGGGTGCCGCTTCTGGTCCTCGTCGTCCTCCTCGCCCTCCTCTTGAAGCTCTGGGGGATGATCGCCGTGTTCTATGCGCTGGGCGAGTGGCTGGCCCGCCGCGTCTTCCGCCGCCGGCCGCGTCCGTTGAACGCGGCGACCCTCGGCCTGCTCGTCCTCGGGCTCCTCAAGTTCCTCCCCTGGGTGGGCGTCTGGGCCTGGACGGCCGCCTCCCTGATCGGCATCGGGGCCTCTCTCTCCTCCAAGTTCGGCCGCCGCGAGCCCTGGTTCGAGCTGGCCTAGGAGCCGGATGCGGTCCGCCACCGCGCGCATCGCGCTCCTTCTGTTCGCCTCCGGTTTTTGTGCCCTGATCTACCAGACCGCCTGGCTGCGCATGTTCCGGGACGTCTTCGGCGCCTCGACGTCCGCGTCGGCGGCGGTGCTGGCCATCTTCATGGGCGGCCTCGGCTTCGGCGGCCTGGTCCTGGGGCGCCGGGCCGACCGTGAGCCGTCGCCGCTCGGCTTCTACGCCCGGCTGGAGATGGGGATCGCGCTCGCCGCGGCGCTCTCGCCGGTGCTGGTGACGCTCGTCCAGAAAATCTATTTCGGGCTGGGTGGCAGCGCCCGCCTGGGGCTCGCCGGCGGCACCGCGGTGCGCCTCGTTCTGGCCACGCTGGTCCTGGGGCTGCCCACGTTCCTGATGGGCGGGACCCTCCCCGCCGCCGCCCGCGCCGTGGAGCGGAGCTCCGACGCGGGACGCCGCGCCGTGGGTCTGCTCTATGCGGTCAACACCCTGGGCGCCGTCCTCGGCACTCTGCTGACCACCTTCGCCGCTCTGGAGGTCCTGGGCATCCGCAAGACCATCTGGGAAGCGGCGCTGCTCAACCTGCTGGTCGCTCTGATCGCCCGCAGCATGTCCCGATCTCTCGGCGCCGCAGAGGCGCCGGTCCCGGAGGCCACGGCCTCGGTGGAGGAGGGGCGGCGCGGGCCGCGATGGATCGTGCCCGTCGCGGCAGCCCTGGTGGGCTCCGTCTTCCTCCTGATGGAGCTCGTCTGGTACCGGATGCTGTCGCCCCTCCTGGGCGGCTCTTCGTATACCTTCGGTCTCATTCTGGCCGTGGCTCTCCTGGGAATCGGCCTCGGCGGCTTCCTCTATGCCGCGGGAGAGGCGGGCCGGCGGCCGACGCTCGCCGCGTTCGCCGGCACCTGCGCGCTGGAGGCGGTGTTCCTCGCCCTGCCGTTCGCCTTGGGCGACCGGCTGGCGGAGACCGCCGCCCTGCTGCGGCCTCTCGCGGGAGCCGGCTTCCTGCCGTTGCTCCTGAGCTGGTCCGCGGTGACGGTCCTCGTCGTGCTGCCGGCGGCGCTCGTCGCGGGCTATCAATTTCCCCTTCTGATCGCCCTCCTGGGGAGCGGGCGCGAGCGGGTCGGCCGCGAGGTGGGGCTGACCTATGCGGCGAACACGGTCGGCGCGATCCTCGGCTCGGTGGCCGGCGGCTTCGGGCTGATGCCGCTGTTGACGGCGCCCGGCGTCTGGCGTCTCTCCGCCGGGCTGTTGATCGCGCTCGCCGCTCTCATCTCGGTCCTTGCGCTCTTCGCGCGGCTCACTCAGACGCCGCGCCGCGCCGTGGCCCTCCCCCTGGTCTTGGCGGCGGCCGCGCTGCTGCTCGTCCTGGCGCCGGGGCCCACCACATTCTGGCGGCACAGCCCGATCGGCGCCGGCCGGGTGGACGTGAGCGGCTGGAAAGCGCCGAACGACATCCGGGCCGACCAGCACCTGCGGCGGCAGGGCATCCTCTGGGAAGCGGACGGGGTGGAGAGCAGCGTAGCGCTCGACGCCGGCAAGGAGCTCGCGTTCCTGGTCAGCGGCAAGGCCGACGGCAGCGCGCGCACGGACGCCCCGACCCAGGTCATGTCGGGCCTCCTCGGCGCGCTGCTCCATCCCGAGCCGCGGCGGGCCCTGGTCATCGGCCTGGGTACCGGGAGCACGGCCGGCTGGCTCGCCGCCGTCCCGACCATGGAGCGGGTCGACGTGGTGGAGCTCGAGCCGGCCATCGTCCACGTCGCCGCGGCGTTCACGCCCGTCAATCACGATGCGCTGCTCAATCCCAAGGTGCATCTGATCCTGGGCGACGGCCGGGAGGTGCTGCTCGCCAGCGAGGAGCGCTACGACCTCATCTTCTCCGAGCCCTCGAACCCTTACCGGGCGGGGATCGCCAGCCTGTTCACCGCCGACTTCTACCGGGCGGTCCGCGGACGGCTGCGCCCGGGGGGCGTCTTCCTGCAGTGGCTCCAGGGATATGAGCTGGACGCCCGCGCCGTCGGGATCGCCTATGCGACCCTGGGCTCGGTCTTCCCGTCGGTCGAGACCTGGGAGGTGAACAGCGGCGACCTCCTCCTGATGGCGAGCGAGCGGCCGCCGCTGCACGACGTAGCCCAGGTGCGGGCGCGGACGGCGGCCGAGCCCTGGCGCACCGCCCTGGCGCGCACCTGGGGCGTCGAAGGGGCCGAGGGCTTCTATGCCGGCTTCCTCGCGTCCGGCGCCTTCGCGCGGAACGTGGCCGCGCACGAGGCGGGGTGGGTCAACAGCGACGACCGGCCGCTCCTGGAGTTCGGCTTCGCCCGCAACCTGGGGCGCACCGGCCTCCTCCAGCCGTCGGATTTCGCCGCCCTGGTGGCGAGCCGCGGCGAGACGAGGCCCGCGGTGCGCGGAGATCTCGATTGGCGGCGGGTGGACGAGATGCGCGCGGTTCGTGCGGCGTTCTGGGGCCAGAAGGTGGCAAACCCCGGGCCGGATCTCGATCCGGCGGCGGCGGCGCGGATCCGGGCGCGGCAGGCGTACGGCGCCTCGGACCTCGGCCAGGCCTGTGCCCGCTGGGGAGGGCAATCTACGGAACCCGTTCTCGATCTCGATCTGCTGCTGGTTTCCGAGTGCCTGGCCGCCGCCGGCCACCCGCGCGCTCCCGAAATGGCGGAGCGGCTACGGCGGGACCGCCCTGTCGAGGCGGAGATCGCGCTGGCGATCTGGCACTGGGCCGGCGACCGTCACGACGAGTCGGCCCGGCACCTCGCGGCGGCGTTCCGGGAGGCCCGCGTCCGTCCCTGGACGTCCATGCCGGTCCTGGAGCGCGGGCTGCAGCTCGCGATGCGCGTCGGCGGGGACAGCCCCGGCCGGGCCATGATCCTCCAGGAAGCGCTGGCGGAGCCGTTCGCCGTCCGCCTCGCCGAGTACGGCCGGCTGCGCGCGCGGACGGAGCTGGTCTACGCAACCGGCCGCGCCGATCTCTGCGCCGCCGCCTTCGCTTCCTTCGAGCCGAACGTCCCCTGGGAGGAGTACCTCCTGGTCCGGCGCCTCCGCTGCTACGAGCAGACCGGCCATCCGTTGCGCGCGCGGGCTCTCCGCGATCTGGAGGACTTCCTGGAAGACGCTCCGCCGAAGCTGTCAGGTCTGGTGCCGGCTCCTTGACCGTTGTCCGGAATGTTCAATACGCTGAGGGTTAGCCGCGCTGCGGCCTAGGGAGGGGTCTGGATGCAAGAAATCCGTACGATCGGCGTAGTCGGAGCGGGCACCATGGGGCATGGCATCGCCCAGGTCTCCGCGGTGAGCGGCTACGACGTCATTCTGGTGGATGTGGTGCCCCAGGCGCTGGAGCGCGGGATCGGCCAGATCGGCAAGAGCCTCGAGAAGCTGGAGAGCAAGGGGAAGCTGACGGCTGACGAGCGCGAGCAGACGCTCGCCCGCATCCGCACCGAGTCGCAGCTCACAGCCCTGACGGCGGCCGATCTGGTGGTCGAGGCCGTGGTCGAGAGGCTGGAGGTCAAGCAGAACGTCCTGGCCGAGCTCGACCGCGCCTGCGCGCCGGAGACGATCCTGGCCACCAACACGAGCTCGATCTCGATCACCAAGCTCGCGGCGGCGACCCGCCGGCCGGACAAGGTGATCGGGATGCACTTCATGAACCCGGTGCCGCTGATGCAGCTCATCGAGGTGATCCGTGGGCTCGCCACGAGCCAGGAGACCTACGACGCCGTCGAGGCGGCCTCGCGCAAGATGGGAAAGATCCCCGTCGAGGTGCACGACGCTCCGGGGTTCGTCTCCAACCGGGTGCTCATGCCGATGATCAACGAGGCGGTCTACTGCCTCTACGAGGGGGTCGGGAAGCCTGAGGCGATCGATTCGGTTATGAAGCTCGGGATGAATCACCCGATGGGACCGCTCGCGCTGGCCGACCTGATCGGCCTGGACGTCTGTCTCGACATCCTGCGCGTGCTCCAGGAGGGGTTCGGCGATCCGAAGTACCGGCCCTGCCCGCTGCTGGTCAAGATGGTCGATGCCGGCTATCTCGGCCGTAAGTCGGGGCGGGGCTTTTACGAATACTCTGGGTGAGGTGAGGATGTACTGCCAGGTCTGTGGCGCTCCGAATCGAGACGATCAGGAATACTGCGTGCGTTGCCACCAGAAGCTCCTGGTCTTGTCCGGAGCGCTGCGCGACGACGAGGACGGCTACGAAGAGACCGCCGAGGAGAGCTTCTCGTTCGACGAGCATCTCCTCGAGCGGATCTCCATCCTCGAAGAGGCGGTGAAGCGGACGGCGGAGACCGTGCGCCAGCTCCTGGGAGCACTCCACAAGCAGGAGAAGAACATCCTCATCAACCAGACCGGCCTCTCCGCCCTGCGCGAGCTCCTGGAGCAGAAGCGGTTCATCGGCTGGGAGGAGTGGAGCGACCTCTGGGAGTCCAAGATGGACTACCAGCTCCTGGCCCTGGAGAAGCGCGAGCGCTTCCTGGCCATCAAGGAGCGGATCGCCGCGCTCCACCACGGCGACAAGCGCAAGATCTTCCTCCAGCATCTGGAAGACGCCGAGTACGCTCTCTTCGGCTTCGACATCGAGCGCGCCGTGGCCTCGCTCGAAGCGGCCTACAAGCTCGACCGGGACAACTACGAGCTGGCCTACTTCCTGGGCGAGACGCACTTCAACGAGGGGGACACCGAGCAGGCCCTCTCCTACTTCGCGCGCGTCCTGGAGGTGAAGGCCGATCATTACGAGGGGCTCGTCTACAGCGGCGTGATCTTCTACGAGCGGGGGGAGCACACCCGCGCCGAGGAGTACCTGAAGCGCGCGGTCTCCATCTATCCGGATAGCTTCCTGCCGCACTTCAGCCTCGGAGCCGTCTACGCCGGGCAGGGGAACCTGGCCCTGGCGGTGCTCTTCCTGGAGCGCGCGGTGGAGCTCGACGCGGTGCCGCAGGCCCTTTTCCTGCTCGGGAGCTGCTATTACGAGATGGGCCGGCTCGCGCCGGCGGTCCAGACGCTCCAGGAGGCCGTGCGGCACGATCCGGCTTTCGAGGAGGCCTACCACCTGCTGGGCCTCGCCTATCTCGACCGGCACTGGACGCGCAAGGCGCTCGATGCCTTCCGCCAGGCGCAGCGACTCAACCCGAAGAAGCTGCAGTACCAGGATCTGGTGCGCTATCTCTCGGGCGCGGCGGGCACGCCGCTGCCGGGAGTGCAAGGCGAGGCCGAGGATTGGTTCAAGAAGGGCGAGGAATTCCTGGCGCGCGACAACCTGAAGCAGGCGCTGACCTGCTATCGCCGCGCGCTGGCGCTCGATCCGGACAACCCGACGCTCCTCATGTCCTACGCCCTGCTCTGCCTGCACCTGAACCGGAGCCAGGAGATCGAGGCGGTCACCCGCAAGGTGCTCGACATGAACCCGGGGGAGACGCTCAAGGCCACCGCCTACGCAGCGCTCATCGAAGCGCTGCGCAGCCAGGGCAAGTTCCGCGAAGGGAACCGGATCGGCCGGCGGCTCCTGGACGAGGGGAGCTCCAACTTCACCAAGTCCATCGCCTACTATGAGATGGCGTACAACCTGGCGGAGATGGAAGAGGATCTCGACGAGGCCCTCGATTTCGCCCGCCAGTCCGTGGAGCTGTCGCCCGACGAGATCAAGCAGTTCCCGCTGGCGGCCCTCGGCTGGGTGCACTACAAGCGCAAGGAGTTCGACAAAGCCGTCGACTTCCTCGCCCGGTCGAACGAGCTGGGCCCCTCGCCCACGACCCTGACCCATCTCGGGATGGCGCTCCTGGCATCGGGCGAGGAGGACCGGGCGAGGAACGTCCTGGCCCGCGCCCGCTCCCTGGGGAGCCGCGGCGAGGCGCTGCAGGAAAAGATGATGGAATACATGAAGGACTCGACGCGCCTGCTCGAGCGGGTGCGCCGGGGCCAGAGAAAATAGACTCTCCCGAAAATCACCAAGGACACCAAGAACGAAAAGGACGCCGTGTCTTCTTCGTCCTTGATGTCCTTGATGTCCTTTGAGTCCTTGGAGGGGAGGGGGAAACTGGAGGCCGAATGCGCTGGAGCCAGTATTACCTGTTTACCACCCGCGAGGTGCCGAACGACGCCGAGGTCGTCAGCCACCAGCTGATGATGCGCGCCGGGATGATCAAGAAGGTCGCGGCCGGCATCTACACCTATCTCCCCTTCGGCTGGCGGAGCCTCGCGAAGCTGATGGCGGTCGTGCGCCGCGAGATGGGAGCCGCGGGCGCTCTGGAGCTCCAGATGCCGGCCATCCAGCCGGCCGAGCTGTGGCAGGAGTCCGGCCGCTGGCAGCGCTACGGCAAGGAGCTGCTGCGCATCAAGGACCGCCACGACCGCGAATTCGCCTTCGGCCCCACTCATGAAGAGGTCATCACCGACCTGGTGCGGCGGGACGTCAAGAGCTACCGCCAGCTCCCGTTCAACCTCTATCAGATCCAGACCAAGTTCCGGGACGAGATCCGGCCGCGCTTCGGCCTGATGCGCGGGCGCGAGTTCCTGATGAAGGACGCCTATTCGTTCGACGCGACCTCCGAGGGCCTCGACGTGGCCTATGAGGCCATGCGCAGCGCCTACCGCCGGATCTTCGACGCCTGCAAGCTCGACTACAGCGCGGTCGAGGCCGACACCGGCGCGATCGGCGGCTCGGCCTCCCATGAGTTCATGGTGGTGGCCGGCTCGGGCGAGAGCGCGGTGGTCCGCTGCCCCAAGTGCGGCTACGCGGCGAACGTGGAGAAGGCCGAGACCCGGCGCGAGGCGGCCGGCGAGCCCCATCCGCCGCAGGACTTCCAGGAGGTCGCCACGCCGGGCAAGAAGGCGGTCGAGGACGTGGCCCGCTTCCTCAAGATGGCCCCGAAGCGGATCGTCAAGACGCTGATCTATGAGACCGAGAAGGGGCTCGTGGCCGCGCTGATCCGCGGTGACCGCGAGGTCAACGAGGTCAAGCTGGCGAACCATCTGGACGTGGAGCGCCTCGAGCTGGGCGCCGAGGAGAAGGTGCGCGAGGCGACCGGCGCGCCGGTGGGCTTCGCCGGACCGGTCGGCTTGAAGGACGTCCGCCTGGTGGCGGACGAGAGCGTGCGCCACCTGACCAACTTCGCCTGCGGCGCCAACAAGGAAGACGCGCACTACACCGGCGTCAACTGGGGTCGCGACGTGGACCTTTCGGAATTCGCCGACTTCCTGCTGGTGGCGGGCGGCGATCCGTGCCCGCGCTGCGACGGCACCTTGGAGGTGTTCCGCGGCATCGAGGTGGGCCACATCTTCAAGCTGGGCACGAAGTACTCGAAGTCCCTGGGCTGCAACTACACGGACGAGGCCGGCGCCGAGCATCCGATGATCATGGGCTGCTACGGCCTCGGGATCGGCCGGACCGTGGCTGCGGCGATCGAGCAGAACCATGACGCCGACGGCATCATCTGGCCGCGGCCGCTCGCGCCGTTCGAGGTGCTGCTGGCCGGGCTCAATCCGGACGACGAGGAGGTCAAGCGGGTCACGGAGCAGCTCTATGGCCAGCTCATGGAGAAGGGCGTCGAGGTCTTCTACGACGACCGCGACGAGCGCCCTGGCGTCAAGTTCAAGGACGCGGACCTGATCGGGCTGCCGGTCCGCCTGGTGATCGGCGCCAAGTCGCTCAAGGACGGCAAGGTCGAGGTCTCCCTCCGCCGCGACCGCGAGAAGCACCTGGTGCCGGTGGGCGAAGCGGTGGCCAAGGTCCTCGAGCTGCTGGAGCGCTAGGGCGGGGGAGAGCGATGGAGCTGCCGGATCTCCCCGACCTGCTGGCGGCGCGGCGCGCCCTGGCCGGGGTGGTGTCCCGCACGCCGGTCCTGCGGTCGGACGCTCTCGACGAGCTCTCCGGCGCGAAGCTGTTCTTCAAGGCCGAAGGGCTCCAGGTCACCGGCTCGTTCAAGGTGCGGGGCGCCTACAACCGGATCCGCTCGCTGACCAGGCCGGAGCTGGAGCGCGGTCTGATCACGGTGAGCGCCGGCAACGCTGCCCTGGGAGCCGCCTGGGCGGCGCGCGCGGCCGGCGCGCCGCTGGTGGTCGTCATGCCCGAGACGGCCGTCCCCGAAAAGCTCGCCGCGGTCGCCGCCATGGGCGGCTGCATCGAGAAGGAGGGGGTCACCAACGCGACGCAGGCCTTCGAGCGCCTGGCGCGCCTGCGCGAGGAGCACGGCTACACCCTCGTCCACCCGTTCGACGACCCGTTCGTCATCGCCGGCGCCGGCACCGCCACCTGGGAGCTTCTCGAAGACGTCCCCGATCTCGACGACGTGGTGTCCCCCACCTCCGGAGGAGGCCTGCTGTCCGGAGCCCTGCTCGCCGCCCGAGGGCTCGCCCCGAAAGCGCGGGTCTACGGCGTGCAGCCCACCGGCGCCGACGGCCTCGTCCGTTCCCTGGCCGCCGGAACACCGACGCCCCCTGGGGCGATCCGAACGATCGCCGACGGCCTCACCGCGCCCAAGCCAGGAGCCCTCAACTTCGAAATCATCCGGCGCTGGGTCGCCGACGTCCTGACCGTGCCCGACGAGGCGATCCTCGCCGCGATGGGGCTCATCCTGCGCCACCTGAAAGTCGTCGTGGAGCCGGCCGGGGCCGCGGCGCTCGCCGGCCTCCTGGCGGACAGCCGCTTCCGTGGCCGCCGGGTCGGCGTCCTGCTCTCCGGGAGCAATACGGGCGTGGAGAGGATCCGCGAGGCGCTGACGGCGGTGGGCTGAGGGCCAAAATGAAAAGAGCACCGGCTCTCGACGAACCGGTGCTCTCGATTGTGCTCGGGATTCAGACCGCGGAAGCGCCGCGGATCTGATTGGCGCGGAGAATCTCGGAGGCCTGGGCCAGAATGGCCTGATCGAGTACCTTGTGCTGGGTGGCCTCCTGGACCATTCTCAGTGCGGCGAGGGCCTCCGGCTGGACGTTGTGCAACTGGAAGAGCCGGATGAGATGTGACGCGACGCGCAAAACCTCGTCGGCATTGCCCTGCTTGGCATAGACGGCCACCAGATCGAGCCCGGCCAGCGCAGCGTCGAACCCATAGCCCTGTTCGGCCAGACGCTCGGCCGCTTCAGACAGCAGGCGATGCGCCGCCTCGAGATCCCCGAGCTCGCGGGCAATCAGACCCTCGGTCCAAAGCCGGCGGTTGGTCGTGAGCGGATCGGGGAATTGCAGATAGAGGCTCCGCGACTGTTCATACAGCTCAGCGGCTTCGCGGGCCTGCCCGCAATCGGCAAGCGCCATGATCAGGTTGTGGCGGACGACAAGTCCAAGCCAGGAATCCTCCGCCAGCGGGAGGGCCTGCTTGAGCGTAGAGATCACCATCTCCAAATCGCGTTGGACAAGGAAGACATTGGCTCGGTTGATCATCGCGAGAGCCGTTTGCTCACGATCCCGCAGGGCTGTGAAAGTTGCGATCGCGCGATCGAGGAGGGCCAGAGCGGTTCCGAACTGGCGGATGTCACGGCGCAGCGATGCCTCCATGAGGTCAATGCGCCCCGACAGGTCGGGGTCCGCGCCACCTTTCTCTTGGACCTCCCGCGCCTGCATGAATGCCACGAGCGCATCGCGGAGCTCGCCTGCAACGCGTAGAGCATTCCCTTCCACTCCCAGTGCGTACGCTTCGAGATCCGCAAGGGCTGCCGCACCACCACACGTCGTTGGATCGGTTTGGACTGCGATCGCTCGCGCCAAGCGCGCCAGCTCGCGTGCCAGGGCTGGATCGTGGAAGACCGCTTTCGAACAACGCTCGAGGATGTAGGACGCCAGCGTGTAGTCTTGGTATCGCGGATTGACCACCACAGCGGTCTCTCGATCGACAACCGGCCGGGCCAGCAACTCAGCCAAGCGGGCTGGCGCCGAGTCGCGCTCCTCCCGAACGCGGTTGGCGCAGATCAGCGCCACCTCGATCGACCGATCCAGCGAGCCGACATCAAGCCTCTCAATCGCGGTTGGGAGGCCCGCCTCGCGCTCCTTGCCCCGCTCCTCGAGATCTCGTCCGATCTTGCGCGCGAGAGCCCGAGCTAGAGCTCCCGAGCTCCCCTCGTGAAGACGTTCCATAAGAAAGCCCCTCCAGATCCTGTGAGTACCTCCCCCAATTCTACAACAAAGAACCCGCAAACCGAAGCGAGGCTCCTGGGGAGGTCGTGTTGTTCAAACAAAAACCATCAACTATTCCCGCCAAGCGGATCAATGAAAGCGCCACCTTCGATGTCATCAATGTGCCCGCCCCCCGGCAGCGAGCTCCCGCCGGAGTCACTCACCAGTGACGTGAGCCAGTCCCACGCCCAATCCAACAGATCGAAAGAATCGACGGTCGCCGCCCTCGCCGGCTCACCCAGCGGCTCGGCAAAGGCTGACGTCGGTCCAGCTAGAATAACCAACAACAATAACAAGATAAGACCCAGACTCATCCTCCGGTACATACGCATCTCCTCGACGGATGTTCACCGTGCATTGGACGACGATTGTCCCACAAACTACAGGAAACGGTACTCGGTTCAACAAGAGATGGTGCTCTCCAGGCCGAAAGGCGAGCCGATTTCGATGATTTTCGCTCGACTTACGCCAGCAGGGCGCCGCCGTCTTGACATCCGGGGCACCTACCGCCTACCGTGTATCACGCCTCTAATACACCAGATGATCCCCTCCCTGCGCATCGAGCCCACCGATCCGAGGCCTATCTGGAGGCAGATCGAGGAGGGCGTCCAGCACCTGGTGGCCAGCGGTGCCCTGGCGCCCGGTGCCTCGGTGCCCTCGGTGCGCGATCTCGCCCGCGAGCTGCAGATCAACCCCGCGACCGTCTCAAAGGCGTACCAACGGCTTACGGACGCCGGGGTGTTGTGCGTCCGGCGCGGCGAGGGGACTTATGTGGCCGAGTCGCCGCCGGCCCTTCCGCAGGAGACCCGGACGCGCAAGCTCCGGGACGGCGCCGTGCGCTATGCCGGGCTCGCCGTCACCTTGGGGGTGGAGGAGGAGGAGGCCCTCGATTTCCTGCGGGACGCCTGGAAGAGCCTGAAAGACGGAGGAGCCGAATGAGCCTCATCGAGGTCGAAGACCTGACCGTCCGCTATGGACGCCGGACCGCGCTCGAGGGTGTCTCGTTCGCGGTACCGGAAGGGAGCGTCTACGCTCTGCTGGGGCGCAACGGCGCGGGCAAGTCGTCGCTCGTGCGCTGCCTCCTGGGCGAGCAGCTCCCGGTCTCCGGACGGACTCTCCTCCTCGGCCACGACGTCTGGCGGGAGCGCGCTTCGATCCTCGCGGAGGTCGGCGTCGTCCACGAATCGC
This sequence comes from Thermoanaerobaculia bacterium, assembly GCA_035264905.1. GTDB lineage: Bacteria > Acidobacteriota > Thermoanaerobaculia > Multivoradales > UBA5704 > UBA5704. The sequence goes on from DATFPH010000388.1 coordinate 20,211, forward strand.
CGGACGCTCCTCCCGCGATGACCGCCAGCCAGCTCTCCCGCTTCTGCTCGCGGCTCTATCCCCGTTGGGATGGCGCCGGGCTCTCCGCGCGCCTGCGGCGGTTCGGCGTGCCCGAGAACGTCCCGTTCGGCAAGCTGTCGCGCGGCCAGCGCGGGCAGGTGGCCCTGGGGCTCGCCCTCGCTCCGGCGCCGCGCCTGCTGATCCTCGACGACCCGACCCTCGGGCTCGATCCGGTGGCGCGCCGCTCGGTCTTCGAGGAGCTGATCGGCGATTTGGCCGATCGCGGCACGACCGTGTTCCTGACCAGCCACGATCTGGGTGGCGTCGAGGGGATCGCCGACCGGGTGGGCATCCTGCAGGAGGGGCGGCTCGTGATCGACGAGGAGGTGGAGACGCTCAAGCGGCGGTTCCGGCGGGTCCGCCTCCCCCCGGGGAGCGAGGAGTCGCCGCAACTCGCGGATCTGACGCCGGTGGCCCTGACCTCGCGCGCCTGGGGAGTCGAGGCCGTCGTTTCCGGCTGGGATGACGAGCGCTCCGCGCTGCCGGCAGGGGCCGCCGAGGTCTCGGCCTTGACGCTGGAGGAGATTTTCCTGGCCCTGGTGGGAGGTCCGCAATGAAGGGCATGCTGACGGTCCTGGCGCGCGAGCTGGCGGAGTGGCGCCTCCTCTTCCTGGTCGCCCTTGTCCTCGGGCTCTTCCCGCTCGCTCTCCCCTGGCTGCCGAATGCGGGAGGGCTCGATCCCGCCGAGCTGCGGGATGCCACGGCCCTGGGGCTGGCCGCCGTTGCCGGCTGCGTGCTGGCGTTCGTGTTGGGGGCTTCGGTCCTCGCGCGAGATCTGAGCGAGAGGCGCCTCGGGTTCTACTTCGTCCGCCCGCTGTCCGGGGCGGCGATCTGGGGTGGCAAGATGCTGGGTGCCGCGATCCTCTGTCTGGGGTCGAGCGCCCTGGTGCTTCTTCCGGCCGTGCTGGCGGGAGGGGACGTCGCTCCGACCAGCCGCTGGGGTCTCGACCCCGAGGTCCTCCCTTTCCTGCTCGTGCCCGGTCTCCTGCTGCTCCTGGTGGGGTCGCACGCCGGGTCGGTGATGGTGCGTTCGCGCTCTCCCTGGCTCGCTTTCGACGTCGCATCCCTCGCCCTGGTGACGGCGGCCTTCTGGGCTTGTCAGCGGCTCCTCCAGCGGGAGGGAGCGATCGGCTCCCTGCAACGGATGCAGATTTCCCTGGTCTGGACCTTTCTGGTGGTGACCGCGGTTGCCGGCCTCGTGCAGGTGGTGCGAGGAAGGACGGACCTCCACCGCGGGCACCGGCTGCTCTCGCTCACTCTCTGGTCTCTGCTCGGCGCAACAGCCCTCGGGAGTTTCTCCTACGCGCGCTGGGTGCTTGGAGTCACTCCTCGGGATCTGACGGGTTTCCGCGAGATCCTGCCGGCTCCATCCGGGAGCTGGATCGCGCTGGGAGGGGAGGCCGCGGGGCGCGGCGGCTATGCGCCGGTTTTCCTCTTTGATCTCGCTTCCGGTCGTTCTATCAAGATCCTTGGAGACATCGAGATCTACAGGATGCGCAATCCTGCCTTCTCCAGGGATGGAAGCCGAGCTGTATGGATGTCCTGGTCCGCGGGCGAAGGGTACGTGCTCTCGGCTCTGGACCTGCGCCGCCCCGGGGCCGTGCCGGTCCAGACCCGCATTTCCTATCCGCAGCGGCCTGTGTTTTTTGTCATCGCGCCGGACGGTTCTCGCGTGGCGGCCCTGTGGCGCGACCGGGTCACGGTGGATGACCTGCGGACGGGGCGGATGCTCGTCTCCCAGCTCCTGCCGGACGATTTCGAATACGACGACCGGCTGCTCTTCATCGACGCCGGCCATCTGCGGATCTTCCGGTCCGAGGCAATCGAGCGGCTTGGGCAGCCGCCGGTCTGGCGGCTGTCCACCCTGGACCTGGAGATCGCGACGCGCCGGATCGTGCCCGTGACGAGCATTGAAATGACGGGACACGAAGGGGGCTTTGATCTGAGTCCCGCCGGAACGCACGCCCTGCTGTACCGGTATCCGTCGCAGAAGCCCCTGCTCGCCGACCTGCTCACCGGACGGACCATGGCGCTGCCGTTCTCCAAGGACCCGCTCCTGACGAGGTTTCTCCCGGACGGCCGCCTGATCCTCACCGAGGCCGAGGGAGGCCGGGTCCTCTTCCGCCTCCTCTCCTCAGAGGGCGCCGAGCAGATCAGGATCGCTCTCCCCGGCGTCCGTCTCCTGATCGGAGGCCAGCCCGCGCCGGACTTTCTCGCGGTCGCCGCCTGGACCGGTTCCTCCAAAGACTCCAAAGCGTGGACCTCCTGGCTCGTGGACCTCGAGACAGGGCACCTCCGGATGATCGGGCGCGGCCTGTTGCCGACCGCGGTCGGCCCCCGCGAGCCCGGGTCTCTGCCCGCGCGCATGTTCCACCGTGGCCGTGGCGACTTGCTGCTCTTCGATCCGGCAACCGGGAAGCTGCAGACCGTCCTCCCGGGATTGGACCGGGCTCGGGACCTTTCGGCTCCCTGGATGCTGGAGATGGTGATCCCCGGCCCCTGACTTGCAACGACAGCCCACGAAGTGGCGCTGCCGATGCGGACCGAAGGTTATGTCCTCCATCGTCGGGGCCTGCAGGGGACGGGTGCGTCCTGCGGGGAGGACGGCAAGGACTGAAAAGTCTCCTCTCCAACAGTTTCGACCGCTCGTCCGTATGAGACCTCATGGAGGAACCGATGCGTCCTGCCGAGCCCCGTCCCTCATCGCGCCGACCCCCGACGGCTCCGCTGAAGGCCCACCTGGAGCGGAGCGTCGATTCGCTCCGCGAGCTGCGCTCCGCGGACACCACCTTCCGCCAGGTCGACCTCTGCCTGGGGCAGAAGCGCCTCCTGCACCGCCAGCCATGGCGGCAGCCCATCCGTTCCGCTGCCCAGCTCTCGCTCCTCGAGCGGATCCGCCGGTACGAGGTCAGCCTGCGCCAGCACTGATCTCGGCCTGCGCCCTCCGCGCCCGGCTGTTCCTTCCGCCTCATTCCGGGTATCCTCCTCCGCACGTTCCGTGCGCGAGCGCCATCTGTGCTGCCGATTCCAAACCTCCCGCAGGCCTCTTCCCGGGGGCGTCTTCGCACCGAGCTCCTCCTGTGCGGAATCGTGCTCTATACCGTCTGTTTCTGGATCCACTGCGACGATCACTGGTGGCACATGCTCACCGGCCGCCTGGTTCTGGAGACCGGCAGTGTTCCCGGCAACGATCCGTTCAGCTTCACGTTCCAGGGCGCTCCGTGGACGAATTGGGAGTGGCTCGCGGGTGTGGTCATGCACCTGGCGTGGTCCGCCGCGGGTCCGCTCGGGCTTACGCTCCTCCGCGCCCTTGCCTTTGGCGGCACGGTCCTCGTCGCTCTGCGCCACTGGCGCCGCCTGGGCGGACGCCACCTGGCATCTTTGGAGCGAGGGAGTGAGCTCGCCGCCACCCTGATCGGAGCCGCTCTCCTCCTCGGCGTGCAGGTGCGCGTCGCGGACCGCCCTCACACCTACGCGTTCCTGCTCCTCGCCAGCGCGCACGCCCTGGCCACTTGGCTGCGCGAGCGCTGGTCGCTGCCAGCCGCCGGCGGTCTGGTGGCCCTCTTCGCCTTCTGGGTGAACTTCCATCCCTCCTGGCTGCTGGGGATGGGGCTGTGCGGCGCTGTGCTTGCGGACGGAGTGCTCGCGGATCTGTTTGCGAACAATCGCCGGGAAGGCCCGCGCGCCGCCCTGGCGCGCCACCGCGGCCGGATCGCCCTCGGCCTCGCCATGGTGGCTTCGGCCCTGCTGACTCCCAACGCCGGCCACTTCTTTAAGGCCCTGTCCGACA